>NZ_CP129111.1:3000000-3300000 GCF_030407165.1 Fontisubflavum oceani
CCCCGCGCGGTGTTCGGCATCAGCACGCAATAGCGCCCCGCGAGGCTCAGATAAGTGGTCAGCGCCGCGCCTTTATTGCCACGCTCTTCTTTCACGACTTGGACCAGAAGGATCTGGCGAACCTTCACGACTTCCTGGATTTTGTACTTCCGGGGGCGCGGCTTGCGTACAGGGCGGATGTCTTCCTGGTCGTCATCATCTGCGACCGTATCAACATCGTCATCGGCGGCTTGGGCGTCATCCTCGGTGCCATCTTGTTCGGCGTCGTCTTGTTCGGTGTCGCCTTCTACATCGGGCTCGTCCGCTGCGTTGGTATCGTCATCGGCCTCCGGCTCAGATGCGTCTTCCGCCGTGTCAGGATTGGCCTCATCCGTTTCAGACGCTTCTGCCTCTGCAACGACTTCATTAGCGGGGTCAGCCTCCGCAACGTCGGCCTCTGGTGTCTCAGCCGCCGTGTCAGGTTCTGCTTTGCCCGCCTCTTCTGCATTGGCCTCTGGCGCGTCGGTCAGATCGGTGGCAACAACCTCTTCATCACCCAGATCGACCACATCCATGCCGGAAGGAGTTTTGGCCTCGCCCGTGGTAACCGCGTCGGTCTTCGTGGCCTCGGCCTTGGTATCGGTGCTTTTCCGGCGCCGACGACCACGGCTCCGTTTCGGGCGCGGTTCCTCTTCGCTCGCGGCCATCGCCTCGGCATATTCCCGCTCCTCGGCCAGGAGCGCTTCGCGATCCGCCGTCGGGATTTGGTAATAATCCGGATGGATTTCCGAAAAGGCCAGAAATCCGTGCCGGTTGCCGCCATAATCGACAAAGGCCGCTTGGAGCGATGGCTCCACCCGGGTGACCTTTGCGAGATAAATATTGCCTGCGAGTTGCCGCTTGTTCAGCGACTCAAAGTCGAACTCCTCGACTCTATTTCCGTCTGCCACGACAACGCGGGTCTCTTCCGCGTGGGTGGCATCGATAAGCATCTTTTTTGCCATGTTATCCTTGCGCATGACCGCATCCCGAGCCCTCGGGCTCTCTGGCGGTCATGATATCCTGAAATGGCGAGGGCGCGCGTGCGCACCGTTGAGGGGCGGGCCAATGCCGCGCCTCTCGGTGCCAGGGTTTGTCTCGCGCGCGTCATCGCGGTTTGTCTCCGACAGCGCGACAAGGTCTGCGCCATCCGTTCATAAGCCCTTCTACAAAGGGCAATCTCTGTGGTCCCCAAGGACCTTCCGTCTGCCCGGCTGGCGCGCGTCACGTTACGGCGCGTCCAAGGGCAGAGAAACCATTCGACCGATCCAGTCTAATCCAAACCGGCTTCTCTGACATTAATGTCAGCGAAAGGCAGATTACAATGGCTATTTCCGTATCCTCGCCCGCACTTGCATCCAATTGCCGAGCAGATAGGGTATAAAAACCTCCCTCCTCCAGCCGACAAGAGATCAATGCGCGACCTTTCAAAAATCCCGCCATATCAATGGACTGAGCCGGAGTGGCGTGGTCTGGTCAACCGCGTGCGCGCCGGGCGCAGATTGGCGCCCAAGACCTGGCCCGGCAATGCCCGCTGCGCCGTGGCGCTTTCCTTCGATTGCGATCACGAAACATTTGAAATGGGCGCGGGTGGCCATGCAATAGGACGGCTCAATTGGGGCGATTATGGCCGCCGCGCAGGCGTGCCGCGGATTCTGGATCTGCTGGCCCGGGAAGCGGTTCCGGCGAGCTTCTTCATGCCGGCCGTAGCCGGGTTGATCGACCCAAGCGAGCCACGCCGGATCGCGGAGGCTGGGCATGAGATTGGCGTCCATGGCTGGATTCATGAGCAAACAGGGACGCTCAGCGCGGCGGAAGAGCGCGAGATGTTGATCCGTGCCCGAGATACATTGGCCGACCTATCCGGTACCGAACCGGTTGGGCACCGCGCGGCGCATTGGGATTTGAGCCCGCATACCGCCGCCCTCACCGCGGAACTGGGCTTCCAATATGACAGCTCAATGATGGCCGATGATGAGTGTTACGAGATACTTCTGGACGGCGACCCGTCGGGCTTGATCGAAATCCCGGTCGATTGGGTCCGCGACGACGCCGCCTACCTGCTCTTCAATCGCACCCCACCGACCCGGCCCTATACGTCACCCGAGGCAGTGTTCGACATCTTCCGACGCGAGTTCGATCTGGCCTATGAAGAAGGCGGAGTCTGCCAATTGGTAATGCATCCGTTTGTCATTGGATACCGGTCACGGATCTGGATTTTGGACCGTTTGATCGCGCACGCCAAAGCCAAAGGCGATGTCTGGTTTACCACCCATCGAGATTTAGCCGCCTATCTGCGCGAAAGCTTTGATCTATCGGCAAAATCGCCTCAAACTCCTTGATTTTTCGCGGTTTTTTTGCTCTTCTGAGACCCGCAAACAGGAGTAGGGAGCCAAGCGATTCCACGGGATGCAGACACCCCGCCTTTGGGCGATTTGATCCGCCGCAGACGCCGCCAGTTGAACCTGACGCTGGAGACCGTCTGCCGTGCGGCAGATATCTCGAAAGGCTATCTCAGCCAGGTCGAGCGCGGGTTTGCGGTGCCGACGATCACCACCCTGTCGCGGATCGCGGCGGCGCTGGATACCAGCTTGGATGCCTTCATCGCCCGGCCCGACCCGACCGATTGCATCACCCGGGCCGATCAAAGGCAGCGATTGGCGCTCGGCCCGTCAGAACTGCTCTATGAACGGCTTGGCGCCGAGTTTGCTGGTCATGCGCTGTCGACCTTCATCATGACAATTCCGCCGGGCTATCGCTCGGAGGATGTGAACCATGAAGGCGAAGAGACTTTCTATGTGCTGTCGGGCACGCTCTGTTTGATGTTGGATGGTGACGATATTGCGCTTGGGCCTGGCGATAGCGCGCATTACAGCGCCCGGCGGCTGCATGGCTGGGCCAATACCGGGCAGGATATCGCGAAAGTGCTTTGGACCGGGACGATGGATTTGTTCCGGGAACCTATCGCCTCGTCGAAGTCTGTTGACGACTAAACCAATCCTGCCTCGACAGGCAAACAGACCCCTGTGATACCAGCCGCTTGATCGGAGGCGAGATAAAGTGCCGCCTCGGCCACATCCTGCGGCCGCGCGAGCCTGCCCAAAGCGGTTTCACCGGCCAAATCGGCGGCGGCTACATCCGGGTCAGGTCCGCCATCGGTCGCGCGCGCAGCAATGCGGGCCTGAAGCGCCTCGGTCATGATTGGGCCCGGCGCAAGCGCATTGACCCGCACGCCAAGCGGCCCCAAATCCTGCGCCGCGGCGCGCATCAGCCCCACCACCGCATGTTTGCTCGCGGAATAAAGCGCCTGCCCCGCCACTGCGCGATAGGCGTTGATCGATGCCATCAAAACCGCTGCGCCCTGGGTCTTTGCCAGATGGGGCGCGGCTACGCCGAGGCTCAGCGCCATGCCGCGCACATTGATCGCGAAAACCCGATCCCATTCGGCGAGATCGAGATCGGTGACGTTACGCCAAGGCGGAACGACCCCTGCATTTGCGACAAGGGTATCGAGGCCATCCTGCCCGGCGAGAACCGCGTCCAGATGCTCTTTTGCCTCCGTTCCGGTCAGATCGAGCGGGATCGGAGGCCAGGCCTTGGGCAGATCGGCCTTGGCCAGCGCATCGGGCAGATCAAGGACCAGAACCCTGGCGCCGGAGGCGGCAAACCTGTCGGCGATCGCCCGGCCGAGGCCTTGTGCGCCGCCGGTGATCAAACAGGTTTTGCCGCCCAATGTGGTCATCTCATTCGACCACGATCAGATCTTGGAAGCCTTTGGTCAGGGCTTCACCGCCGCCAGGCCGGGCCACGATACAATCTTCAACCCGCGCGCTCATACCGCCATCTTGGAAGATCGATGGCTCGATGGTGAAGATCATCCCTTCTTGTACCAGGGTCTCATCGCCTTTGGTGAGGAAGGGCGGTTCATGCACGTCCCACCCGATCCCATGGCCCAGACGGTGCCGGAACGCGTGGCCGTAGCCCGCATCGTCCAGCACATCGCGGGCGGCCTTATCCACCGCTTCGCAGGTGACCTCACCCGCCTTCAGCGCCGCGATCCCGGCAGCTTGGCTTTCCATGATCAATTTGTGGACCAGGACTTGCTCATCGCTTGGCGCGCCGAAAGACACCGTCCGACCGAAGTCATAGCACATCCCGTCATGAACCGCGCCAAAGTCAAACAAGACCGAAACCGGCGCGGTCAGAACCCGAGGCCAGCTTTCCAGCTTGGCGCCAAACCGCAGCGGGTGATTTGGGCCAGTGTTATAAAGCGAGGTGGTGAAAGACGGCCCGAGAGAGCCGTGTTTCTTCATCTGGTAATCCACCTCGGACACCACATCGAGCTCGGTCATGCCGATCTTCAACTGCGCGACAACTGCCGCAAAGGCTTTCTCGGTGATCTCGCCCGCCTCGCGCAGTTTCTCGATCTCATCGGCATCTTTGATGACCCGAAGCTCCCGCAAGATCGCCGTGGCGGAGATGAAGCGCGCATCGGGGCGGAGAGACTGCAACTCCATCAGAGACTCTGCCTCTGCATCATCGCTTGTCGCGATGCGCGGCGCGTCGGGCAGCCCGAATTCGGCCAAGAGACCCTTCACCATCTCCACCGGATCGTCCCAATCGCCAAGCACCCGCACATCCATCTGGTCAAGCCCGTCGGGTGCACCATATTCCACAGTCATACGCGGCAAGGTCAGGACAGGCGCGCGCCCTGGCGCCAGCCACGCCCCTTCCAACCACATGCCCGGATGCAGGTTGCGGCCATAATTGGGAATATCTCGGTGGATGCCGGTGAGATAGTCCAGATCGGTCCCGATCGGGATAAAGACCAGATCGGCCCGCCCTTCGATCAGGGTTTGGAACTTCTTCATCCGGTCTTGGTAACTGGCCATTCTGCGGTCTCCTTGATGGTGGTATCGGTATCGGTGGTAATCAGATGACAGGCGGCCTGCCGCCCGGGCGCGATCTCGCGCAACACCGGGGCCTCGCTGCGGCAGCGGTCGGTTGCCAACGGGCAGCGCGGATGGAAATGGCAGCCTTTCGGCGGATCGAGTGGTGAGGGAATGTCGCCTTTGATCGGCTCATAGGCGACGCGGCGACGGTCCAGCTTTGGAACGCCGTCGATCAACGCGCGGGTATAAGGGTGCTGAGGATCGTCGAAGACTTGTTCCGCCGGGCCGCTTTCGACGATCCGCCCCAGATACATCACCACGATCCGATCGGCGATATGTTCGACCACGCCGAGATCGTGACTGATGAAGACATAAGTCAGGCCAAGTTCGTCGCGTAACTCCATGAACAGATTGATGATCTGCGCCTGGATCGAGACATCGAGGGCGGAGACCGCCTCGTCACAGACCAGGATTTCGGGCTTCACCGCCAGCGCGCGGGCGATGCCGATCCGCTGGCGCTGACCACCGGAAAACTGATGCGCGAACCGATCGCGATAGGCCGGATCAATGCCGCAGCGGTCCATGATGTCTTTGATGTAAAGGTCCAGATCCTCGGGGCTGACGATGCGATGAACGCGCGGGGCTTCCCCGATCAGGTCGTTGACGCGTTTCCGCGGATTGAGCGAGGAAAACGGATCTTGAAAGATCATCTGCATATCGAGCGCACGGGGCGCGCGTGCGCCCTGCCCCTCGGCGGGTTTGGCCATGCGCGCGGCAGGTGCCTGCCCTTCGATCAAAATCTCGCCCGCGCTTGGCTCCAGAAGCCCGGCGATCATCCGGCCGAGGGTCGACTTGCCGCAGCCGGATTCCCCAACCACACCAAGCACCTCGCCGCGCGCGAGTGTGAAGCTCACATCTTCCACTGCGCGGACCTGTGGGCGCGGTTTGGCAAGGCCAAGTGCCGCCAGCATCTGGGCCAGCAAATCGCCCTTCCCACCGAAACGTTTCGAGACATGGGAAACGGATAGGATTGGTTCTTCAGTCATTCCGTAGCCTCGATAAGCGGATGGGCACAGCGCAGCGTGTGATCGGGGCCAATCTCCCGCATCTCTTGCGGGCTACGGCAGGCATCGGTGGCATAGCTGCAGCGCGGTTGAAACGGACAGCCCTCGGGCAAGCCGGTCAGGGCCGGCATGCGGCCCGGGATCTGTTGTAACTTCTCACCCCGCATCCGGCGTGTGGGCACCGATGCAATGAGGCCTTTGGTGTAAGGATGCGCCGGGTGGTCGAGCACCTGATCCACCGGACCCATCTCGACCACGCGCCCGGCATACATCACCGCAATCCGATCTGCGATGCCCGCCACAACGGCCAGATCGTGGGTGATCCAGATCAGCGCGGTGCCGCGCTCGCGGCAGAGCCGCTGCACGAGGGACAGGATTTGCCCCTGGATGGTAACGTCGAGGGCAGTCGTCGGCTCATCGGCAATCACCAGATCCGGCTGATGCAGAAGCGCAATGGCGATGGCCACGCGCTGCCGCATGCCGCCGGACAGTTGGTGGGGATAGGCGCGCAACCGCTCTTCGGGCGATGGAATGCCGACCTCGTCAAGCGCGGCGATCGCACGGGCCCGCGCTTCCAGACCGGCTCAGTCTCAAATGCGCGGCCAGAACATCGCGCATCTGTGTCTCGATCCGCAGCACCGGGTTCAGCGTCATCATCGGATCTTGAAAGATCATAGCGATCTTGCGACCGCGGGCTTGGCGCATCTCTTCCGGGCCAACCTGCAGGAGGTCTTCGCCGTGGACACGCACTTCGCCGCCCACGACCCGGCCCGGCGGGCTGATCAAACCGTTGATCGAAAATCCGGTGAGCGATTTGCCCGAGCCGCTTTCGCCCACGAGGCCGAGGATTTCGCCCCGAGCGACGCTCAGCGAAATGCCGTGGAGCGCCCGAAGTTCTCCATCACCGGTGAAAAACGACGTCTTGAGGTCGCGCAGTTCAAGGACAGTGGTCATTGGGGTCAGGTCCTCAAATGCGGGTTCAGGACGTCGCGGAGACGGTCGCCAAGCAGGTTCGCACTGACGATGATCGCCAGCAGCACCAAGCCCGGCAGGACACTGATCCAGTAGCGACCCGATTGCAGGTAATCGAACCCATTGGCGATCAGGAGGCCAAGCGACGGGCGTGTCGGCGGTAAGCCAAGGCCAAGGAAGGACAAGGTTGCTTCCAGCGAGATTGCGGCAGCCATCTGCATCGTGGCCACCACCAGCATCGTTGGCAGGCAATTGGGTAGGATATGCCCGAGCAAGATGCGCAAACCGCCAAGCCGAAGCCCCCGCGCCGCATCGACATACTCCCGCGCGCCTTCGACCAGCGCCACCCCGCGCACTGTCCGCGCGAAATAGGCCCACTGCACCACAACCAAGGCGAAGATGATCTTGTCCACACCGCGCCCCAGGATCACCAAAAGCACCAGTGCCACGAGGATGGTGGGGAAGCTCAATTGCAGATCGACGATCCGCATCAGGACAGTTTCGACCCAGCCCCGGCGATAGGCCGCGATCAGCCCGACAATGGTGCCGACGATCAGTGCGAAGAAGCCCGAGAGGAGGCCAACGATCAGGCTGATCCGGATACCATAGAGGATCGCCGACAGCATATCGCGCCCCTGCCCGTCCGTCCCGAGCCAATAGGTCATGCCGGTGAAGCTCTGGCTGCCCGGCGGCATGAGACTGTCGAGAATATCGACCTGCGCCAAATCATAAGGGTTCTGCGGCGACAACCAGGGGGCAAACAGCGCCGCGAGGCAAAAGCCGACAAAGACAACCAGGGCAACCGCCGCCGTCGGCGAGGCCAGGAACAGACGCATGCCCGCGCGAAAACTGCCCGGGCGCGGCCCGGTTGTTGTTGAACCGGCTCCACTCATGCCGCGGCCCCTCCCAAACGGACCCGCGGATCAAGCAGCGAGTAGAGAATATCGACGAATAGGTTCAGCGCGACGAACATGATCACCACGAAGATCAGGTAGGCGACGATCAACGGGCGATCCAAAACCGCAATCGCATCGATCAGCATCTTGCCCACCCCGGGCCAGGAGAAGATCGACTCCACCACCACGGCGAAGGCAATTACACCGCCGAACTCCATCCCCAGCACCGTGACGATGGGGATGAGGATGTTTTTCATCACGTGCAGGCTGAGGATACGGCGCTCGCGGATACCATTGGCGCGGGCGAATTTGATGTAGTCGGCATAGAGCACCTCGCGCATGCCCGCGCGCGTCAGCCGGATCACCATCGCCATCATGATGAGCGAGAGCGTGAAGGCCGGCATGGCCAAGTGGTGCAACCCATCAAGGGTAAAGAAACTCACATCGGTGCCCAGAAACGGCACCGTATCGCCGCGCCCGATGGCGGGCATCCAGCCCAGTTGGACCGAGAAGACAACGATCATGATCAGCCCGATCCAGAAGACCGGCACCGAAAAGCTGAGCATGGAAAACCCCATGATCATGCGAGACGAGAACGCCTCGGGTTTCAGGCCGGCCCGCATCCCCAGCGGGACACCGACGACCAGCGCGATCACAAGCGCGGAGAACGCCAGTTCCAAAGTGGCTGGCAATCGCTGAAAGATCAGTTCCAGCGCCGGGATCCCGTGGGTGAAGGAATTGCCCAACTCCCCCTGAAATAGGTTCCCCATAAAAATCAGATATTGCTGCCAGACCGGCTTATCGAGGCCGAGATCGGCGATGATCCGGGCTAGGCAGGCTTGGTCGCATTCCGACGAGGCGAAGATGTAAACCGGATTGCCGATCACATTGACGCCGAAGAACACCAAAACGGTCATCACCAGCAGGACGAACAACGCCTGAATGCTGCGACGGATGATGAATTCGGTCATGAGTTTTCGCCTCGTCGGGGGATAGCGCCGGTTACTCGGCCGGGCTGACTTCAATGGCGAGCATGCGCTCGTTGGTGCGAGGGCTATGCTCAAGCGAGCTGATCATCGCCCATTGGTTCACCTGGAAGTGCAACGGGATGTAAGCATAGTCTTCCATGCCGATCCGGATCGCTTCCTGCAGGATCTCCAGACGCTCATCATTGTCGATTGTCTGCTTGGCCAAGACCGAGCGCGCATCAATCGCCGGGTTCGAATAGCGACCGAAGTTGCCATTCCCGCCGCCGGTCGCCGCGTTATAGGTCTCCAGCGTGCCCGAGACGGTATACGTCGCCTCGCCCGCCACAGTGCCCCAACCGGTCATCGAGACCGAGAACTCCGGCACATCGAAACCTGGCATCGTCAGCTCATCGCCCCGGATCAGGCGCGAGAAGAAGACGTTGCGCGGCATGGCGTCTACCTCGGTGGTGATCCCGACACGGCTCCACATCTGCGCGACCGCTTCGAGAATGCGAGCGTCGTTGATGTAGCGGTCATTCGGACCGTGGAGCGTGATCTGAAACCCATCTTCATAACCCGCCTCGGCGAGCAGCGCCGCTGCGGCCTCGGGGTCATAAGGATCGGCTTCCAGCTCTTCGACATAGCCAAAGAAGCCCGGCGGCACGATGTTACGCGTCGGCAAGGAGGCCCCACCCATGATCCGATCCCGGATCGCTTCGCGGTTGATGGCCAAGCTCATCGCGCGGCGCACGCGCCAATCGCGCATCGGGTTCGGAACCATGACATTGCCGTCATTGTCGCGGATGAACTCTTCGACATGCCGATAGCTTGGCATGATATAGATCAGCCGGTCCGACGGGATCGTGGAGACCGTGAAATCCGGGTCTTCCTGAAGCTGCGGCAAATCGATGGTCGGCGGATAGTCGATCATATCCACATCGCCATTCAACAGCGCCGCCAGACGGGCGGCGTCTTCGCCGACGGGGCGGAACACAACACGATCCCAGTGGACATCGCCACCCCACCAGTTCGGATTCCGCACAACCGAAACGCGGCTGCCCGGCACGAATTCTTCGAGCATGAACGGGCCGGTCCCGATGGCCGCTTGGCCGCTGTTGAAGTCCACCGACGCGGTCACCCCTTCGGCCGCGTGCTGGGCCACGATCGGCACCATCGCGAGGTCTTCGGCAACGGTCGGATAGGGCCCATCAGTATAGATACGCACGGTCAGGTCGTCGACGATTTCCCAAGTCTTGCCGCCCTTTTCCAGCGTGAATGCGGGGCTTGCCGGCGCACCGGAAATCCCACCGCGCAGACGGTCAAAGGAGAAGACCACATCCTCAGCGGTGAACGGCTCACCATCATGCCAGGTCACGCCCTCACGCAACCGGAATTCCCAGGTGGTTTCATCAATCGCTTCCCAAGAGACTGCCAAACCCGGTGATGGTTGCGACGCAGAATCGAGATCGACCAGGTGTTCGAAAATGTGTTCTTGCACCTGCAAGTCTGCCGAAAGTTGGGTCCAATGCGGATCCAGCGAGCTGGCCTCCGACCGCACCCCAAATGTCAGCACTTCTTCGGCCAGGACGGGCGTCGCGGCCAGGACCGCCCCCGTCACCAAACCGGTGATCCAGTGTTTCATCTCAATTACCCTCCACGTGTTGGTGGGGCATCGCGCAGGACTAGAGAGCCCACACACCGGGTTTTGGCGCGATTTCGATCTCGCCAATTTCTGGATTTGTTAGGTAAAAAAAGTTTACTTCGATTCGGGCCGGTGTCTATAGAAAATTTTACTATGCGAACCAAAGTTCGCGTTTTTACTATCCGGTCAAACCGCCGACACAGGTGTATTTCGTCTCAAGATAGTCATCGAGGCCTTGCCAACTACCCTCTTTGCCCAGGCCTGACTCTTTCAGCCCGCCAAAGGGCACTTCGGGGGTCACAATCAGTACTTCGTTGATCCCGATCAGCCCGTATTCCAACCCGTCTTGCAATCGGAATGTCCGACCAAGATCACGGGTGTAGGCATAGGCCGCCAGACCATATTCGGTATCATTTGCCGCCGCGATCGCCTCCGCCTCGGTCTCAAAACGGAAGACCGGCGCGACGGGGCCGAAAATCTCTTCCTGCGCCAAGCGCATATCCGCGGTGGCCTCCGTCAAAACAGTGGGTTGAAAGAACAACCCGCCGCGATCATGCCGCCCGCCCCCGGCCGCGACGGTTGCCCCGCGCTCTACAGCGTCGGCAATCAGCTCTTCGGTCTTCGCCAAGGCCGCCATATCGACCAGCGGTCCCTGCTCCGATCCGGGCTCATCGCCCGGCGCAACGCGAAGCGCCGCCGCCTTCTCGGCCAGTTTGGCAACAAACGCGTCATAGATGCCCGCCTGGGCGTAAACGCGGTTGGAGCAGATGCAGGTTTGCCCGGCATTGCGGAATTTCGCGATCATCGCCCCTTCGACCGCCGCATCAAGATCGGCATCGTCGAACACAATGAACGGCGCGTTGCCGCCCAGTTCCATCGATACTTTCTTAACCGTTCCGGCAGATGCTCGGATCAGCTCTTTGCCGATCTCGGTCGATCCGGTGAAGGTCAGCTTCCGAACCGCCGGATTTGACGTTAACTCCCCACCAATCGCGCGGGCCGAGCCGGTGATCACATTCACGACGCCCGGCGGAAACCCGGCGCGTTCTGCCAAGAGCGCCCAGACCAATCCGGAATAGGGCGTGGCCGAGGCCGGTTTCACCACCGCCGTGCACCCCGCCGCCAGCGCCGCGCCAAGTTTCCGCGCCAGCATCGAGGATGGGAAATTCCATGGCGTGATCGCAGCCACGACGCCCACGGGATGCCGGGTGGTCATCAATTTGCGCCCCGGCCAGGGCGAGGGGATCACCGCGCCATCGGCGCGCCGCGCCTCTTCCGCAAACCACTGCACATAGGCCGCCGAGGAGAGGACCTCCGCCTTGGCTTCGGCGAGCGGCTTGCCCTGCTCCGCCGTCAGAAGCGCGGCCAAGGCATCGGCATGGTCTACAATCTCCGCGTGGAGGCGCCGCAGCAGCGCCCCGCGCTCGGTTACGGTCAGGGCCGCGTATGCCGGAAACGCCGCTTCCGCCGCTGCGATGGCTCGCCGGGCTTCGGCGGCGCCCGCATTTGGCACGGTTCCAATCTCGGCACCTGTCGCAGGATTCGTGACGGATATGACGTCGCCCCCATCGGCCGCGCACCAGGTTCCATCAATGTAATTGGCATCCTTTTGCATCGATGCATAAGCAGACATGGCGGTTCTCTCCCGGGTTGGACTCTATATCGAACATTTGTTCGTATATCGAACAGACCAGAGAGGTGCAATCCGTTTGAGCGCCGCGCGATGTCAGATGTCTGACCGCAAACTGAACAGGGAAAGATCTAGGGCTGGCTGATATCCAAGCGCCAAATCCGCCAGCGCTTCCGAGACGGCCGGGGCTGCCGTGAACCCCATCCAGGGGAACAGATTCAAGAAGAAGCCGGGCACACCGGGTGCCTCCCCAAGAATCGGATGCCAATCGGCGGTGCCATTGACGATGGCCGCCCAAGATCGCACCACCGAGGCGTCCGCCAGGCCGGGCAAGACCCGCTTGGCCACGGCCAGATTGCGCAGCATCGACACCTCATTGACCACCGGCCCGCCCCGCATCCGCGCGGGCCAGCCACCGCCGATCAAAAATCCACCTTCTGCCGCCTGTTTCAGGGTCAACCGGTCGCCCGTGTAATAGAGCAAATAGGGCAGCAGCGGGGGCGCTTCTCGGTCACGGCGACCTGAATCGGATGCCCTTCCAGGGCCAGATCGAGCCCGAGCATCCGCCCGACCCGCGCGGCCTCCGCCCCAGCGGCATTCACCACGCGATCACAGCGGACCGTGCCGCCTGGCACCCGCAGCAAGAACCCAGTTCCGCAAGCGTCGATGGCCTCCACCGGCGTATTCCTGCGAATCTTGGCCCCCACCTCAACCGCACGGCGGGCGAAAAGCGGCGTCGCCCGAAACGGATCGGCCTTGCCCTCGATCGGGCAGAACGCGCCACCCGCGAGGCCCGCTCCCAAATAGGGGGCCTTGGCATAGAGATCGGAGGCCGACCAGACCTCGACCGGCAAGCCAGCTTGGCGCTCAATCTCGGCCTTTTGCTCCAACGCAAGAAGGTCCGATCGGACGCCGCCACCATCAGCCCGCCCTTGGTCGCAACCCCGAGATCTCCGCCAAGTTCAGCCTCCAGCGCCGCCCAACGCGCAATCGACGCCATGAAAAGCGGAATCGTCGCGGCATAGCGTGCGGCCCAGTCCGGCCCATAATCACGAAACGCGTCGAACGGGATTTGCGCGTGGATCGACCCCGCATTTGACCCTGACGCCGCAAGGTTCAGATCGCGCCGCTCCAACAGCAACACGCGCGCGCCCCGTTTCGCCGCAAAATAGCAGGTCGCCGCGCCAGACAGCCCCCCACCAATGATGACCAGATCATATTGCTCCAAAGTCACAGAAATCCCATTGAGTCGGCCCTTGTGTTCGCTATACTAACTTTTGTACGCATAATGAACACCATGACATGCGATACCAACAGGAGGTTTTTCCCCATGTCTCAGCTCCAAGTGGCGGCGAGCACCTTTCCATTCTTATATGCGATGGATGGCCTGGAGGCCCTGCAACATCTGCATGGGCTCGGCTATCGCAAATTCGAGATGATGATCTTCCCACCGCATTGCTGGCCCTCTGAATTGAGCGTGGAGCAGCGCAACGCCTATAAGAGTTGGCTCGACGGCGAAGGTGGCGAGATCACCTCGTTCTGCTACCCGCTTTTGGACAACAACCCAAACTCCACCTGCCCGATCATGCGCCGCTACACGCTTGACCGCTATCGCGAGGCGATCGACCTATCGGCGGAATGGAACTGCCCCTATGTCGTGGCGATTCCGGGGCCGGTCGGCAGCCTGATCAACCCGCCGACCAAATGGATGCTGGATTGGTTTGTTGAAGGCATGAAAGAGCTGGTCGAGCATGCCAAAGGCACCGGTGTGAAACTGCTGCTGGAAAACGTGCCCTTTACCTTCTTGCCCACCGCGCAGGATATGAAAGACACCGCCGCCCTGATCGGCCCGGAGGTCGGCGTGAATTTCGACATCTGCAACAGCGCCTATATCAAAGAAGACGTCGGTGCCGCGATCCGTCTGTTGGGCGATCTGGTCGAGAATGTGCATATCTCCGACAGTGGCTATGAGGAATTCAAACATGACCGGCTTGGCACCGGCATCGTCGACCCCGCGCCAGCCTATGAGGCCCTGACCGAGATCGGCTATGACAAGATGACGGTCCTGGAAATCATCACCGATGCGAATATGCCGGGCGTCGACCCGGATGCCGATATCAAAGCCAGCCACAAGATCCTCGCCGATCACGGCTGGTCCTCCCTCTAACCTCTCAGGAGAGCATCAATGACTCCGTTTCGCGGCAGTTACTCTGTCAATGTCACCCCTTTTACCGCAGATGGCAGCGCCATCGATCTGGAGGCGAACCGCCGTCTGATCGACTGGCAAATCGACCAGGGCGTGCCCGGCATCATCATCCTGGGCACCACCGGCGAGTTTCTCACGCTGACGGATGCCGAACGCGCCAGCTTCGTCGAAGATACGGTGGCCCATGTGAATGGCCGGATCGACGTCTTGGTCGGGGCCTCCAACGCCTACACGCCGAACGCGGCCCGCTATGCCCGCGAGGCGCAAGCGGCCGGGGCGCAGGGGTTGATGATCATCCCGCCCTATTACTACACGCCGACAGAAGATGAGATTCTGCACTATTATGCGGGCATCACCGCGACTTGCGATCTGCCGATCATGCTCTACAACAACCCGTTCACCTCGAATGTGGACATGTCGGCCAAGCTGGTGGGCAAGCTGACCCGCGAATTTGACACGATCCGTTATATCAAAGAGGCCAGCATGGATGTGGCCCGCGTCTATGACATCGTGGAAGAGACCGAAGGTGTCATGAATGTCTTTGCCGGGGAACGGATTGTCGAAAGCTTCCTTCTGGGTGCGGTTGGCTATGTGAACCCGTTTGGCAACTACATCCCGCGTGCCTCGACGCAGATCTGGGATCTGCTGGTCGCCGGACGGATCGACGACGCCAAGGCGATTCAGCGCCATATCAGCGTGATCGAACATACAATTGCCGAAGGTCATCCAACCTATGGGCATCAGTGCTATTCCAAAGCGCTCGCCGCCGAAGCCGGATGCCCGGTGGGCGATGTCCGCGCGCCGCTGACCCCTTTCGCCTCGCTTGGTGAGGAAGGTCGGAGCCGTGCGGCGAAACTGAAAGGGATCATGTCCGATCTCGACCGCCTGATGGATCAACTGGAAAGCAAAGCCGCATGAGTGACCTGCCCCCTCTCTTCACCCCCTTCTCGCTCAGGGGGGTGACCTTCCGAAACCGGATCGTCCTCTCGCCGATGTGCCAGTATCAGGCAATCGACGGGCTGCCGAATGACTGGCATCTGGCGCATCACGGGCGCTATGCCACGGCGGGCCTTGGCGGCGCGATTGCGGAGGCCACGGGCATCTCGCCCGGGGGTCGGATCAGCCCCGGCTGCACCGGGATTTACAGCGACGCCCATGTGGCCGCTTGGAAACCGATCACGGCGCTTTATCGGCGCGAGAGCATTCCGACCTTCCTGCAAATCGGCCATGCCGGGCCGAAATCCTCCACGATGCGCCCCTGGGATGGTGCAGGGCCGCTAGACGAAACCGGACCGGAACCGGCGTGGCAGACCTATGGGCCTTCTACCGTGCCCGCGCGCGAGGGATGGCATGTGCCCAAAGCGCTGACCGAGCCAGAGATTGCGCAGATCGTCGAAGACTGGGCGCTGGCCGCAAAACGGTCGCTGGCGGCCGGGTTTGATGGGGTCGAGATCCACGGTGCCCATGGCTATCTGCTGCACAGCTTCATGTCGCCCGTCATGAACAAACGCAGCGATGGCTATGGCGGCGACCTGGCTGGCCGCATGCGCCTGCCGATTGAGGTGGCCAAGGCCGTGCGCGCTGCGGTGCCGGACAACACGCCGGTGCTCTATCGCGCCTCCTGCGTCGATGGCGAGGGCGGTGAGCTGACCTTGGATGACACCATCGCTCTGACGCATGCACTGAAAGAAGTTGGTATCGATATGGTCGATGCCTCCGGCGGCGGTATTCCTTCGGGCGTGCGTCTGGCGCAGATGAAGCCCGAACCAGGGTTCCAGGTGCCTTATGCGGAGCGCATTCGGAATGAGGTCGGTCTGCCAAGCATGGCGGTCGGCATGATCACCGAAGCCACCCATGCCAATCAAATCATCGCAGAGGGTCGGGCCGATCTGGTGGCGATGGCGCGCGAGATGCTGCGCGATGCCAATTGGCCCTATCACGCGGCGATCGCGCTTGGGCATCCTGAGCCCGCGTCTATCCTCCCGAAGCTCTACGCCTTCTATCTCAAGATCGCCGCCTAACAGAGGCGATCTTAGGGGGCGCCGTTACCGGTGCCCCTTTTCTCTAACGAATGTAACTCGCGCCATTCACATCCAGCGTCGCACCCGACAATTGCCGACAGCGGCCCGAAAGGCAAAATGCCGTGAGCGTTGCGAGATCGGACGGCGGCACGAACTCCCCCATCACCAGACGCTCCTCAATCGCCGCGCGTCCGCCCGGTTGCGTTTCGGCAAAGTCGCGCGACATCTGCGTATCCACGACACCGGGGGCGATGATATAGGTCTGTATATTGTCCTTGGCATAACCGGTTGCGGTCGTTTGTAGAGCGGCCTTGAACGCAGCTTTCGAGGCCGAATAGGCCATGGTCCGGGGGTTGGTCACGCCTTTTTGCGCCGCCCAACTTGAAATACCAACAATCGCGCCGCCGCCGCGCGGGCGGAAATGCGTGATCGCCGCGCGGAGCAGCATCGCTGCGGAATACACATTGATCTGAAATGTGTCTCGCCACACGCGATCCCAGACTTCGGGCGGATCGTCAACGCCGCCGTCAAAGGTCATGACCGCCGCATTGTTGACCAAACCGTCGATGCCACCAGTTTTCGCCACTGCCTCTTCAAACAAAGCCGCTGCGCCGTCTGGATCCGCCAGATCGGCCCCGATCAACACCCGCCGTTCCGCAGGGATATCTGCCAATGCCGCCTCGGCCCCGGCCTGGTCCCGCCCGTAATGCGCCACGACGCGCGCGCCCTGCGCCCCAATCTCGCGGGCAACGGCGTGGCCGATCCCTTTCGACGCGCCGGTTACCAGGATTGTCTTGCCTTCGAGCATTTTCCGCCTCTTTCATCGGGAGAGTGATTGACGTCACATACGATATGCGCACATTTGTTCACATAACGAACAAACCATAGAGGGGCAACAGCCGGTGCAAAACAGAGTATTGATCCTTGGGGCGGGCGCGATTGGCACCGCCATGGCCGCCGTCTTTCGGTCGGCTGGCCGCTCTGTCGAGATCGCCGACCCGGCTGAGGCGGCCCGCAAAGCCGCGCCAGAAGCGGTCATGCGCCATCTGGGCGCAATGGCACGCGCCGGATTTCGTCAGACCGGGGCTATGGGTCCGTTGCAACTGACCTCCGATCTCGCGGGCGCCTGCCCGGCGGGCCTGGTGATCGAAGCGGGGCCTGAGAATCGCGAAATCAAGGCAGCGCTCTTTCAACAACTGCTGTCCCAAATGCCGGATGAAACCGTGCTGACCACAACCTCCTCCGCCATCCCAATCTCCGAAATCCTACCAACCCCGGTCGACCAGGCGCGCTGCCTCGTCGCTCATCCCGGCAACCCGCCAAGCCTGATCCGAGTGCTGGAGCTTGTGCCCGGCCCTGGCACCACACAAGCGGCGACCGATGCAGCGGTGGCGCTGTTCTCTGGCGCCGGGTTCGACCCCGTTGTTCTCGGCCAAGAAATCCCTGGCTTCGTCTTCAACCGGCTGCAATCGGCGCTCCTGCGCGAAGCGTATCGGCTGGTGGATGAAGGTGTGATCGATGTCGATGGCGTCGACCGGTTGGTGCGGGACGGGTTGGGGCCGCGTTGGGCACTGTCGGGGCCGTTCGAGACCGCCGATCTGAACACGGCGGGCGGGATCAGCGGGCATGCCAAGCGGATGGGTCCGGCCTATGCCGCGATTGGGGCGGCCCGCGGCGAGACGCATCCTGATTGGTCCCCTGCCCTGGTGGAGAAAGTCACCGCCGAACGGCGCGCCCTGCTCTCCGAAGACGGGCTGCCCGACCGCCGCGCCTGGCGCGAAACCGCGCTGGCCGATCTCTTGGCGGCGCGCCGCCCCCTGATTGAGGCGGGCGAGACATGACCGGACCCCTCTCTTTCGAGTTTAACGGCACGCCACTGGATGCCCGCCCGGGCCAATCGCTTGCCGCCGCCTTGACCGAGGCCGGGGAGCGCCATTTTCGCGATACGGATGCGGGCGGGGCGCGGGGGATTTTTTGCGGCATGGGCGTGTGTCAAGATTGCCTGGTGACCATTGACGGAACGCCAAATCAACGGGCCTGCATGACGCCTGTGACTCCTGGCATGGTGGTGATGCGGCAGGCGGCGCGGCCACCGCTGACCGCGCCACCGGCTTCGCCGAAACAAGCCAGGAAATTGACGCCCGAAGTGTTGATCATCGGCGGCGGTGCCGCCGGATTAGAGGCCGGGATCGCTGCGCGGGCCGCGGGGGCCGAGGTTTTGTTGCTCGACGAACGCAAGGTCTCGGGCGGGCAGTATTTCAAACAATCCGCCCTGCCCGACGCGACTCCTTTGGACCCGCAGCAAGCCGATGGCGCGGCTCTTGTCGCCAAGGCCCGGCAGGCAGGCGTCGAGATGAAAAGCGGCGTTGAAGTTTGGGGCGCGTTCGACGGCCCGGTGATCATGGCCAGCAGCGCAACCGATGTCTTCGCGATCACGCCCGGCAAATTGATCGTGGCGACCGGCGCCTATGAGCGCCCGGCGATGATCCCGGGATGGACGTTGCCCGGCGTGATGACAGCGGGCGCGGCGCAAACCCTCTGGCGGAGCTACCGCGTGCCGCCTGGCAAACGGGTGGCGGTTTTCGGCAATGGGCCATTGAACGCGCAGGTTGCATTGGAACTTTGCCAAGGCGGCGCGGAGATCGCCCTTCTGGCTGAGGCCGCCCCGGCGGGGTGGCACCGCCCGGGCAGCGCGGCTCAGATGGCGTTACGTGACCCGGCGCTGGCGTGGAAAGGTGCCAAGATGCTCTCGGCCCTCAGCCGTCAGGGCGTGCCGGTCCGCTGGAACACCCTCCCCCTTGAAATTGCTGAGACATCTGAGGGGTTGCGCGTGCGATACGCGCAAAGGGGCAAAGTATCGGATGTTACAGTCGATGCGGTCTGCTTGAATTTCGGCTTTCAACCGCAAAACGAAATCCTCCGATTGCTGGGTGCTGAGATGAGTTACGACGCCCGCTTCGACCAGCTTCGCCCGACGCGCAGCCCCGAGATGGCGACCAGCGTTGCCGATGTCTATGCGATTGGCGATTGCTGCGGTCTGGGTGGAGCGCCCGCTGCCGCCGTTGAAGGCCGGATTGCGGGCCGCGCCGCAGCCGGCGGCGGCCCCGCCACCGCGGCAGACGAGGCCGAGTTGACGCGCCACCGGCGGTTTCAAGATGCCCTTTGGCAGGTCTACGCGGCCGAGGTTCCGAGGGTGGAGAATGCGCCACCCGAGACGCTGATCTGCCGCTGCGAAGAGGTCAGCTATGGCACGCTCTCGGCGGCACTTGCGACTGGCACCGAAGATATTGGCGCGGTGAAACGGGCGACCAGGATCGGCATGGGCCGATGCCAGGGCCGCTATTGCGCCCCGGCGCTGGCCGGGATTCTGGCGCATCGGCATGGGCGTGCCTTGGAGGATTTGTCGTATTTCGCGCCGCGTGTCCCGATCAAACCGGTCGATATCGGAACGCTTGTCGCCACCGAACCGCTTTTGGACGATAGCTCCGGAGATGGCTGACCATTTCGACCTTCTGATCATTGGTGGGGGCATCACCGGCCAATCGGCAGCACGCATCGCGGCGGAGGCCGGGGCGCGGGTCGCAATTGTCGACTTTGGGCGCAATGCCGGATCTCATGCCAATGCGGGGAGCCTGCATGTTCAGATGCAAAGCCGGTTCCTGCGCCTGAACCCGCATCTGGCGGAGAATCTCGAAAGCTCGCTGCCGCTCTATCTGGCCGCCGTCGCGGAATGGGAACGACTGGACCAGGTACTTGGCGGGGTGGAGCTGGGCCGAGATGGCGGGCTGATGCTGGCCGAGACCGCGGCGCAACTCGACTTCTTACATAAGAAAGCCGCGCGAGAGACCGCCAAGGGCCTGTCTGTGGCGATTTTGGATCAGACCGAACTCCATCGCATTGCTCCCTATCTTGGGCCTGGGATTATCGGCGCGGAACTCTGCCACGACGAGGGCAAGGTGAATCCGCTTGTCGTGAACCGCAAACTAGACGCCGCGCTGGAGAAAGCCGGGGTCATCCGGATCACCGACCGCATTCAGGCGCTTGAGATGGAGCCCAGGCCCGTCGCGATTGGCGAGACACGCTATCGCGCCGCGCATATCTTGATCGCCTCCGCTTGGGGCGCCGCGGCGCTCACCGCGCCGTTTGGTCTGCGGCTGACGACCCCGCCCGAACCGCTGCACATGAACATCACCGAGGCCGGCGAGTATGCGATCCGCCATCTGGTCCAACATGCGGAACGGTCGATCACCCTAAAGCAGTTCCGCTCTGGCCAGGTTGTGATCGGCGGGGGTTGGCCCGCGCAAGATCATGGGCCTGACCGGCAACCCGGCGTAATGCGGAACAGCCTGCTGCCCAATGTGGCGCTGGCGGCTCGCATTGCGCCCGGCATCACGGGCTTGCGTGTTTTGCGAAGCTGGGCGGGCATCAACACACCTGTGGATGGCAAAGCGACAATCGGGCCGATCCGGCAAGGTGCGCGCATCTCTGTCGCGCTGCCGGGCGACGCGGGCTATACACTTGGGCCGATTGTCGGGCGCTGCGCGGCCGAGCAGATCCTTGGGCAACCGCCGATTATCGACCCTGCCCCCTATACGCCAAGCCGTTGGCTCGACTAGCGGGCTAGTGATTTCTGAATTTGATCCGCGGTGTCCTGCAATTGCGGCAGGTAAATCTCCACCATGTCTTCCGGAGTCGCGCGCACCGAAGGAATGGCGATGTTGATCGAGCCGGCCAACACGCCGGAGCGATAATGAAGCGGGATCGCAATCGAGAGCAGGCCCAGTTCCAACTCCTGATCAACCAGGGACCAGCCCTTCTGCCGAACATCGGCCAGGATTTCCCGGAACTGCGCCTTCTTCGTGACGCTACGGGGCGTGCGCGGGATCAGCTGCGCGTTTTTAATGATCGCATCCCAATGCTCCTCGGGTTGCGCAGCCAAAAGCACCCGTCCGTTCGCCGTGTAGAAGGCCGAGATACGGCTGCCCACGGTGATCCCGACGCTGATGATATTGTGGGCCTGCACGCCGGCGACATAGACAACGTCCAATCCGTCCAAAATGGCGGCGGAGACGGATTCGCCTGTCTGATCTGAAAGACGCTCCATAAACGGCCGCGCACGATCCCAGACGCCAATTGTCGACAGCACCGAAAACCCGAGGTCGAGCACTTTCGGCGTCAGGTCAAACATCTTGCCATCGGTGACCACATAGCCTTCCTTGACGAGGGTCAGGAGAAAACGGCGTGCGGTGGCCCGGCTCATGCCCGTCTCGGCGGCGACCTGGCTGAGCGTCATTTTTCGGGAGGTCTGGGAAAAGCTATTCAAGATCGACAAGCCGCGCGACAGCGAGCTGACAAAATCGCGGCTGGAGAGCTTCTCTTCCCCCTCCAATCCGATTTCGGGGTCGACAGTGCCCAAGCGATTCTCACTGACCGCCGAAGGCGCGTTGCGCGAGGTCTGTTTGGCCATGAGTGTCATCTCCTGTTTCGGGTTCGGTTGCCTACCATAATGGCCCCTATGTTGAGAAGACGTAGACCTGTTTTTAGCGGTGCGGTTACGGGATAAAAAACTGCTTGCGTCATCCAGGGGCGTTCATGCATGATACGAACATAAGTTCGTTATGCGAACACAAATGACAACGGGGAATACAAAGATGAGTCTCAAGAATGTTCTGTCTGCCGGTGTTGACCGCCGGTCCGTCCTGGCCGGGATGGCCGCATCCGGGGCCGCAGCCGCGATTCCCCGTCGGCTTCGAGCGCAAGAGCAAATCACACTGCGCTGGTGGTCGCCGCAAAGCTCGCCCGAGCAGTTGGCCGCCTATGAAACCCAGATCCGGAACTTCGAAGCGCAGCATGAAAATGTCCGCGTCGTCTTCGAACGCACCTCCGATGAAGGCTATGCCCCGCAGCTGGCCGCGGCCTTTGCCAGCGGCGAGGTGCCGAATGTCGTCACCCACCTGCCCTCTTTTGCGGTCTCGAATTACTGGCGCAACGGGCTCTTGGAGCCCTTCAATGACGTGATCGAGATGATCGGGCCTGAGAAGTTCTATGATGGCGCCAATCAGATTTATGAAGTCGATCCAGGCCAATATGCAGGCACGGGCATTGGCAACTCGGCCGCCAATATGATGTGGCTCCGCACCGACCTGATGGAACAGGCCGGTATCGAGGCCGCCCCGCGCACCTGGGACGAGATGCTGGCGGCGGTCGCTGCGATGCAAGGCGGCGGCATCTTTGGCGCGCCCCTGCCCTATGGCCGGAATTCGATGACCTCGCTGATCTTCATCGGCGTCATCCATCAGGCCGGCGGCCAAGTCTTCAGCCCCGATCTGCAAGTGGCCATCGACAGTGACGAGACTCGCGACGCGCTGGAATTCTATCGCGCGATGCGTGAATTCTGCCCCCCGGGTGCCACCAACTATAGCTGGGGCGACAGCCTCACGGCCTTTGTCTCTGGAGCCTGTGCCACCGGTATCTATACCGGCCGCGTGCTGATCAATGTGGCGACGCAGAACCCCGGGATCGCCGATCATGTGACCTGCGAGCTCTATCCGACCAAATCGGCGGATATCGCACCCTGGACGTTTAACGACTTCCCGTCGGTCTTCATCCCGCGCGCTGCCGACAACATGGAAGCGACGAAACAGTTCGCAGCCTTCCTGTTCGACCCCGAAGGCTACATTCAGCAGCTTCACGCCGCACCGGGCCACGTTCTGCCGGTGCTCAGCACGATCGCGGATGACCCGGCCTATCAAGCCAACCCGATCATCGAGCGCTACTCCGACGAGGTTAATAAAATGGCCAGCGCAGCGGCCGGCGGGTTCAATCTCGGCTGGGAAAGCACGGCACATCAACCCAATGCGAAGGCCGGTGAGATCATCAATTCCAACGTGATCTCGGAAATGGTTCAGCGCATCGTGTTGAATGACGAGAATGCAGATCAGGTTTTGGGCGAGACAACCGCCCGGATCGAAGAGATCATGACAACCTGAATCTGCACCCTCGGGCGGCGCGCCCACTCCCGTCCTCTCCCTGTCGCGCCGCCCGACATTAACTGAAAGTGCCCATGTCCAGCACCGTCCTTGCCGCCCCTTTGCTCGAGCGCCGTTATGCCCGGCTTGGGGCTCTCCTTATCGCGCCGACCATCGTCGTGTTCAGCTTGGTGATCGTCTATCCGCTTCTGGCGGCGATCTATCTCAGCGTCTTTTCGATCTACACGCCGACCTTGGAAGGCGAGTTCGTCGGGGTCGACAATTACATTCAGCTGTTTACCGAACCTGCTTTCTGGCAATCGCTCTGGACAACCCTGATCTGGACGGTTGGCACACTGAGCCTGCAAATCGTTTTCGGCGTCGGGCTGGCGCTGCTTCTGCATCAAAACCTGTGGTTCCGGTCGCTGGCCCGCAGCTTGGTTTTGTTTCCCTATTTCGTCTCCACCGTCGTCGCGGTTCTGGTGTGGCGCTGGCTGTTCAATGACCTCTATGGCGCGGTCAATCACGGGCTGATGCAGCTTGGGATAACGGATATGCCCGTCGATTGGTTGGGGTCGATGCCCAACGCGATGATCGGTGTGATCCTGGTCGGTGCGTGGAAGTATTTCCCCTTTGTGGTGATTGCCGTCCTAGCTCGGCTGCAAACCATCCCCGATCACCTCTATGAGGCCGCGAAGATTGACGGCGCGGGTCCAATCTCGCGCTTCTGGGATGTGACCTTGCCGCAGCTTCGTTCGGTTCTCGTCGTCATCATCCTTTTGCGCGCGATCTGGGACTTCAAAGAGTTCGACCTGATCTTCCTGCTCACAGGCGGCGGGCCTGTTACCTCGACCCAAACCTTGCCGCTTCTGGTCTATCAAGAGGCTTTCGCGCTCAACAATATGGGTCAGGCGGCCGCCTATTCGGTGGGGATGATGTTGGTCATGCTGGTCTTCATGTTGATCTATATCCGCCGCACCGGACGGGAGAGCTAGGCCATGCCATTCCTACGCAAACTCGCCTTTAACCTGTTCACCTGGTCGCTCGTCCTCCTGATCGCTTTCCCGCTGTTCTGGATGATCGTGACCTCGCTGAAACCACAGACCGAGCTGTTTCGTATCCCGCCAACCTGGCTGCCCGAGACGGTCACGTTCGAGCATTACGCGCGCCTGCTTTTCGACACGCCCTTCCTGCTCTATTTCCGCAACTCGGTCGTCTTGGCGACGACCACGACGATCTTTGTCGTGCTTCTCGGCACCGTGGGTGCCTATAGCCTGGTGCGGTTCAAGTATCGGGGGCGGGATACGCTGGCGATGTTGGTGCTGTTCACCTATCTCTTGCCGTCGGTCGTGCTGATCATTCCACTCTATCTGATGATGGTGGAGCTTGGGCTGTCGAACACGCTGACCAGCCTTGTGTTGGCCCATACCACCTTCGCCCTGCCCTATGCGCTGTGGCTGCTCCGATCCTTCATGGAAGGGGTCCCGGAAGATTTGGAGTCGGCGGCCCTGGTCGATGGCGCAACCCGGCTTGGCGCGTTCAAGGATGTGATCCTGCCGCAATTGCTGCCCGGGATCATCTCAACCGCGCTCTTCACCTTCATTCTGTCTTGGAACGAATATCTTTACGCGCTGGTCCTGGTGAACTCCGACTCCGCGCGCCCGCTGACAACCGGCGTAATGACGATGCTGATCTCGGCCTTCAATATCGAATGGTCGCTCCTGATGGCCGCCTCGGTCATGATGAGCCTGCCTTTGATCATCGTCTTCGCCTTCTTGCAAAGCTACCTGACTCGCGGCTTCGGCGCGGGCGGGGTAAAAGGATAAACACGTGGCTGAGGTAGAGTTAAAAGACGTCCGCAAGGAATTTGGCGCGTTTGTCGCGCTGGAACGGCTGAATATTTCAATCAATGCTGGCGAATTCGTCGCGCTTCTTGGCCCCTCGGGCTGCGGCAAATCCACAACCCTGCGGATGCTGGCCGGTCTGGAGTTTCCGACCTCGGGCGAGATTTCGATTGGCGGGCGGGTGGTCAACGATGTGGCCCCAGGCAAGCGCGACATCGCGATGGTGTTCCAATCCTACGCGCTTTATCCGCATATGACGGTGGGTGAGAATATCGCCTATCCGTTGAAGAAACGCGGCGTGCCCAAGGCGGATCGTGCCGCGGCCGTGGCCAAAGCCGCCGCCCTGTTGCAGCTTGACCCGCTGCTCGACCGCAAACCCAAGCAACTGTCTGGCGGGCAACAACAGCGCGTCGCTTTGGGGCGGGCCCTGGTCCGTGAACCCAAAGTCTTCCTACTGGATGAACCGCTTTCCAATCTCGACGCGAAACTCCGCAGTTACATGCGCGCGGAGTTGATCGAGCTGCACCGCCGGATCGGCAAAACCATGGTCTATGTGACCCATGATCAGCTTGAAGCAATGACCATGGCGGACCGGATCGCGGTGATGCATGACGGCCTTTTGCAGCAATTCGATACACCGGATGCGGTCTATAACCGCCCGGCCAACCGCTTTGTGGCCGGGTTCATCGGCACCCCGTCGATGAACCAATTGGAGGGCGAGATCGCCGGCGATCGGTTTATGATCGCGGGGCAATCCGTGCCAATCAACCGCCGCCTGTTCAAAGCGGATATGGGCGATGGTCCTGTCGCGCTTGGCATCCGCCCGGAGAATATCACGCTTTCTGGCTGTAACGTCGACGCCTCGATCCGGCTGATCGAAAACACAGGCCATGAGCAGATCGTGACCCTCGAAATCCCAGGCGGCCATCGCCTCTTGGCGCGTGCGCCCGCTGGTCAACCGCACTCTATTGGCGAAGCGCTGAAGATCGGCTTCGCACCGGAGGCCATCCATCTGTTTGAAATCGATGGGCGCGGCACACGGCTTAATCTCGACGACCCGACCACTGTAGTTCCCCTCACTCCATCAAAGGTTGCTGGCGATGACCGCTGACACTCTCGACACCCGCGAGCTTGACCGCCGCTATATGTTTCATCCGTTCAGCGCGCTGAACGCCCATTCTCAATCTGGCGCGGCGATGATGGCACGTTCCGCCGAAGGTGTGTGGATCACCGATGATCAGGGCAAACGCTATCTGGATGCGATGGCCGGGCTTTGGTGTGTGAATGTCGGCTATGGCCGGGACGAGATTGCCGATGCGCTGGCAGATCAGACGCGCAAACTCTCCTATTTCCATGGGTTTTCTTCCATGGCCACGGAGCCCGCCGCTATTTTGGCGGAACAGGTCATCGCAAAAGCCCCCGAAGGCATGTCGAAGGTCTTCTTCGGCGCCTCAGGCTCGGATGCGAATGACACGCAGGTCAAACTGGTTTGGTATTACAACAATGCGCTTGGGCGCCCCGAGAAGAAGAAAATCATCTCTCGCGATCGGGGATATCACGGGGTGACGGTTATGTCGGCGGGCCTGACCGGCCTGCCGGGGCTGCATGCCGGGTTCGATCTGCCCTTGCCGATGATCCGCCATGTCAGCGCACCGCATAACCTGTGGGTACGGCAGCCAGGAGAAAGCGACGACGCGTTCGGCGACCGTCTCGCGCAAGAGTTGGAAGATATGATCTTGGGCGAGGGTCCCGAAACCGTCGCGGCCTTTATCGCAGAACCCGTGATGGGCGCGGGCGGTGTGATCGTTCCGCCGGAGGGGTACTTCCCCAAAATCCAAGCCGTGCTCGACCGCTACGACGTCTTGATGATCGCCGATGAGGTGATCTGTGGCTTTGGCCGTTTGGGCACCTGGTTTGGCTCCGATAAGCTTGGCATTCGCCCCGATCTGATGACCGTCGCCAAGGGCATCACCTCGGGCTATGCGCCACTCTCAGCCTGTATCGTCAGCGAGAAGGTCTGGCAGGTGATCGCCAATGAAGGCGCCGCGAAATTCGGCCCCTTCGGCCATGGCTACACCTATACCGCGCATCCGGTGATGGCCGCTGCGGGGCTGGCCAATCTGGCACTCATGGAGCGTGAAGACCTCGTGGCCCGCGCCGATGCCATGGGCACCGTCTTGCAACGCGCGCTTGCCGACACTTTCGGGGATATGCCAATCGCGGCCGAGATCCGGGGCCTCGGCTTGGTTGGTGCGGTCGAGTTCGCCAACCCAACTCAAGATGGCTGGACCCGGTTCGATCCGTCCCAAACCGTCGCCCCCCGGATTGCAAGAGCCGCGTTGGAGGCGGGTTTGATCGTCCGCGCGCTGCCCAATAGCGACGCGATCTCCTTCTCGCCGCCCTTCATTATTGACGAGGAACAGATCGGGTTTGCCGTCACGACGCTCCGTCAGGCGGCCGATCAGGTCTTGGAGGCGCTGCGAAGCGACAAAGCTGTAAGTGTTTGATAAAGTGAGGATAAGAAGTTGGATAGAACCAGCGTAAACTGGACCGGCGCGATGCCGGCCATCACAACGCCATTTGCTAGAGACGGCAGCATTGATCATGCCGACCTGGCGGCCAATATCAGCCGGATGATGGCCGCTGGCTCGACCGGCGTCATCGCGGCGGGTTGCACCGGCGAGTTTTGGAGTCTGACAGACCGTGAACGCAGCGCCGTCTACCGCACCGCGAAACAGGCGGTTGGCGATGCTGGGACGACCATTGTCGGGGCCGCCGCGATCACACCTCAGGCGGTGATCGAAGCGCTGCACGATGCCAAAGAGGCCGGTTGCGATGGGGCGCTGGTTCTGCCGCCCTACTTCGCCCACCTGACTGAGGCCGAGATCATCGATCATTATGAAACCGTCGCGGCGGCGGCCCGTTGCCGATCATGCTCTACAATATTCCGGGCAATGCCGGGAACGCGCTGACGCCTGATATCGTCGACCGGCTGGCCGATCTGGACCCAGTTGTGGCTGTCAAGGAAAGCTCCGGCGACTGGCTGAATTTCCACCAGACCTTGGCCTTGGCCCGGGATCGGATTCTGGTCTTCTGCGGCCCCTCCTCCACGATTGGCGTGCCGTCAATCTTGGCGGGCTGCGATGGGTTGATCGATTGTTTTCCAAATGTTTGGGAACGTTGCCTTGATCTGTGGTCCTTGACCAAAGCCGGTCGTCTGGATGAGGCCTGGGAGATACAGTATCTCGCGCGCGAAATCACCGACCTCTTCGTGAGCAATGGCCGGACACTTTACCCCTCAACAAAAGCCGCGATGGACCATTTGGGCTTTCCCGGCGGTGGCGCGCCCCGTGCGCCCCTCGCCCCGTTGACCGGGGCCCCGCTGAAAGAGTTACTGACCGGGTTGGACCAAATTCTCGATATTCAAGACACCGCCGCCTGAGTCAAACCGGGCCCCGCCCGGCATTTTGGACCTGCAAGGCCGCACCACAGAAAGGACACACCCATGGATTTGGGACTAACCGGACGCACCGCCATTGTCAGCGCCGCGAGCAAAGGCCTCGGCAAAGCCTGCGCCTTCTCTCTCGCGCGGGAGGGGGTGAATTTGGTTCTCAACGCGCGCTCCGCCGAGGCGCTTGAGGCCACCGCCGAAGAAATCCGCGCCGAGACCGGCGTCTCGGTGACCGCCGTCGCCGCCGACTATAACACCGACGAGGGCCGCGCCGCCGTTCTGGAGGCCGCGCCGGTCGCCGATATTCTGGTCTCGAACCCCGGCGTTCGGCAAATCCCCGGCGATTTCAATGAATGGGACAAGGCCGAGTGGCTGCATTGGCTGGACGTGCATTTCCTGTCCTCCATTCAGATGATCCAGAGTGTGCTTCCGGGCATGCGCGCCCGGAAATTCGGTCGGATCGTCAATATCTCGGTCAGCTTCATCAAATTCCCGCAGCAGAACTTCGCGCATTCCCATGCAGCGCGTCTGGCGCTTTCGGGCGCGATCGCTTCCATCGTGCGGGATTGCGCCCCGGATAACGTGACGATCAACACGGTCTGCCCCGGTTTTTTTGACACCGATGCGCTGCACACCAACCTGCACAATCATGCGCGTCGTGGGAACACCACCTATGAGGCGATTGTGGAAAACCGGCTGCAAAGCGTGCCTGCCGGACGGTTCGCCGATCCCAAGGAATGCGGCGATCTGGTAACCTTCCTCTGCTCCGATCAGGCCGGGTTTATCCTGGGTCAGAACATCATCAATGATGGCGGCGTCTATCAGGGGCTGTTCTAAGATGGCCGACCCACGCATCGTCATGGTCTCCGGCGGCACCCGAGGTCTGGGGGCCGCCATTGTCACCCGATGTTTGGAGGCCGGCCACCGAGTGTCCGTGGGCGCCAGACGGCCCGAAACCCTGGCCGAGGCGTTTCCAGATGCGCCGTCAGACCGGTTGCAAGCCTTCTCCTACGACGCCGAGGCACCAGAGACGGCCCCCGCATGGGTCGCCGCGACCGAAGCGGCCTTTGGTGCGCCGGACGCCTTGGTGAACAACGCGGGCATTCTGAAGATGGTGGACTTCACCCGCGGCGGGGAAGACGATCTGGATCAGCTCTGGCAGGTGAATGTCAAAGGCCCGTTTCATCTGATCCGGGCCGCGCTGCCACATCTGAAAGCCTCCGGGCGTGGGCGTGTGGTCAACATCGCCTCGACAGACGCCAAACGCTATCGCGATGCCACAACGTCACTTGGCTATGTGATGACAAAACAGGCGTTGCTCGCGATGACCCATGCCGTGCGCTTTGCCGGGTGGGACGAGGGCCTGCGCGGCACCGCGATCTGCCCCGGCGCGATCGATACCGAGATGATTTCGGGCATTCCCGGCGTGACGCCCAAACCGGAACGCCTGCAGCCCGAAACGGTGGCGGAGATTGTGGCGATGGTCCTGGCCCTGCCCAACCAAGCCAGTATCCCAGAGATCGTCGCCAACACGCGGTTGGAAAGCACGATCTAGCCAACCCGTTATCTGAATGACAAAGGCGCCCGGTTTGGGGCGCCCTTTTTTGTTCCGGAATGGGAGGATTACTCCGCCGCAACAGGCCGATGTTTCCGCAGATAGGCGCGCCAGGTCGTCGCCCATTTCTCCGGGTCCTCCATCCCCTCACCTTTCAGCTGATGGATCGCGCCTTTATGTGGCGCGGTTTTCACCATCTCGGGGTCTTCATAGGCCTCCTTGATCACCTGGCCCATGACGTCGATCCAATAATCGATATCCTCTTTCGACCAAAGCTCCCCGGCCTCGGGTGTGAAGGGTTCGGCCACCAGCCAGGGTTCGTGACTGAGCCACAGCGCATCAATCCCGTAATCCGTCATCCGGTTCGAGATATCGACCACGGTGCAGCCGGTGTCTTTCGTCATCTGTTCAAGCGAGTGGCGCGTCATCTCCATGCGCCAGACATCGATATGCGGGTTGGAGCGGCTGACACCCGGCAACTCGCCCAAGCGCTTATCCATGTAGTTATTCGCCAGAACCGAGATATCCGCCGCCTCGCGCAAGCCTTCGGCCCCCATGGCGCGCGCCCAGGCATAGGCTTTGACCACTTGCGGCGCATTGCCCCAAAACTCGCGGATCTTGCCAATCGAGTCCGGGCGATCCTCGTCCAGCGCGAACCCTTCCCCGGATTTCACCACCAGCGGTGATGGCAGGAACGGCACCAGATGCGCGGCGCAGCCATAGGCCCCAACGGCTGGCCCGCCGCCCCCTTCGGCGCGCCGAAGGTCTTATGAAGCATGTACATGCATGCATCGAAACCCAATTCGCGGGCGCGGAGCCGGGTCATCACGCCATTGAAATTGGCATGATCATAGAAACAGAGGCCACCCGCCTCATGCACCAGGCGCACCCATTCCTTAATGTCTGGGTTGTAGATGCCCATATCGTCGGGGTTGTTGACCATCAGCGCCGCCGTGCGCGGGCCGATCACCGATTTCAACTGCTCCACCGAGGGGTAGCCGTTTTCCTCAAGCGTCAGCGTGATCACCTCGAACCCGGCGGTGTTGGCCGTCGCGGGGGAACAAGGATGGGTCTGGATCGTGGTGATGATCTGGTCCCGCTGCTCCAACTCACCCCGGCTGGCATGATAGGCGCGGGTAACGCAGGCATGGGTATAGGCCGCATCGGCCCCGCCACCCGCCTGGAACACGAACTGATCCATGCCGGAAAGCTCGCAGAGGATCTCGTTGAAATTGCTGTAGATCTCCAAGACCCCTTGCAGAGTGTCGGGATGCTGCAACGGATGCACTTTGGCCAAATGATCCGCGGCCACAGCCTGTTCGCCAATCCGCGGGTTGTATTTCATCGTGCAGGTGCCGAAGAGCGAGACGCCCATCATGCCAAGCGTCATTTGGCTCAGATGCAGGTAATGGCGCAACACATCATGCTCTGTCATCTCCGGCAGAACAGGTGGAGCGGCGCGCAGCGCGCCCTCGGGCAGGTCCGGCACCGGCCCGGCCTTGGGGAAGACGGCGCCACGGCGGCCCGGATGGCCAAGTTCCATCACCACCGGTTCGGCCCAACGGGCGGCATGATAACCTTTGAACCGGGCGTCGGAGCGGTTTGAGATTGGGGCAGTCATATCAGATACACTCCTTCAGCGCGGCGACGAGCCGGTCGATATCATCCTCGGTATGCACTTCGGTCACGCAGTAGAGCGCGGCCGGGCCGTCGATGCCCGGCTCTCCGGTGATGTCCTTGCCGCCGAAGATGCCACGCTCCCGCAGCTTGGCGTTCACACTGTCCACATCGGCGCTGTCGAACTGAACCACAAACTCCTTGAAAAACGGCTGGCTCAGGTCGACTGAACAGCCCGGGATCGCATCGATCTTCTCCGCCGCAGCCCGCGCGCGCGACAGGATTAAGCGGCCAATCTCGGCAAAGCCCGCGGGGCCCATCGCGGCCATATAGGCGGCATTGGCCAGCGCCCAGAGATAGACCGAATTGCCCGTCCAATCCTTGCCCTCATCCCGCATCCCGTAGGAAGACTGATGGAAAAGCGTCAGGCCAAAGCCCAACTCGCCCTCGGCAATGGTCTCGGCAATCGTGATGTTCAGCGTCGGATATTCGCGGGCGTAACGCTCCTCATCCGGGCTGGCGATAAATCCACCCACCCCGCCACCGGCATTCATATGCACGCCCAAGGGCTGCGTCGGGCCGAGTGCGATGGTCGCGCCGTAAGCCCCAGGGGCTTCCAGCACGCCAAGCGACAACGGATCCACACCGACAATCGCCTCCGCCCCCACCGCGCGCGCCGCCGCGCAGAGCCCGGCGGGATCGGCCTCGATCACCCCGTGATAGGACGGCGTTTCGACATAGAGCGCCGCGACACTGTCATCCAGTTTCGCCGCCAGATCCGCGCGGTCCAGGCACCCATCCGCGCCAACCGCGACCGCGACAATCTCGATATGGCGCGCCATCTCCGGAGGTTCGCAATAATTCCGCATAACTGAGAGCCGTTCGGGATCCATCACCGCCGGGATCAGCACTTTGCGCCGCCCGGTGATCCGCGCCGCCATCCGCACCGCATGGCCGATGGCGCAGCCCCAGGAATAGACCGGCAGCCCGACGAAATCCATTTCGACCAAGGCCCCGATTTGCGAGCAGAACTCAAACCAGGCTTGGTTCCGGCCATGGTCCGATGTGGGCGAACCGAAAACCGAGGTTTGCCATTCATAGCGGCCCGCCACCTCATCGCAAATCGCCGGTACGTGATGCGGCCAAGCCCCCGCGCCGAGGAAACACAAATTGTCGGCAGTGGTCCCATTCTTCGACAAAACATCGGTCAAATGCCGCGACAGTGCGACCTCGGAGTCCAATTGCGGCGGCAGGTCAAAGGGCTTGCCATAGAGATGATCCTCTGGGATCTGCTGGAACAGCGTGTCGATCTCATTGACGCCAAGCGCGGCCATCATCTCTTGCTTCACATCGTCGACGGAGTTCGCCATCCATGGATGGGCTTTGGTCATATCCTCATCTCCATTCTATCCTGTTGGTGTCTGTCATGCGGCCACCCGGACGACCTGTCGCCGCCCTGGCCCTGTGATGATTTGGCGAAATCCGCTGAGCGCTTGGTCCAGATCGGCGTCGCCAGTGTCGACGGCCAACTCCTGGGGGTTGAGCGCCGCGAGTTTCGAGGCGGGGCAAAGAATATCGAGCTCGTCTTGCCCAACCGCTGCGATCACGCGCGGCGAGATCTGCTGATTGCCCCGACCCAGCAAGAACCCCTGCCCGCCGATCACAGTCAACACGATCCGGGCCGCCGCGACGGTCTTCAGAAGCGCCAGGATCGCGGCCTCGCTCAAGTCGCGTGCGATGATCTCGCCATCCAACGCGGCATCCACCCCAAGCAATGTGCCGCCGCCCAAACGATCCTTCAGCGCCGCCATCGTCATGCCTGGCCCGATCAGGTAAAGCGTGCCCGCTGTCATATGTGCGGCATAGCGCGCCAAGGCTGCGTCAATCTCGGCCAGCCCCTCGCTGCCGCTTCCGGCCTTCGCGCCTTGATGGGCTCTGGGCCCAACAGGCGTGTCCGCAACCCCATAGAGCCGCGCCACAAGGCGGCCGTCGCGGCGGGCGGCCTCGTCGATATCCAGAATATCGGCGGGCTCGACGGCCCTCTGCGGGTCTCGCAAAAATGTCGCGGCCACTTGCCCGGCGCGTTCCGGCGTCCGGGCGAAGACACTGGATTGCATCTTGACCCCGGCAGGCAGCCCCAAGATGGGGACTCCTGTGATATTGGCGGCGGCCACATCTCGCGCGGTGCCATCGCCACCGGCAAATAAGATCAACCCCACGCGATCTTGCATCGCTGTAACAAGGGCGATCGTATCTTCGGCGGTTCCTGTCGGGTGGATGGGAACGCATTCGGCATCCCCCGCGATGGCGGCGCCAAGAGCCCCCGGCCCGGTCACAACGGCACCCCCCATCCCGCCGAAATGCCTGTAGCGCGCGGGCGGCGCGGGCCTCGGCTTTGGGCTCGGCACCTGCGGCCAAAGCCTCGGCCACAATCTCGGCGCCATCGGTGCCTTTCAAAGCCACGGCGCCACCAAGCCCGGCAAATGGGTTCACGATCAGCCCAAGCACAGCGGGGCGATCGGAGGGCTGAGACCGCTCATTCATTTTCGGACTTTTGTTCGCATATTGGAACAATGCCAGCCTTCCCCTGCCCCGGCAACAGAAAATGCCAGTGATCGGATGAAGAACGGGCGCCAGAGATCTGACGCCCGTCCGGGTCGCTTAATAGGTCAGTTGCCGGTCGCGGCCTGGATCTGCTCCAGATAGCCTTGCGCCTCGGGGTAATCGGCCAGGATCACATCCCAAGAGGTGCGCGCGGCCTCCATGAATGGGGCGAGATCGGGCTCGATCACGGCCACGCCGCTTTCACGGACCGTTTCCAGCCCGGCATCCGCCAGTTCGCGGTGAGCGGCGATACCCACGGCGATCGCATCATCGGCAGCGGTCTGCACCATCTCTTGCAGATCGGCGGGCAGCCCTTCCCAGAAGGCGTTCGACAAGACAAAAATCGTCGTCGATTGATGCGCACGGGTCATCGTGTAGCTGTTGACGACTTCATAGAACCGGTCCGCCACAATCGCATCTGGCGAGATTTCCAATGCGTCCACGACGCTGTTCTGGATCGCCATAAACAGCTCGCCATAAGACATCGGCGTCGGCTGCGTGCCCATTGCGTTATAGGCCTCGACAAAGCCCGGCGTCGGCAGAACGCGGATTTTCAGGCCCTGCATATCCTCGATGGTTTCGACCCGGTGCGGATCGCGCGAGGCGACGCTGCGCTCGTAGATCGAGCCGAAGCCAAGCCCATACATGCCGTAATCGCCAAGCAGGTCGAGCATCTCGCGCCCGATCTCGCTTTGCAGCACTTCATAGGCCTGGTCCTGGCCCTCAAACACATAGGGCAGCGACAAGACGCGATAGGCGGATACCACGGTTTCGAGCGACGAGCCGCCGACAAAGCCGCCGGTCAGAATGCCGGTGCGCATCGACTGGATGGCGCGGGTCTCATTGCCCGCCTGGCCGCAACACTGCACCTCAACCGCGATACGACCCTCGCTGCGCTCTTCGATCAGGCGTTCGAACTCGTTCAGCGTCACCTGATACGGGCTCGCATCGCTCAGCACATGAGCCAGCACCATCTCATAGTCTTGCGCCTGTACGGCGCCAGCGCTCAGCACACCAGCGGCGAGCGCGGCGGCAAATGTCGATCTTAGGGTCATGTTTGACCTCCTCCAAACTGTTGGTTTTGATTTATCGGAGCAGCGCGAGCGAGATGCCCGGGATGTAGGTGATGACCATCAGGTTCGCGATCAGAACCATCAGGAAGATCGCCAGCGGCCGCATCAGCTGCTCCATAGTGACGCGCGCAATGCCGCAAGCGATAAAGAGATTGACCCCAACCGGCGGTGTCACCATGCCAACCGCCAGATTGACGATCATGATCAGCCCGAAATGGGTTGGGTCGATGCCATAGCTCATGGCGATTGGGGACAAGATCGGCGCCAAGATAATGATCGCCGCGAAGGTCTCCATGAACATGCCGACGATCAGCAGGAACAGGTTGACCAGAAGCAGGAAGATCAGGGGGTTTTCGGTAACCGTCGTGAGAAGCTGACCCAGTTCTTGCGGCACCCGCAACAGATGCAGGGCAAAGGCGAACATCGCGGCGAATGCCACAATGATCATGACAACCGACGAGGTGACCGCGGCCCCGGCAAACAGACGCGGCAGATCGCGGATCGGGATTTGCCGATAGACAAAGACACCTAGGATCAAGGCATAGACGACGGCCACCACGGCGGCCTCGGTCGCGGTAAAGATGCCGCCGAAAATCCCGCCCAGAATGATGATCGGCAGAAACAGCGACAAGGACGCACGTCTGAGCGCACGGCCCACATCCGCGGCCCAGGGACCAAGGTGAAACGGCTGCCGCTCGCCATATCCCCGGATCCACGAGATCATAATCACGGTCAGCATCAACGACCCGGCAATCATCAAGCCAGGGAGGAAGCCCGCGATGAACATATCGGTGATCGACACGCCAGTGATCACGCCATAGATCACCATTGCAACCGATGGCGGGATGATCACCCCAAGCTCGCCAGAGGCCGCGGTGGTCGCCGCGCTGAACGGGCGCGGGTAGCGTTGTTTTTCCATTTCCGGGATCAGCATCGAGCCGATTGCAGCAGCGGTCGCGGCGGAAGATCCGGAGATCGTGGCGAACATCATTGAGGTCAAAACGACCGCTGCGGCCAAGCCACCTCTGATCCAGCTCACGATCGCTTTGGCAAAATCCACAAGGCGCTCCGCGATCCCACCGAACTGCATCAGCCGCCCCGCCAGCACATAAAGCGGCAGCGCCATCAACGCGAAACTGTCCAGCGATTCAAAGACGACTTGCGGCACCGCGATCAACGGAATGCTGCGGTCCAAAAGCGTGGGCACCGACGCCATGCCGAGGGCCAAGGCGACCGGCACGCTGGCGGCGAACAAGAGAAGCAGAATTATGAATATAGCGAACATTGGTTCACATTTCCGGCGCGTGATCGGCGGCGTAACGGATGTCGCGCCCCTCGCGAACCGTTTCGATGACCAAGGCTATCGAGTTCAAAATCATCAACCCCATCCCGATCGGCATCGCCCAATAGACAAGGTCTTTTCGGATCCCCATCACCGGGCTCGTTTCGGTCTGCCCAAGCATGACAAACTGATGCCCGACCCAGATCAGCATGGCGAAAAACACCACGCTCAGCGCCATGACCCCATAGCGCAGCGTCACGCCCAACCGGTCCGGCACCGCGCGGACGACGAACTCAAGGAAATCATGCGCGCATGGCGCGCACCAACGGCTGCACCCAGAAAAACCATCCAAATCAACGCATAACGGGCGAGTTCTTCGGTCCAGGGCGCGCTGATATTGATGCCCAGCGCCGTCAGAACAAAGCGCACCAGCACTTGGAAGAACACAGCGACAGCCACCATCATCAGCAAGCCGCCAACGACCAGGGTCACGGCCTTATTGACCCCATCAATCCCACGCAAAAAACTTTGCAAGACGCCTCCCCCGCGAACTCGTTTTCATGATCCGCCATCGCCGCCCGCCGGGCGGGACACCGCATCACGCAGGGCTACCGCCCGTTCTACACCGGACGATGCCGCCGGTTTCTTGCAGTTTGGCGGGAATCAAATTTGTTCGCAATACAAATTTTTGTTCGCATAACGAACAAATCGCTTTTGTTCGGTGTCCCTATTGCCCAAGTGCGAGGGCGGGCGCGATGGATCAGAGGGAAAAATCGAGAAGGAGCGGCCGGTGATCCGACACTTCCGGTCGATCCGGCACGCAAAACCTGTCGACCTTGATGGCGGGGCTGGCGAGAAGATAATCGGCGAACCGCCCGGGTTTGGAATAGAGGCTGGTGCGGGTATCTGTGACGCCGTGGTCAATAATGAGGTTCCTGAGCCCAAGCGGCGCCCATATCTCAAAGGTCTGGCTATCCGGTTGCAGGTTGAAGTCGCCCGCCAGGATTAGCGGCTCTTCTGGCTGACGAAACGCGAGAACGGCATCCAATGCGGCTCGGGCCTGCGCCGCACGGGCCGGGATATCCCCCTTGCCCGAGGGGTCGCGGAGCCCATGAAAATGCGCAAACACCACTTGCCCGCCGCTTGCCGGGTTACAGACGCGCATGATCTGCATCGTGCGCGACACCGGCTCAGGGCCCCACCCATCAGGGCGGAATTGGCCATGAACGAAACCTTGCCACTGCTCGGTCACCGCCAGATGGCGCGCGACCCAAACCGCCTGCCCATGTTCCGAAGCGAAGGCTGGGCCTGCGTCGTCATGGAGCGTACCCCGGGTTGCCGGCGCAAAATACGCTTGGTGGTCGGGCAAAAGCGCGGAGATATCGCCAAAAAGATCAGCGCGCTGATCCAAATCGCGGTTCGGGTCGACATAGCGCAACCAATCTGGCGACGGGACCGGCGCACGTGTCACCTCTTGCAGACAGAGGATATCCGGCGCCACCTCCGGCACCCAATCTTGCAGCGCCGACCAAACCTGGCCGCCCCAAGCATTCAAACTGACAAAGCGCATTGATCCCTCGGGAAAAAGCCAGACGATCGGACCCGGATGGTGCGCTCGGCAAATCCGGACGACGAGATGCTTATATCGGCCACTCTTGGCGGCGCATAGGGCTACGGGGGTCAACATTTCGCCCAACCGCAACGGCCAAATACTGGCAACAAAGCACACAGAGGCCGAGCGATCCAAATACGTCGCTCGGCCCCTTAATCCGTGTCGCTTACAGGGCTACAAGGCGTCGATCAAAGATAGTCCGACCGGCTCAACCCGTATTTGGCCATCTTCTCATTGAGCGTCCGGCGCGGCAGGCAGAGCTCTTCCATCACGCTCGCGATTGAGCCGCGATGACGGCGCATCGTGTTATCGATCAACATCCGCTCAAAGGCTTCGACATATTCCTTTAGCGGCTTACCCTCGCCCACGGCTTGCGGACTGATCTCCGCATTATCGCTCATCAGAAGCGACGCGATGGTGCCTGACCCGCGGCGCTGCTGCAGGATTGCGCGTTCGGCGATGTTGATCAGTTGCCGCACATTGCCGGGCCAAGGCGCTTGCAGAAGCTGGGCCGCCTCTTGCGCCGTCACCTCTGGCGCATCCGTGCCATATTCCTCGGCGAACTGCTCCCCAAACCGGTTGAACAGCGTCAGGATATCTTCGCCCCGCTGCCGAAGCGGTGGCAAGTCGATCCGCATCGCAGCCAACCGATAGAAGAGATCGGGGCGCAGAGCCGCCTCGCACCCCTCGGGCTCTGCGGCATTGCAAATCGCCACAATCCGCGTCTCGGCGGGCGTGCCTTGGTCATTGATCGACGTCAGAAGCCGGGCCTGGAAGCGCTTGCGGCAGTGACTCGATATCCTCCAAGACCAGCGACCCACCCCGTGCCTGTTCGATCAACGGCAGGTCTTGCCCGTCGCCAACCGGGCCGAAGAGCATCGTCGTCAGGGTCTCTTCGTCATGGGCCGCACAGCTTACCGGCACGAAGCTTTTGCCGGCCCGTGGCCCGACCGCATGCAAAGCATGGGCAACCAGCGTCTTGCCGGTCCCGGTCTCGCCGGTGATCAGCACATGGCCGTCCGCCTGGCCGAGGTCGAGAATATCCTCTCGAAGCCGCTCCATCACCGGCGAGGAGCCGATAAGCTTGCGCATCAAGACCGTGCCGTCGGACAGTTCGCGGCGAAGCGCTCGGTTGTCGAGCGTCAACCGGCGCGTCTGGCTGGCGCGCTTGGCAAGCTCCGTCATCCGGTCCGGGTTGAACGGTTTTTCCAGGAAGTCATAGGCGCCAATTCGCATCGCCTCGACCGCCATGGGCACATCACCATGGCCGGTGATCATGATGACCGGCAGGCCGCTATCCATGCCCATCAGGCGCTTCAAAAACGCCATCCCATCCATGCCGGGCATTTTGATGTCGCTCACCACCACACCCGGAAAATCCGGCCCAATCCCTTTAAGCGCATCCTCGGCGCTGGCAAAGGTCTCGGTGTCAAATCCGCTCAGCGCCAACCACTGGCTGATCGACTGGCGCATATCCTGTTCGTCATCGACAATCGCAATCTTCATGGCGTCGTCCTTTATTGCTCACTCGGCGGCGGCGGTGGCGGACCGATGCAAGATCGGTAGGCGCATCTCGAACACGGCGCCTCCCTTGGCACCGTTGCGTGCGGTCAGTCGTCCGCCCAGGTCATTTATGATCCCCGAAGAGATCGCCAGCCCCAGGCCCACCCCGTCGCCGGGTTTCTTGGTTGTGTAGAATGGCTCGAACAAAGCATCGAGATCGTCAATCCCCCTGCCGCTGTCGCGGACGGTCAAAACCGCCTCTTCTCCGCCGGCGACAATCAGGTCCAACTCGCGGTTCTCCTCGGCCTTCATCGCATCAAGAGCGTTGCGCAAGAGATTGATAATGACCTGTTCCAAACGCAGCCGGTCGGCCAGCACCATGACCGGCTTGCGCGGCAGGTTCTGGGTGATCTCCACCGTCATCTGCCGAAGTTGCGGCTCCATCATCGTCAAGCCGCCGGTCAGCGCCTCGCGCAGATCGACCGGCTCGAAGGCCTCGCCGCCCTTCCTGGCATAGCTTTTCAGCTGCCGGGTGATCGCGCCCATCCGCTCAATCAGATCATCGATCCGCTGGAAGGAACTGAGCGCCTCTTCCGGCCTCCGGCGCTGGAGCAAAAGCTTGGCGCCCGCCAGATAGGTTTTCATCGCCGCAAGCGGTTGGTTCAACTCGTGACTGACAGCGGCCGACATCTCCCCCAGGGCGGCCAATTTCTGGCTCTGCGCCAAGCTCTGTTCCGCCTCTTCAAGCGTCCGTTCAACCTTCTGACGCTCGGCGATTTCCCGCCCGAGCCTATCGTTCAACCGGCGAAGCTCTGCCGATTCCCGTTGAAAAATTGCACTTTGCAAACGGGCTCGACGGCTCAGCACATAGAACGCCCCCGCCAGGAGCAGCGCGAATCCCATGATCTGGAGCGCCAGAACGCCATTCACCCGCTCACGAACCGAGGCATAGGCGGTGAAGGATGTGAGCTGCCATCCGCGAAATGGAATCCGGGTTTCCAGGCGGATCGTGGCATCCCCGAAGAAATAGGGCGTCGGGTCGCCAAAGGCCCAATCGCCGGTGGCCTCGATCGCACGTTGGATGGCCGAAGGCGGCGAGCGAAGCGCGATCGCCTCGGCCTCCGTCCGGCCACGCCAGCGCGGCTCGGTCGACAGCATGATCCGGCCTTCTGAGTTGGCGACGAACACCGCCTCTGTCGTGCCGCGCCAGCGGTCTTCCAGCCGGGCCAGATTGACCTGCACCACGACGACGCCAAGCAACCGATTGTCATCGGTCACGCGCCGCGAGAAGGTGAAATCAAACGCGCCGGTTTCGCGCTCTCTGGTGGTAAAAACAGTATCTGGCGAGCGCTGCGCCTGCACAAAAAAGGCTTCGTTGTTCAGAAGCTCACCCAACCGGTTCCGGTCCGTCGCCGCCACAATCCGCCCATCCCGGTTGAGCAGGAACATCGATGCGGCGGCAATCTCTTCCCCATACGAGATCAGACGCTGAGATGTCGTGGTGAAATCACCCTGGTTCAAAGCACGGATCAGAAGCGGATCGCGGCTGAGCAGGAGGGGCACGACCGAATTGCTCTGCAACTCCGAGACGATAGAGCCAGAGTAAAGCGCAAGCCGCAACTCGGCTCGGTTTCGCGTGGTCTCCGTAAACCGTTCGGTCAGCCAGATATTCGAAATCCAGATCACGGCCACAGCCACGGCCATGAACACAATCATCAGGCCGCGCAGAATCCAGGTGCGTTTCCGATCTGCCGCGCGCACGCTTGGCCGGTTCGTGGTGGTCAGGCTCATCCAGAGGAGAGTACGCGATGGACCCATCCCGCCTCAAGCCATCTTCGAGATGGGAGGCGTTTATGCGCTGACCAGCGCCTCACTGAGCGAGGCAAAGAGCGCGGCACCATCGGTTCCGCCATGGGCCGGATCGGAGCGCCGTTCAGGATGTGGCATCATGCCCAGAACCCGGCGGTTCTCCGACAGAATGCCCGCAATGTTGTCCGTCGATCCATTCGGGGCTTCAAGATAGCGAAACGCCACACGATCCTCGCCTTGCAACCGCGCCAGGGTCTCTGGATCGACTTGGTAATTGCCCTCGTGATGGGCGATGGGGATGTCGATCTCGTCACCCGGCTTATAGGCATTGGTGAAAGCGCTTTCGGTCGTCTCTACCCGCAAGGTCACGGTTTTACAGATGTATTTGACGCCCGCATTTTGCAGAAGCGCGCCGGGCAGAAGCCGGGTTTCGGTCAGGATCTGGAACCCGTTGCAGACGCCGAAGACATAGCCGCCCCGCTCGGCATGGGCTTTGAGCGCGCCCGAGATCGGGGATTGGGCTGCGATGGCCCCGCAACGCAGGTAGTCGCCATAGGAAAACCCACCGGGCACGCCCACAAGGTCGATGCCATCAGGCAGGGTTTGTTCTTTATGCCAAACCATCTCGACCGAGAAGCCCGCCTCGCGAAACGCCACTTCGAGGTCGCGGTCGCAATTTGAACCGGGGAAAACAAGAACAGCAGCGCGCATGAGGACAGTTCCTTCTTCAGCTCTGAAAATCGGTGATGACGGCCACGCCGGGCGGCGCGGGCGCGTCGAACGCGGCCAGCTCGGCCGAGACATTGGAAAGTGCCACATGGCGGGCGATCATCGGGCTGAGGTCGACATTCCCACCCTCAATCAGCGACAGAAGCGAGGGGTAGCGCCAAGCCGGCATCCCGCGCGTGACACAAATCGCCAGTTGCCCGGAATAAACCGCATCCCACGGCAAAGTCATCGCCGTATGGTCGCCTGCGGGCATGCCCACCTGCACCATCCGGCCCAGTTTCTTCAACGACAGCATGGCGTTCCGCGTCGTCACTTCAACGCCAAGCGCTTCGATCGCCAGATCCGCGCCGCCACCGGTCACGTCGCGAAGGGCTTGCACCGCGTCCGGTTCCCGCGCATCAATCACCGCATCGGCCCCAAGGCCGGTCGCATAAGCCAGTTTCTCCGGCACCACATCGGCGACCACAACCCGGGCCCCGATGGCTTTGCCAAGGATCAGCGCCGCCGTTCCAATCCCGCCACCGCCCCAAACGGCCAACCATTCCCCCGGGCGCAGCGCCGCCCGCCCAGTCAGCGCATGCCAGGCCGTTGTGACGCGACAGCCAAAGGCCGCGGCCAGAGCCGGGTCCATACCCTTGGGCAGGCGTGTTAGGTTCGTGTCTGCAAACGGCACTGCAATCCGCTCGGCAAAGGCACCATCTTGGGTGAAGCCGGGCACGGCTTGGCGGGCGCAGATCGTCTGATGCCCGGCCTGACAATCCGGGCACGCGCCGCAGGCTAGAATGAACGGTGCGATGACCCGATCCCCTGGTGTCCACGCCGTCACATCGGCACCGACTCCGATCACTTGACCGCAAAACTCATGCCCAGGGATCATTGGCAAGATCACATCGGGGTCGGCCCCGGACCATGCATGCCAGTCCGATCGGCAAATGCCGCAGGCCAGGACCTCCAGCACGACACCGTCGCGCGGGCAATCCGGGTCGGGCACCTGGCCGATCTCCAAAGGCTGGCGCCAGCCGGTGAGCCGCGCCGCCCGCATCAGCCGATTTCCACCCGGTAGCTTTCGATCACCGTATTGGCGAGCAGCTTTTCGCACATCTCGGTCACTTGCGCCTCGGTCGTGCCCTCGGCCAGGTCCAACTCGATCAGCTTGCCCTGGCGTACGCCGGTGACCCCGTCAAAGCCCAGGGCACCCAATGCATGGCGCACGGCCTCCCCCTGCGGGTCCAAAACGCCCTGTTTCAACATCACGGTCACGGTTGCGCGCATCGGCCCTGCCCCTCTTTCCCCAAATCGCAAAAGCTACATCCGGCGGCCCGGCGCAGCGGTCTTAGTTGATCAGCGTCGGCTTGGTCACCGGCGTCGTGTTGGTCGGCATCACGCCGAGACGTTTGGCCACCTCGGTATAGGCATCGGCCAAATCGCCCAGATCGCGGCGGAACACATCTTTATCGAATTTCTGACCCGTCTCCATATCCCAGAGGCGGCAGCTATCGGGGCTGATCTCATCGGCGACGATCAGGCGCATATAGTCGCCATCCCAAATCCGCCCGATCTCGATCTTGAAATCCACCAGTTTGATGCCGACCCCCAACATCAGGCCCGACAGGAAATCATTCACCCTGAGCGCAAGCGAGACCATATCGTCCAGGTCCTGCTGACCAGCCCAACCAAAGGCAATCGCGTGCTCTTCACTGACCAGGGGATCGCCCAAATCATCGTCTTTGTAATAGAATTCGACTATCGGGCGGGGCAGCGGCGTGCCCTCTTCAATCCCCAAACGCTTTGAGATCGACCCGGCGGCCACGTTGCGCACCACCACTTCCAGCGGAATGATTTCCACCGCACGGATCAGTTGTTCGCGCATATTGATCCGGCGGATGAAATGGGTCGGCACGCCGATCCCGTTCAGGCCCGTCATGAAGAATTCGCTCAAACGGTTGTTCAGAACGCCTTTGCCATCAATCACATCACGCTTTTCGGCATTGAAGGCGGTCGCGTCATCTTTAAAATACTGCACCAGCGTGCCGGGTTCCGGGCCTTCATAGAGAATTTTGGCCTTGCCCTCATAGACCAGTTTGCGCCGTGCCATAATGTCTCCGTGAACCGGGTAGAGGACCCTGCCCCCGCATGGTCCTGGAATTTAGCCGGGCTATAGGCCATTGGGCGCTCTGTCGCAAGGCGGATGGACCATAACCGCTTGCGGGGCCGCGCCCACCCGGCATAATGGAGGCAACGGAATTCCTAAGTGGAGATCAGACATGACCACCTTCGATGATCGCGAACACGCGTTCGAAGCCAAATTCGCCCATGACGCCGAGATGAATTTCAAGGCCGAAGCGCGGCGCAACAAGCTGATGGGGCTCTGGGTGGCCGACATTCTGGGCAAAACCGGCGACGAGGCCGACGCCTATGCCGCAGAGGTCGTCAAGGCCGATTTCGAAGAGGCCGGCCATGAGGATGTGATGCGCAAGCTGATGGGCGATCTGGGCGATCGCGTGGCCGAGGATGACCTGCGCGCCAAATATGCGGAGCTTCTGGCGGTCGCCAAAGGCCAGTTGATGGACGAAGCCTAAGATTGGACTTCCCTGCCGGTCAGCTGGTTGCGACTTTGAGGAGCCCCGGGAAGATTTGCCCGGGGCTTTTGATTTGCCGCACGGGCAAATCGGACTCATAACCTTTATGCGCCGAATGGGCTTGCGAAACAGGCGTCAAACGGCCATGTCGGCGGTGCTTGCAAGAAGAAAGACCCCTGGACGATGACAGATGCACTTTCGCGGCTTTTGGCCGAACGGGACTGGCTTTTGGCCGATGGCGCGACCGGCACCACGCTGTTCAACATGGGGCTGCAATCCGGCGATGCGCCGGAGCTTTGGAACGTGGATCATCCAGATCGGATTGTGACGCTCTATTCGGGCGCGGTGGACGCGGGCAGCGATCTGTTTTTGACGAATTCTTTCGGCGGGACGCGGGCACGACTGAAACTGCACGATGCGCAAGATCGGGCGTTTGAGTTGAACAAAGCCGCCGCAGAGATCGGCCGCGAAGTGGCCGACAAAGCGGGGCGGACGGTGATTGTCGCGGGCTCGATGGGGCCAACCGGCGAGATCATGGCACCGATGGGCGCGCTGACCCATGAGGCCGCGGTGGAGATGTTCCACGAGCAGGCCGAGGGGCTGAAAGCCGGGGGCGCCGATGTGCTCTGGGTCGAAACGATCAGTGCGGCGGAGGAATACAAAGCCGCCGCCGAGGCTGCGAAACTGGCCGAGATGCCTTGGTGTGGCACGATGAGCTTCGACACGGCGGGCCGCACGATGATGGGCCTGACCTCGGCGGCGATGTCGGAAATGGTCGAGCGGTTGGATCACAAGCCGCTGGCCTATGGCGCCAATTGCGGCGTCGGCGCGTCGGATCTGCTGCGCACGGTCCTGGGCTTCCGCGCCTCGGGCAATGAGCGGCCCGTGGTCGCCAAGGGCAATGCAGGAATCCCCAAATATGTCGATGGGCATATTCATTATGATGGCACGCCGGATCTGATGGCCCGTTATGCGGTCCTGGCCCGTGATGCCGGTGCGACGATCATCGGCGGGTGTTGCGGCACGCAGCCCGAACACTTGAAAAAGATGCGTGAAGCGCTTGAAAAAACGCCGAAATCCTCCGCGCCGACTTTGGAAACCATTGCGGCGGATCTGGGCGGGTTTTCCTCTGACAGCGACGGCACTGATGGCTCTGGCCCAACCCGCGCGCGCGCCAGCCGGCGCCGAACGCGCGGATAAATAGGCAGACCGTGCATGCACTTTCCCCTGGCCAGATATCGTTTTCCGCACGGAAAACGGACCGGAGAACATGCGTTTTCCGGCGCGGAATTTTCCAAAATTCCGGTGCCGCCGCGCGCCGTGAGACGGTCAGAAGAGGCTCAGTTGATCTCCAGCTTTGGCTGGCGGCTGGAACAGATCGGTCCTCAATGGCGGCAATCGTGCGTCCAACCCAAGCGCCCGGCGCGCGCGTACAAATCGCTTTTGGATCAGATCGGCATAGAGCCCCTCCCCCGTCATCCGCTTGCCCCAGTCGCTGTCATAATCCCGCCCGCCATGCATATGGCGGATTTTCTCCATCACGCGGTTGATCCGCGCCGGGTAACGCTCCACCAACCAGTCGCGCCAGAGCGGCGCGACCTCACGCGGCAGCCGCAGCGCAATGGATGTCGCGGCCACAGCACCCGCATCCCGCGCGGCCCGCAAAATCGCCTCGACCTCATGATCCGTCAGGCCCGGCACGATGGGGGAGACCATCACACGGACCGGGCACCCCGCCTTGCTCAGCGTTTCAATCGCGCGCAATCGGCGCGCCGGAGACGGCACGCGGGGTTCCATCTTGCGCGCCAGATCGGCGTCGAGCGTTGTCACAGACACCCCAACCCGGGCCAACCCCGCCTGCCCCATCGCGCCCAGAATATCCGCGTCGCGCTCCACCAGCGTGCCTTTGGTCACCACCCCCACCGGATGTTGAAACGCTTGCAACACCTCCAGAATGCCCCGCATCAGCCGTCGGTCTTTCTCAATCGGCTGATACGGATCGGTATTGGTGCCAATCGCAATCACCTTGGGCCGATAGCGCGGGTTGCGCAGCTCCGCCTCCAAAAGCGTGGGCGCATTGGGCTTCGCCGTCAGTTGGGTTTCAAAATCCAAACCCGGCGACAGGCCCAGATAGGCGTGGCTCGGGCGCGCAAAACAATAAACACACCCATGTTCGCAGCCGCGATACGGGTTGATCGAGCGATCAAACGGAATATCCGGGCTGGTATTGCGGGTGATGATGGTTTTCGCGACCTCCTCGCGCACCTCGGTGCGGAGCGGCGGCAGCGGCTCATCGATCTCCCAACCGTCAGAAAACCCCACTCTTTCAAACCGCTCAAACCGCCCGCTTCTGTTGCTGGCCACACCGCGCCCCTTACGGCGCTCGGGCGGAAGATTTGCGTCGGTTTCCATGCCGTCAAAATAGAACGAAAAGAGAACATACGCAAGGATTGGTCGGTTGCGACGCGTCCTCTGTCGCAATCCAGCGCGTTATTTCGCGGCCTATCCTTAGCTAATAACTCAAACGCGAACAGCACACCCAATAGAGGGAGAGCCTAATCATGTCCGATGAAGACGACGATATCATCCTTGCCGATCTGGATGATGATGAGCTTGTCCAACAGATGTTCGACGACCTCTATGACGGCCTGAAAGAAGAGATCGAAGAGGGTGTGAACATCCTGCTCGAACGGAAATGGGAGCCGTATCGCATCCTGACCGAAGCGCTGGTGGGCGGCATGACCATCGTCGGCAACGACTTCCGCGACGGGATTCTCTTCGTTCCCGAGGTGCTCTTGGCCGCCAACGCGATGAAGGGCGGCATGGCGATCCTGAAACCGCTTCTGGCGGAAACCGGCGCGCCGCGCGTCGGCAAGATGGTGATCGGGACGGTCAAAGGTGACATCCACGATATCGGCAAGAACCTCGTTTCGATGATGATGGAAGGTGCCGGGTTTGAAGTGGTCGATCTGGGCATCAACAACGCCGTCGAGAGCTATCTTGAAGCCCTCGAGAACGAGTCGCCCGACATCCTCGGCATGTCCGCGCTTTTGACGACAACCATGCCCTACATGAAGGTGGTGATCGACACCCTGGCCGAAAAAGGCCTCCGCGATGACTACATCGTTCTCGTCGGCGGCGCGCCGTTGAACGAAGAGTTTGGCAAAGCGATCGGCGCGGACGCTTATTGCCGCGATGCCGCTGTGGCCGTGGAAACCGCCAAGGAATGGATGGCGCGGAAGCATAATCAACTGGCCGCCAACGCCTGAACGCCCCGCGCAATCAGATGCAGCGAAAAGGCGGGCCAAGGCTCGCCTTTTTTCTTTTGACCCAGTGAGCTATGGCCTTGCGCCCGTGCCCATATCCCGGTTTGCTCTCACCATGATCAGCTATGCCATCGGAGACATTCACGGCCATCTGGACAAACTCCGGGTCGCGCATGATCTGATTGCGGAAGACAGGGCGCGCCACGGGGCAGAAGAGGCGCCCGTGATCCATGTGGGCGACCTCGTTGATCGTGGCCCCGACAGTGCCGGTGTCGTGGAATTCCTTCGAGTTGCGGAACAGACGGATCCGCGCGTGATTGTTCTGCTCGGGAATCATGACCGGCTGCTGAGCTGGTTTCTTGAACCGAAACGCCGCGACGATCCGCGGCTGCGCGTTGGTTTGACCTATCTCAGCCCGTCGATGGGCGGGATGACCACGCTCGCCTCTTACGGCGTTGACACCTCCCTGGCTGAACCCGACCTGCACCAAGCCGCCCGCCGCGCCGTGCCGGAGGCGCATCGCGCGTTTTTGGCGGCCCGACCGCTCTCTCACCGCGTCGGCGACTGCCTGTTTGTACACGCCGGCATCCGGCCCGGTATCCCGCTGGCAGAGCAGACCGAGGAAGACTTGGTGTGGATCCGCGATGAATTCCTGACAGATACGCGCAATCACGGGGCCCTGATTGTCCATGGTCACACGCCGGTGGATCAGGTTGAACATCACGGCAACCGTGTGAACCTGGATAGCAGCGTCGCTTATGGCGGGCCGCTCTCCGCGGTGGTCATCGAAGGACGCGATGTTTACCTCCTGACCCCATCCGGCCGCGTTCCGGTGCCGGTTTTGCGATGACGTGGAGGATTGACCATGCCGCCCCGTGACCTGCTCTTGGTCGCTGTGGTGATCCTCGCCTGGGGCTCGAACTTCACAGCGATGAAACTGGCGCTCGATGAGTTGCCACCGTTTCTTTTTGTGGGCCTCCGCTTCTTGATCCTGTTGCCGCTCTTGGCGCTGCTCCCCCGACCGCAAATTCCCTGGTGGAAGATCATCGCGGTCGGCGTCTTGATCAATATGGGGCAGTTTGCCTTTCTCTTCGCCGCCATGCGCGCCGATGTGACCGCCGGGTTGGCCTCGCTTCTGCTCCAAGCCCAAGCGCCGCTGACCATTCTTCTGTCGGCCCTCTTCCTTGGCGAACGGGTACGGGGCATCCAGGCGTTTGGCATCGCCGTCGCGGTTCTGGGATTGGTGATTTTCGGCCTCGGCGCGGGCGGGAACCTGACGCAGATTGGTCTCGCCTTGGTGCTCTGCGGTGCACTCTGTTGGGCATCAGGCAATCTGGTCCTGAAAGGCTTGGGCGGCGTGGCCATGCTGCCGCTCTTTATCTGGGCAAGCTTGATCCCACCTCTGCCGATGTTCGCCCTGTCATTTGCCGTGGAAGGGCCGGACCCAGTCGCGACCGTCGCCACCCTAAGCGCGGAGGGCTGGGCCGCCGTGATCTATGTGGCGCTGATCTCCACGGTTCTTGGCTATTCGCTCTGGGGCGCGCTTCTGGCTCGGCACAAGGCGGCGGATGTGACACCTTTCGCGCTTTTGATTCCGGTGGTGGGCATCGGAACGGCCGCTTGGGTGCTGGGCGAGCGCCTGACACCGGTTGAAATCCTCGGCGCGGTGGTGATCATGGTCGGGCTCGCCTTCTCGGTTCTCGGGCCGCGATGGCAACGGGCGAAGGAGGCCTGATGCGGCTGGATGATCAGAGCTTGACCGAAACCGGCCTCGCCCCTGAGGGCAAGGGTCAGGTGCTGCTTTTGGCCTGTGGCGCGCTGGCCCGCGAGGTCCTGGCGCTGATCCGGGCCAATGGCTGGAGCCATCTGGACCTGCACTGCCTACCGGCCAATCTACATAATCACCCAGAGAAAATTCCCGATGCGGTCGAGGCTGCGATTGTCGCGCATCGCGCGGCGTATCAGCAGGTCTTCGTGCTCTATGCCGACTGCGGCACTGGCGGCCTGTTGCAAGCCCGTTGCGCAGCACTTGGCGTGGAGATGCTAGAAGGCCCGCATTGCTACAGTTTTTTTGAAGGAAACGAGATGTTTGCCGAGCGAAGTGAAAGTGAATTCACCGCGTTTTATCTCACCGATTTCTTGGTCCGGCAATTCGACGCTTTTGTCACCAAACCGCTTGGCCTGGATCGGCATCCTGAGCTGCGTGAGATGTATTTTGGGCATTACACGAAACTGGTCTATCAAGCCCAAACGGACAACCCAGAACTAACTGAAAAAGCAAAAGACTGCGCGGCGTTCTTAAAGTTGGATTTTGAACGCCGCTTCACCGGTTATGGCGATCTCGAGGTCGCTCTGAAAACGCTCTAAGCCGCCGCAGCCGTCTCACCCGCCAGATCGCGGATGCGCTCCACCATGGCGCGGAGCCCGTTGGAGCGTTGCGATGACAGATGATCGTTCAAGCCCAAACGGGCCAGTTCCCCACCAGCATCCACCTTCAAGACCTCATCAACGGTCAACCCGGAATAAAGCGCATGCAACACCGCAATCAAGCCGCGCACGATCATCGCATCGCTTTCGCCTTGAAACCGGAACACTGCGCCCGAGCCCTGCCCGTCGATCTGCGGCAAGATCCAGACCTGGCTGGCGCAGCCATCGACCTTGGTTGCCGGCACACGAAACGCCTCGTCAAGCGGCGGCATGGCCTTTCCCAACTCAATCACATGGCGATAGCGCTCTTCCCAGTCCTCCAGGAAGTCGAATGTCTCGGCAATCTCTTCAAACGCGGCGCTGGCCATCGGTGCCTCCTTCACTTGGTCATGAGGTAAGGCCCGAGATGCGAAAGGTCCAGAGGCGCTTTTCAACGCGCCGTCAATGCGCTAGGCACAAAGCCAAGAAGACGCCGGAGGGGCACCATGACATTCCGTCTGCTGGTCACATTGACATTGATTCTGGGGCTTGCGGCCTGCTCGACCCGGCTGAACCCGTTCAATTGGTTCGGCAATGACCGCGAAGAACGCGTCGAAGTGGTGGAAACGGTCACCGTTGTCGATCCACGGCCATTGGTCAGCCAAGTGATCAGCCTGAATGTCGACCCGCATCCGGGCGGTGCGATCATCCGTGCGATGGGTCTGCCGCCGCGCCAAGGCTACTGGGCCGCCGATCTGGTTGAAGTCGAGCGCGCCGAGGGCCGCTTGGTCTTTGAGTTCCGGGTGTTTGAACCGCCCGTTGCAACCCGCGAAGGGACGCAGCGCTCACGCGAGATTCTTGCGGGGACGGAGCTGAGCACGCAGGAATTAGACGGCGTCCGCACGATCGTGGTGCAGGCACAAAGCAACCGGCGAAGCGTCAGCCGCCGCTAGACCGCGATGATTTTCACCTTCTGACCTTTGGCTGAGAGCGCGATCTCGCCGCGTGTCAGGCGCAATGCGTCCTCGCCAAACACCTCGCGCCGCCAGCCTTTCGACCAAAGCCCATCGTGATGACCCGCCGCGATATCGTCGAGATCGGCAGCTGAGGCGATCAGCTTCTGCGCCACGCCGGCCTCTTCCGCCTTGGCCTTCAGCAGCACCCGCAGAAGATCCGCCAAAGCTGGGTTGAGGGCCGAGCGGTCTTTGCCCGCAGGTGGCGCGGGGAAGGTTTTTGGGTCCGCTGAGACGCCGCGCGCAATTGCGGCGATCAACCCTTCGGCCACATCACCGCGCCGCGCCTCGCGCAGCAGCAACCGAGATTTGCCCAAATCCTCGATGGTTTTCGGCTTGGACGAGGCAATCTCCATAAGCGCATCATCCTTGATCACCCGATTGCGGGGGATATTGCGGCTTTGCGCATGGGTCTCGCGGAACGCCGCCAGTTCCTTCACAATCGCTAGAAACCGACCGGAATTGCTCCGCAATTTCAAACGCCGCCAGGCGTTGTCTGGTGCCACGACATAGCTCGACGCGTCGGTCAGCGTGCGCAGCTCCTCCTCCATCCAGGCGGTGCGGCCCGAAGACTCAAGCTGCCCGGCCAGATGCTCATAGATCTGCCGCAGATGGGTGACATCGGCCAGCGCATAAGACTGCTGCGCATTGGACAATGGGCGGCGCGACCAATCGGTGAAGCGCGAGGATTTATCAACGCCGCTTTTGGTGATCTTGCGCACCAAGGTTTCATACCCCACCTGATCGCCATAGCCGCAGACCATGGCCGCCACTTGCGTGTCAAAAAGCGGGCTGGGCACCACGCCGCCTTCGACGTGGAAGATCTCAAGATCCTGACGCGCCGCATGGAACACCTTCACCACCGCCTCTCGTTGCGGAACAGGTCGTAAAGCGGCTCTAGCGATAGGCCATCGATCAGAGGATCGACCAAGACCGCATCCGCCTCGTCTTCCCCCGGCAGCGCCAGTTGCACCAGGCAAAGCTGCGCGAAATAGGTGCGCTCGCGGAGGAACTCTGTGTCGACGGTGATGTAGGGAACAGTGGCGGCGCGGGCGCAAAATGCGGCGAGCGCCTCGGTGGTGGTCAGGGTCTGGGGCAAACCGGGGTCTTTTCCTAAAGGCTGGAAGAACTCTGTGACGGTGGGTGATAGGCCACGACCGCGAAAATGAAAAGGGGCAAGGCCGCTGCGTCGTCGGGGCCAAGACCCGCTACGATGATCTACGGCATCGACGAAACGGGTTTGGCGAATATCAACGGAACGCGCGCCTAGCCTTCCGGCCCCACATAGAATGGCCGAGTATCCCCCAAGGCGAACCGGCGTAAGACCCCAGGATAAAGCTCATGCTCCAGCTTGAGCACCCGTGCGGCCAGTGTCTCCGGCGTGTCATAGGGTGCCATCGTCAGTTTCGCTTGCCCCAGGATCGGGCCATCATCGAGCGCCGGTGTCACTTCATGCACTGTGCAGCCATGTTCGGTATCGCCTGCCGCCAAGGCGCGGGCGTGCGTGTTTAGCCCACGATATTTCGGCAAAAGCGACGGGTGGATATTGAGCATCCGTCCCTGCCAGCGGCTGACGAACGCCTCGGTCAACACGCGCATGAACCCGGCCAAACAGATGATATCTGGGTCTGCCGCCTCAAGCGCTTCGGTCAAAGCGGCCTCGAACGCGGGCCGATCGCCTTTGAACGGGCGATGGTCCACGACAGCGGTCGGAATGCCCATCTCAGCGGCCTTTGCCAAGCCGCCCGCCTCCGCTGAATTCGCCAGAACCAGGCAGGGCCGCGCCGGATGATCGCCGGTCATCGAACGGGCCAGCGCGACCATATTGGAGCCGCCGCCCGAGATCAGGATCGCGACGCGTTTCGTCACCCAAGCGCCCCGGTATAGGCCACGCCCGCGCCCTCAGTCACCGTTCCAAGCTGGCAAACGGTTTCTCCTTCGGTTTGCAAAAGTGCGCTCAGGGCTTCGGCCCGATCCGGCGCCACGACCAGCACCATGCCGATCCCGGCATTGAAGGTTTTCAACATTTCCGCCTCGGCCAAGCCGCCGATCTCGGCCAGCCATTTGAAAACAGGCGGCAAGTTCCAGGCGCCCAAGTCGATCTCCGCCCCTGCCCCTTCGGGCAAAATGCGCGGCAGATTCTCGGTCAGCCCGCCGCCGGTGATATGGGCCAGACCATGCACACCACCCGCACGGATCGCGGCAAGCGCTGGTTTCACGTATAGCCGCGTCGGGGTCAGGAGCGCCGCCCCCAAAGACGTCTCCGCAAAAGGCGCATCGGCATCCCAGCCAAGCCCTGAGACCTCCACGATCCGGCGCACCAGGGAATAGCCGTTTGAATGCACCCCATCAGAGGCAAGACCCAAAAGCACATCGCCCGGGGCCACATCCGCGGGCAGCGCGTGACCGCGTTCCATTGCGCCAACCGCAAAACCGGCCAGGTCGAAATCGCCCGCACCATACATGCCCGGCATTTCCGCCGTCTCGCCACCGATCAGCGCGCAGCCCGCCCCTTCGCAGCCTTTCGCGATGCCCTCGACAATCTGCGTCGCACTCTCCAACTCAAGCTTGCCAGTGGCAAAATAATCCAGGAAGAACAGCGGCTCCGCACCCTGGCACACCAAGTCATTTACACACATAGCCACAAGGTCGATGCCAATCGTGCCCACATTCCCGGTGTCGATCGCGATTCTGAGCTTGGTGCCAACCCCATCGGTCGCCGCCACCAGGATCGGGTCGTCATACCCCGCTGCTTTCAGATCAAAGAGCCCACCAAACCCGCCAAGCCCGGCCATAACACCGGCCCGGTTCGTGGCCGCAGCGAATGGTTTGATCCGATCCACCAACGCGTTGCCCGCATCGATATCCACGCCCGCCTCGGCATAGGTCAGGCCGTTTTTCCCTTGGCTCATGTGGCAGATGTCCCCTTGCAGCTTTGGCCCTCTGCTAACAACGCGCCCGGGCCAAGTCCATGCGCGATTTGCGCCTCAACGCCGCGCCTCTTGTCGCGCGCCGATCCAAAGAAAAAGCATGATCATGGCCAAGGTCAGCCCCCAAACAATCAGCACGGGCATTGTGAGCAGCGTGGCAAACAACTGCGGCGCGAAAAGCCCGATCACGACCAGTTCCATGGCGAGATAGGTGCCGAAAAGCGCCAAGGCCAACTGCCCCCAAGCCGCCCGATCCAAAACTCCGCCCGCTCGGCGCAGCGCTTGCATCCCAATATCCGCCGCTGGTGCCGCGGCCAAAATCACTGTGGTGCCAAGCGTGTTCGGCAAGCCCAGGAACTGCACCGCGAGGATATGCAGCACACGAAGGGCCACGATCCACATCAGATAACGCAGGCACAGCGCAGATAAGTTTGGCATCAAGAAAGCTCCCCGGATCCGTGATCCCAAAGGCCATAGGCCAGCCCGCATCACAGGGCAAGCTTGACGCTCCCCCGCAAGCTGCTAAGCCTCTGCTCCAGGCGGGCCTGTAGCTCAATTGGTTAGAGCAGAGCGCTCATAACGCTTTGGTTGCAGGTTCGAGTCCTGCCGGGCCTACCACTCGCCGCCGACTGCCTGTGTTGCCCAATCTTGGGCTCCCAAACCCGTGTCACGCCGGCCACACGACAGGGTGATGCGACTTATTGACCAATTTGGGCGATACTGACGCCGCGCCAGCACCCAAGGCGCTGGCGCCCTCTTTAACGTGCATGATTGAAGGGACCCAATATGGATCGGCTGAAACTCTTTGCCTTTGCGCTTCGGCAGATGTCGCGCATGGGCTACAACATGGCCGGGGCTGAGTTCTCGGGTGGCGAGATACGACGGCAGCGGGCCATGGCGCATAAACGGCTCTATTTCGAGGCGATGGATGCGGCGACACCGCTACATCAACCTTGGAACGACTAGGCGCTAGCGCGCCAGAACCAGATCGACCCTGAGTCCGCCGAGATCACCGCTTTGGCTCAAGCGAAGCGTGCCGCCATGGCTGCGCGCGATGTCATTCGCAATGGCCAGCCCCAAGCCAACGCCCGTGCCCCGATCTTGGTTGCGCGCCGCGTCAAGACGCACGAAGGGTTGGAGCGCTTCGGCCCGATCTTCAGGCGCAATCCCAGGCCCATCATCCTCCACCGTGTAGCGCACCGCATGATCCAAGACATGCAGCGTCACCCGCGCCCGATGGCCATATCGCATCGCGTTGGATACCAAATTGCCGAGCGCGCGGCGCACCGCTTGCGGGCGAATATCGACCAGGGGTACCGCGTCGGGTGCCACCAACTCGGCCTCTCCACCGCCCCGCGCCACATCCTCCACGATCCGCTCGGCCAAGGCTTTCGGGTCGGTCGGCACCGGATCATCCAACGCGTCGGCGCGGGCAAAATCCAGGAAGGTTGTCAAAAGCGCCTGCATCTCTTCAACATCCTGCTCAAGCGCCTCGATATCGGACGTCTTCTCCTGCAAACTCAGGCCCAGTTTCATGCGGGTCAACGGCGTCCGCAGGTCATGACTGACACCCGAGAGCATCATGGTTCGCTGTTCGATTTGCTGCTCGATGCGGTTGCGCATATCGAGGAAGGCGCGCCCGGCGGAGCGCACCTCGAGCGCGCCACGCGGGGTATACTCAACGATCCGCCCCTTGCCAAAAGCGTCGGCGGCCTTCGCAAGACGGCGGATCGGACGCAGCTGATTGCGAAGGAAGAAATAAGCGATGCCGGTCATCAAAAGCCCGGTAAACACCATCAAGACCAGCAATTGATGCGGATTTGACGCCGAGACTCGACGGCGCTGTACCGCGACTTCATAGACTCCATTTGCGGTTTCCAACCCGACGATCACGACTCGGTGCTGCGCGGCCAGATCGACATAACGCGTCTCCGGAATATCCCGGTTCAGAATGGCAATCACCTCTCGGCCCGAGAAATCATAGAAGGGGCGCATGGTTTCGCCCGACACGCTTTGGCCCTCTGTCAACATGATCTGCAAGGCCGCCGCGGTTGTCATCGCCGCCTCCTCACCGTCTTGTTCCAAACGGGTCAGGACATAGCGCAGGTCGAGCGCCAATCCGGCGGTCAATTGTTGCGTCACATTCTCGAAATGCCGTTGCAGGAACGCCGCCGAGACGACAAGCTGCAGCGTAACAACCGGAACAATCAGGATCAGGGCGGCCCGGCCATAAAGCCCCCGCGGCAACACCCGTTTCATCCAACCAAACGCCATGGCCCATGTAACCGCGCAGGGCCCGGGCTGCAAAGAGGCAAGCCATGCAGGTCGCTGAAATCGCGCCAATGTTGCGCAAGATTATGGCGCCGAACCCGTCGCCGATGACAGAACAGGGCACAAACACCTATCTGATTGGCGAAACCGATCTGGCGGTGATCGACCCCGGGCCAATGAGCGAGGCCCATCTGCACGCCATTCTGGCAGCGATCGGGCCGAGCCAACGCATCAGCACGATCCTGGTCACCCATTCGCATTTGGACCATTCGCCCCTCGCCCATCCTTTGGCCGCCGCCACTGGTGCGCCGGTTCTGGCCGCTGGCCCAAGCAATTGGGGCCGCAGTCAAGCGATGGAAGCTTTGGCCGAGGCCGGCCTGATCGGCGGCGGCGAAGGCGTGGACGACGCGTTTGTCCCCGACGACCAAATTGCCGATGGTGATCAGATCGAAGGTGACGGTTGGCAGATCGATGTAATCGCGACACCGGGCCATATGGCCAATCACCTGAGCTTCGCCTGGAACGGCGCGCTCTTTTCCGGCGATCTGGTGATGGGCTGGGCGACCTCCCTGATCTCGCCGCCCGATGGCGATATGACCGCGTTTTACGCGTCTTTGGCCCGGCTCCAGAGCCGCGAAGATCAGATCTACTACCCGGGCCACGGCGCGTCGATTTTTGACCCACAGGTCCGCTGCGCCGAGTTGATCGCCCATCGTCAGGCTCGCGAAGCGCAAATCCTGGCCGCACTCGAGACTTCACCGGCCGACACCCGCCGTTTGGCACAGCTGATCTATACCGACACGCCCGCAGCCCTCCTTCCCGCCGCCGAGCGAAACATTCTCGCCCATCTCATTGATTTCATGGAACGAAACCTTGTGTCATCTCGCGGTCCTCTCCATGCCGAAGCGGTTTTTGAACGCCTTTGACAGATTTGCACGATTTTTCGCCCGCGCCCTCTGGACGGGACAAATTCGGCTTGCTATACGCGCCGTCAGTTCCGGCGTAGCTCAGCGGTAGAGCAGTTGACTGTTAATCAATTGGTCGTAGGTTCGATCCCTACCGCCGGAGCCAAAATTTCTCTTAAATAACAAGAGAGTAACGAGCTGCCCCTAGGGGCGGCTTTTTGGTTTTTGCAACGATTTTGCAACGCATCCGGCATTCGTTGATCATCCCCTATGCCAGTGCGGACAAGCGACATTCGGTATGGCATCGTGGCACGCACTACCAAATATGGTTGGCGATTGGCATTGGTTTGCGATAAAACGTCAGCAGTTCACCAATCGTAAACCGTGGGAACGCAATAAGAACAAGACACAGGGGCAGGCACTATGAACTTCATCGCGTTGGAATCAGAACAGAAGTTACGCGGTGGATATTACACGCCTGACGACCTTGCCCGATTCCTGACCCGATGGATTGCCCCCAGTAGCGGAACCCGCGTACTCGAACCGAGTTGCGGTGACGGCGCGTTCTTCCCAACGCTTGAAGGGTCCGACGCAACGGTCACGGCCTTTGAGCTATCTCCCGAAGAAGCCGCAAAGGCATCGGCGCGTGGCCTACCGAATTGCACAATCCACAACCGCGACTTCCTCGGATGGGCACTCGATGCGGAACCCGGCCAATTCGATGCGGTTGTAGGCAACCCGCCTTTCATTCGGTACCAATATCTTCCGGCAGAATTCCAAGCCAATGCCGAACGGGTATTCTCGCGCCTCGGCTGCAAGTTCACAAAGCACACCAACGCATGGGTTCCGTTCATTCTGGCGTGTATGGACCTGCTGCGCCCCGGCGGGCGATTGGCGATGGTGGTCCCGTCTGAAATCGTCCACGTGATGCACGCGCAATCGCTGCGAACCTATCTTGGGCAGCAGTGCCGCCGGATGGTGATCGTGGACCCGCAGGAAATTTGGTTCGAAGGCACCCTACAAGGCGCGGTGCTGCTGATGGCCGAGAAGAAGGCCACACCTGAGACCCATGGCGAGGGTTTGGGCATTCTCCGTGTGTCCGGTCGCGAATTCCTGCAAGAAGACCCAGAGGCGGTGTTCAACGCCCCGAGAGCAATCAACGGGAAGACTGTTCAGGGTAAGTGGACCCGCGCTTTGGTCCCTGCTGCGACTCTTGCGATTCTTGATGCCGTGGAAGCCGATGATCGTTTTTGCCGCTTTTCAGACGCCGCAACTGTGGACGTGGGCATCGTCACCGGGGCGAACAAGTTTTTCCTCGTCACCGACGAAGTGGTCAAGCACAACGGATTGGAAAAGTGGGCGCACCCTATGTTTGGTCGCAGCGACCACTGCCCCGGTGTGATTTACGATGATGCTCAACACGCCCGGAATGCCGCCACAGGCAAGCCCACGAACTTCCTCTGGATGCCCGATACCTCGGTCGAAAAGAGCGCCAAGGGACGCGCCTACATTGCTGCGGGCGAGCGTGAAGACCTGAATAAGCGATACAAGTGTCGAATCCGCAGCCCGTGGTACACGGTGCCATCCGTCTACGCTACCGAAGTGGGAATGCTAAAGCGAAGTCACGATACGCCTCGGCTGATCCTCAATCGTGCGGGGGCATACACGACCGACACCGCCTATCGCATTCGAGCATTGCGCGGCACAGCCGATGCGCTGGTCTATGGATTCTACAACAGCTTGACCGCCCTCAGCGCAGAACTTGAAGGGCGGCACTATGGCGGGGGCGTTCTCGAACTCGTGCCTAGCGAGATCGAGAAGCTGTTGTTGCCTGCCCCGGACGCGATTGTCCCAGAGGTGGAACACCTCGACCGTATGGTCCGCGAAGACACGGTAGCTGATACGCTAGAGGTGCAATCAGAGGCGGTATTGGGCGCGCTGACCAAGGCAGAGCAAATGGACCTGCTAGCCGCTTGGGCCACACTACGCGACAGGCGACACCGGATTCCGGCCTAGTCGATTTCCAACGTGAAGCGCGTGGGGTCTTCGTTCTCGCGAAACAGCTTAAGAACCCGGCCAAGTAGATCTTCATGAGCCACTAATGGGCGCGCATCGCCCCAATGGAGGCTAGTCATGCTATTGCGCTGTTCGTAAGCCTTAGTATCAGTCTTCGTATTGTGAGAAAGGTGCAAGGTTCGCACGCCATAGTCCACGTCCTTCACGATTAGGCGCATCTGCGCTTCGGCGCGTTCGATGTGAGCGGTCCGCGGCTCGGTATCACGTTCCCAATCCAGAGCACCAAAAACATCGTCCCGGAAATAATGTCGCTGGTCGATGCCATCCCACGCGCCCACCCCCATTAGCATGGAGCCGGTGGGGTTGGTGTTTGCGCCGGTTGGAATGTTCAAATGGCGGCGCGTAAGCCCGTTGCTTTCCCAAACCTGTTCCAGACGTTCGCGGGCGACGGGTGCTGCGGGGGCGACTGGTGGCACCGGTGGCGCAGCGGGACGCGCAACCCGCACAGGGGATGTTCGCAAAGCCATCTTTGGCACGCTATCCAATGCACGGTCTGCCGAGCTTCCGGCCGGCTCCGGCGGGTGAGCCTTGCGTTCGTCCCGCAAGCGGCCTGCTCGCTGCAAGTCGGCCAACTGTGCATCGTCCACCGCCCGGATTACATGGTCGGGATAGTCGGCGATCATCGCATCTAGCTTGCCCTCCAAATCAGCCAGGAAGGCAGCATCGGCTGCTGGGTCCAACTCCTGCATAACGCTGGCTTCAATGTTTGTGCGCAAGCCACCCATCGTCAGGTTTGCACTCCCTAGCAGCAGCTTGGCGCGGGTAGCTGAGCGGGAGTAATACATCTTCGGGTGGAAAATTCGTTGTCGGCTTCCGGTATCCACCATGTAAGTTTCGCAACCGATCTCCAACGCTTTTTGGATAGACTGCACCGTGGTTATGCCATTGCGAATACCCACAAAAATTCGTGCCCGATCAGCAATCGGCTCCAAAACGCCTTGTAACAGTGTCAAACCGGAAGCCGTCATAAAGGCAGTGCTAATGGTGGCCGCCTGCAAGTCTTCGAGGCCAAACACCTCACGCGCCGGTTGAAGGTGATCTTCATCATTCACTGCTTGCAATAAAAAACGCTTCATTTCTCAAAACCCGAGCATCTAACGGCTAATCAGTATCCGAATTGCTGCTGTTCGGCGAGAACGAAAAGCGGGTGGTCGACGCTAAGTCGACTATGTCATGCGTGAGGAGCGACTGGGAGGTTAGCCGCTCCCCACCTTCATTAGCGCGGGGTGCATGTCATCCCATTGCGCCGCGCGTTCGAAATGCAATCCGATTTGTTGACGTAGCCTTCCGTGGAAGCGCCAACGATCCGACCGTTCGAAGCGGTCCGCCGCCACCGCCAATTGGCCGCAGCGTCTTTGTAGATTGCCCAGGTGTCGCCTCCGGCGATGCAAGTTTCAGCCATTTTTGGCTCCTTTCGACAGGTTTACATATGTGTAGCTGTCACTACACTTGCGACTCGTACTACACTCGCTATACTTCCGTCAAGTGTTAGAGAGACTAAGGACAACATGTCTGAGAAATTTGGCGAAAAGCTGCGGAAGGTTCGAACCGCCCAGAAAAAAACGCTTGAGGAACTGGCGACCGCAATCGGCAGCTCAAAGGCCTATGTCTGGCAGCTTGAGAACAAGAAGAATGCGAAGCCGTCCGCCGAGCTATTGCTGAAGATTGCGAACTTCCTTGGCGAGTCACCGGATTTCTTTCTCGATGACGAAGCCGAGGAGCGCTCGGAAAATCAGGTCGAGGATGCATTTTTTCGGAAATTCAAAAAGCTGTCCGACGAGGATAAGCGGTACATTGATAGGATAGTTTCGGGTCTTGATGGCAAAAACGACGACTGATCCCAAGAAAGAAGCAATCCGCCTAACAAGCCTTTGGCAGCAGCACGGCCCCAACACCTATCCAATGGATATCGACGCGCTGGTCAAAGGCGCGATCTTGTCCAGCGGTTTTTCGGATCAACTTGTCATTGACCGCCAGCGCTTTGACAGCTTCGAAGGGTCGTTGGTACGGACCAATGGAACGCGCAAGTGGACAATGCTTCTGAACACCCGTGTATCGAATGACCGGAGGCGACGGTTCACATTTGCCCATGAACTTGGACATTTCATGTGTCACCGGGAACTCCGCGACAAATTCGAAGACAGCGAAGATTCGCTAAACGACTTCCGCGATGAAATCGAAACCGAAGCCAACGTGTTCGCGTCTTGGCTGCTGATGCCAGCCAACTTGCTGCGGAATGAGTTTCATGACGCGGCGTGGGAAACTGAAACACTTCGGGCCATCGGCAACCGATTTGAGTGCTCGTTGCAGGCCAGTGCGCTTCGGTATGTCCAACTATGCACAAAGCCAGTCGCCTTTGTTGTGTCGCGGGATGGAATGATCATCTGGGCGACCAAGAGCAAATCTGCGCCCTATATGTCGAGCTACTGTTTCGGAGACGAACTTCCCAACGGGTCGCACGCGCTCGCGTCCTACCAAAATGGCGATGATGACACCCAGCGAAAGACCGTTGAACCGGTCTGGAATGACACCCGACACGTCTTTGAAAGCCAGTACTTCGATTCCTCAGGGCAAGGGTATCAATACACTTGCATTGAGTTTCAATAGCTGTGAGAGCGTGCGATAATGTCGTGTCGCGGCCTTTAGGTATAACAATGTCTAAAACGCGGATACGTGCATCAACGCGCTAATTTTCGAAAACCACTGCGCATGTATCAGTGGCATCCCAAAGGCATTGTGAACAGGCGACTCCATAGCCGCCTGTTCTGGCAATTCTAGTCCAGCAAGCAGTGAGGCTTTGTTTCAGCAAGCCAGTGTTGCAACGAAATAGAGTTCTGAATGAGGTATTGTGACCCGAAAGCCGTGAACTCAATTCCATCTATTTTCAAAATACCATCGCTGGCTTCAACGCGACGCGGACGTTGCTCACAATCTTCGAAGTCTTCGAAAAGTTTCAAGAGCAGCTTCAAGACCTGCTGACCGTTATCGGAACTGAGGATCATTGCGCTGCCTCCAAATTGTTGACCTGCCATCCGGTAGCGCGCCGCTTCATGACTTGCACACCATCCTTACGCGTGAGCGTGATTTCTTTGATGCCGTTCGCCGCGAGGTATTTTCCAAGACGTTGGAGATCAGCGCGATTGAGCGCAGTAGGATTTAGTATTTTCATTGTCTATGTCCTTTCGACTTGTTTTCATGCACCACCTTCCACATTGAAGATGGCTTGAAATCGAAACTAAGGATTCTGAGGCAGATGGCAGTTGAGCAAGAACCAGATTTCCTCAACTCGGATACCGAGGAGGAAGGCGACGCGTTCATGGCGTGGGCGCTGCTATCTGATAAAATTGAGCAGATGCCGAATTGGGCCCAGAAATACTTCGAAGGTCTTCTTGAGAAAATCGACGAGTTTGACCCCCACGAAGATGAGGAAATCGCCCTGACTCGTCAGCTTGAAGTGCCTGTGCTCCGATCAAGACAGCGCAGAAAGATTGGCGCAAAATCAAAATATGACTATGCGTCCATATTCGATTGGGTGAACGAGCGGCAACGCAAAGCTGGAGTTAGTCTGGATACTGCATTGTGGGACTACATTGAAGAAACAGATTTCGATTTGGACGCTTTCGAGACCATCAAGTCCGCCTACCATAAGGTGCGACGCGCCCGTCTAGCGAACATTGAACAACACCGACCGCATTTCACATTGTCTAAGACTAAGCCAGAAGGCGATTGAGTTCATTGGTCGTCTAAACGGTGACTTGATCAGCGCGTCATAGATCGCGGTTATCAGCGCTGCCCCACGCTGACACCACATGGCATCGAATTACCGCAGAGCGTTGCGAAATCCACGGTCTCTCGTCGATCTCAAAGCACATTGACCCAAGCGAGTTTGGCGAGCGCGACGAGAGCGCCCATTCAATCGGCGGTGTCCGATTGCCCCGCTTTGAAACCAGCCTTGAAGCCTTCTTCTTTGCCAGCGGCAAAGCCGTCCTTGTAGCCGATCTCTTTGCCTTCGATCACGCCCTTATGGTGTGATCGCTTGTCGAGTTTCGAACGCCATTCGTCGGCGGCTTGTTCGACGCCAAGAACCCGGCCTTCCTCGCGGGCTTGATCTACCAATGCGCAGGCGGCTTCGCGCTCTGCCTCGCGACCTTGTTCGACATAAGATTTGCACAGACCTTCAAGCTGCCTCTTGGCTTCGTTGGACGATACGCCCTCCGCGTAGCCTTCGGCACGCCCCTCGGCGCGTGCAGCTTCGACCGATGCAATCAGAATCTGCTTGAGTTTCGTTTCAGGCGTTTCACCACCATTGGCGACATTCATTTGAGTTTCCTTTCATTAATACCAGCCGCGTAGATGGCCAGTGAGGATGGATTGGGGCTTGAGATATTGGGACGCAAAGCCACCGACGATCAGCGCAATTCCAAGGTCGCCGTGACCTGCCGTTGAGCGTGATTGCGTGATGATCTGGTTTTGGGCGGCGGTGGTTTGGACGGTGAAGCTAGCAAGGTCTTCTTCTATTTCCTGCCTCAACGGCAGGTCATGCGCGAATTTCAACTCGCCTGCTGCAAACAGCACAGCGAGATTTTCGATCATGAATGTCTTGCCTGCGTTGACGTATCGCGCGGTCTTTTTGTTCCAGTCTTGCCCGCCTGTCATCTGGATGGCGTGATGGTCAACGCTTTGATCCCAGAGCATGTCAGACACGACGCGCCCGATAGACGTGCCGTCGATCACGAGTTCGGATTTGCCCCCAAAGGGCGGCGCGTTGCGCAGCTTGATCAGGTGATCGACCACGTCCACGTAGCTAACGCCACGGAAGCGGTCGGCATAGACAACCGTTCGTTCACGGGGGCCGACAATAACTCGGTTTTGATCCGCGATGGGCAAGGCCTCGTCCTTGATCACAACAACTGCGCTGTAGTCGTTGGCTTGGCCAAGATCAGCCGCGACCCAGTAGGTCGAAAACCCGGTCACGCGCGGGATTGCCGGGTCGTCATGAGTTTCGTTGACCACCCGCCCGTCAGGGTGCCAAACCAAATCTAAAGTCTCGGGCATACCGCGCCCTCCTTGCTCGTCGCTTGTTCAATGATTGCGAGATCGAAATAGGTGTGACCGTCGCTCAACATCTCGACTTCGATCTCTTGTCGAAATTTGGTTGCAGATAGTGTGCGGCGCATCCGCTCGACCTTCTCGGCTAGCCTCGGGATATCCGTGCCGCGCACAACGATGCGGTGGATGCCGTCGCCGGGTTTTTCGTCCAGAAACAGACGTGCAAAATAGTTGTTCTTTCCGGCGGGCGTGCTGCTGAAAAACACTTGCCCGTCTTTCGTCAGCATGGGCAGGACGCCGGAGATCAAGTCTTCGCCGCCGTTCTCCCCTTGCAGGAAGGCGCACTCGTCGATGATCAACAGCGAAACCGATGGATAGCCCCTGATGGTGTCCGACGTGGATGGCAGCGCAACGACGCGCGCACCGTTCGACATTTCGAGTTCGGTCAGGGTCGAACGCGTGATGACCAAATCTGTGCGGCGAAGCTGCTGCCCGATCTCACGCGCGATGATCTTGGCTTGTCGCTCTGCTGGCGCAACGCAAATGGTCAGGCTGTCGGGAACGTGCAACTCCTCGACCGCGCGCGCGGCCAACACCGACGTCTTTCCTGCCTGTCGTCCTACCCTCAACGCAATTTCGGATGCCTCAGTCGTAAAGGCACCGATCTGCCAAGGGTCTGGCTCATGCCCAATCCAGTGACGAAGGCGCGCTGCGGGATCAAGTTCGCGCTCGAGGCCTTCGCACCAGTCATGTAGGGCGTCAAACGGCATCTCGACGCTCCGCGAGACGCACAACGTGACACTGAGTGCAATCGCCATGCTCATTGCGCGGCGAGATATGGCCGCGTTTGCAAGGCTCCCCTGTGAAGTACAGCTTGCCACCTTCGGCCTGCATTACGCGCTTGGCGTGTGGCAGACGAACCCAGTCCGTATTGTCGCCTGCTGCTTTGAGGCGACGCGCATAGGAGGTGAAACCTTCGAACTCGCGATGGGTCATAGCACGCTGTCCTCTTGTGTGACGGAAAGCACGTGGTGGCGCATATGGCGCAGGAGCGGTTCGCGGGCTTCTGGGACTTCGTCGCAAACAGCTTGAAGGATGGATTTGAGCGTCACCCATTCCGGCGATTCCGCCAGCGTGACCGACACGGACAAGCTGGTTGCCATCTTGCCATGCATAGTGGCAATGTCTTTGAGGACTTTGCGCAGCCCATCCATTGCAGCCAGGGCGAACCCATCGTCCTCGTTTTCCTCGGCCTTGGTGATCAGTTTTTCGACACGGCGGGCCAAAGTTTCGTAGGTGCGGGCAACGTCAATGCGTTCGTCGTTAAGAACGGCTGTGTCAGCCTCGACCTTTTCAAGGCGGGCGTCAGCCAAGATCGAACGCACCGTTTCCTCCGTGATGTGGTCCTTGCGATAGCGGGACACAGAGTCTGGATGCACGCCAATGCGCTTTGCAACCTGCGCCTTCGACATGCCACCCGGCAGATCATGTTCACCAAGCACGATCTGTTTGATGATCGTGTTTTTCTCCGGGTGAGTGCTGATCGTATTTTTGCGCCCAGACCCTTTGTTTCCAGCCATTATGAGGAACCTCCCGATTTGTCGGCAACAGCATCCAAGCTGGCGCGTTCCTCAGGCGTCATTGATCTGGTCCTGCAAATGGGCGGGCAATTCGTCCGGCTGATCCCAAGAGACAGGCATGTAACCGTCGTTTCGCAATCGTTGATACTGGGCGCGAAACTCGGATGATCCCAGCACATCGCGGCGCACATAGACGCGGCGCGCATCATCATCCTTGATCACGGTTGCCTGTGTTGTCGCAATATCGCCTCGGCCTGCTCGATGCCGATCATCTGGGGCGTCGGGGTCGCTGATCTCCAGTGTTGCGCCTACAGCCGCCGCTGCCTCTTTCGCCGCACGATACTTTGCTGGGTCGCGTGCCTCTTCACGGGTCAGAACATGCGCGGGTCGTGTGCCATGCGGGTACCAATTTCCGTCCTTGCCACGCTCGAAACCGAGTTTGTTCATCTCAGAATCGTCAGGTTTCGATTGATCATCGCGCTTACCGTCTTTGATCTGGTCGAGCAGCCGGGAGTTGTGTTCGTACAGCCCGTCCATGCGCTTTTGTTGATCGGTGACAGTGTTGGTGAGGGTTTCCACCTGTTTGATAAGGGCCTGAATAGCCGCCGTCGTTTCGTTGCTCATTGTCATGCCTTTCCAAAAATGAACGCGACACCTCGGGAAGCGCCGCGCTCATCTGGATTTGGACAAGACACGAGCGGTGCGTCAGCGTTGCTCATGCTGTGAATTTATGGGCTTGCTCGACGCGTGTAGACCGCCAGAAAAAGGTACTGATCAAGATTTGGCCTGTATTTTAGATGCTGTTATGCAGCACGTGGCGCGTTCAGTTGACGCCATCGGGCGCGGATGCGGGCAACGGCTTTATCGTGCCTCTTTCGGGCGATAGGGCTGGGATCGGGCGCGGACGGTGGGAAGTCATCGCCGTCCATCATTGCGCGGATACGACTGGCCAAAGTGTCGCCATCCCAACCGATCAGGGAACACAACGCATTGCGATTGCGCGCGAGTGATCCCGCTTGATCGGTCAGGAAGGATATGGCTTGGTCTTGTTCCGACTGGGTCGTGAAAGACAATGTGCCGTCTTCTCTGATCGCAATAAACAGGTCGCGGTAAGCCTGCATCAGTATTCCCGTGATAAGCGCAGCCTCCGGCGATTGATCGTCTTGTGCAAACATCGCGCCTTAGGCACGCAGACCGTTCACAACGGGCGTGATGTGCCGCCAAGACAGGTAGAACCGGCCTTTGTTGGTTTCGACAATGACGCCCGTGTCTGAGGGCACGACGCGGTAGTGGCGGTCGATGGCATCAGCCGTCGGATTGGCCAGGATGGATTCAAGGTCACGGGCGAGCTTAGTCGCGCCGTTGACGACAAAGACGTTGTGGATGCATCCGAGAAGAAATATCTGAAGCCCGACGTTGCCAAGTTCAACGCTGATGAACTGTGGCAAGAGCGCCAAGTAAAACACAATGACTTTCGGATTCAGAACATTTGTGATCAAACCGCGCCGGAAAACACTCCATGCAGAAATCTCTACAACAGCTTGGCTTGGATCAAGATTGTTTGAGTAATTCCACCATGATCTCAGCGCTTGCACGCCGAGATAAGCGAGGTACGCCGCACCTGCGTATTGCAGAATGTCAAAGGCTGTGGGTGAAGCAGCAACAATTGCTGAAATACCTAAAGCAGCAGCCAAAGCGTGCAAAACGGAGCCAGCTCCGATCCCAAAGGTAACGCAGATCTACAAGAAGACAGGCAACCTGCGCGCTGTTCAGCTTCTGCTCGGCCACACGAAGATGGACAGCACCTCCGGTATCTCGGTGTTGAACTAGAAGATGCGTTGGCTATCGCTGAAGCCATTGAAATTTAACGTCACCGGTCCGCCTTCACAGCGGCCCTATACTGCCTTTCAATGAGCTAGGGCATTGCAGCGAACAGCCTATTGAATCGCCTGTTCACTGCGGTCGCACCGTCTTTGACGCATCAGCAGTTGACGCTGCAGACGATCCAGTACATTACGCCGTGAACACCTCTGACAAGCCTAGATCAAAGAAATGGACGAGTTCAGCGGAGCTAGCGGTTTTGCTCGTGAACCGTGAATATCAATCCACTAGAAATCGGCCCTATTTCTAAAGGCAGTCGATCTTCAAGATGCAAGATCGCCTCGTGTGGCGGCGTCAACCGAAGCACTCTGCACACACTTGAAGAACTGGCTTGATGATGTAAGACCCTGCCATCAAAGTGTTCGATGCTAGCGTTCGAAAGGTGTCCAGGATTATGCTTCACGACAGTTCCATCCTGATCACGGGGGGGACCGGCTCGTTCGGACGCGCCTTCGTGTCTACCGTTCTGGACCGGTTTCCCACAGTCCGGCGTCTTGTGGTGCTGAGCCGGGATGAATTGAAGCAATACGAGATGGCGCAAAAATATACCGAATCCGCTTGTCCCGCCTTGCGATTTTTCCTTGGCGACGTGCGTGATCGAGATCGCCTGCGGCGTGCGCTCGAGGGTATAGACACCGTTGTCCATGCCGCTGCTTTGAAGCAGGTCCCAGCCGCGGAATACAACCCGTTCGAATGCATCAAGACCAACATTCTTGGCGCGCAGAACCTGATCGAGGCGTGTCTCGATACAGGGGTGAAGCGGGTTGTGTCATTGTCAACGGACAAGGCCGCGGCGCCCATCAACCTCTACGGTGCCACCAAGCTGTGTTCTGACAAGTTGTTCACCTCAGCCAACAATATCCGCGGGTCGCGTGACATCGTCTTTTCGGTCGTGCGGTACGGCAACGTGATGGGCAGTCGCGGCTCGGTCATGCCCTTCTTCCTCGAGCGGCGCAAAAGCGGCAGCCTACCCATCACGGACCCGGCCATGACGCGGTTCAACATCACATTGCAGCAGGGCGTGGACATGGTGATTTGGGCGCTGGAAAACTCGCGCGGCGGCGAAATATTCGTGCCAAAGATTCCAAGCTACCGGATCACCGACGTGGCAAACGCCATTGGACCGGAATGCACTCAGGACGTTGTCGGAATACGTCCTGGCGAAAAGATCCACGAAGAGATGATCACAACTTCCGACAGCGCAAACACCGTTGACTTGGGTCCGTATTTTGCGATCCTCTCGACATCCGGCGATGAGCTGGTAGAACGGTATTGTGCCGAAACCGGCGCCAGTCGGGTTTCGAACGGCTTCTCCTACAACAGCGGCGAAAACACTGACTGGCTAAGCGTTGAGCAATTGCGCGAGTTAATCGACTCCGAGGGGCTCTCCAAAGGGTAGCGACTTTTCCGGAGGTCGCGCGGGAGGGCGGCGCTTGAGACCGCGAAAACCAAAGGTCCGGTTCCCATAAAGGTCCAGCAGCAGGTGCCTCGGAGGCACGATGATGCGCGGAGTCCAGCTTTGCGCGCTGGCCCGTGATCGCCTCGGTGATCGCTATGACTTCGGCTCGTGCCAGTCCCCAATCTCCGCAAGCTGAGGATCGAAGCGCTCTGGATTGCCCCCTACAACCCCGCGATGCCATCTTCATTCTCGTCAAGGACGCGGTCGATCGGTTCTCACCAGATGGGCTTTCGCGCTTGCAAGCGAAATCGGCCGGCGTTGCGCTCGACTATATCGACCGGCATCTGCATATCATGCCGCAGCGCTGCATCGACATGCATATCGCCGCCTCCGCCTCGGGCGTTCTTGCCATGGAGGCGCGGATCGCAGAGACCGCAGGCACCCAAGATGCCATTGAGGGCTGTGTTGGACGGCTTCTGCATGGCGTCGACCACCGGCTTCACAGCCTACCGAAAGCTACCATGGAGCAATTCCGACCGGTTTATTTTGGCTCCCCCAATGTCACCACCATCCCCCTAGCTTGCAGATGATATCAATGTGCTGGATGTGACCACCAGCACGAAATTCGCCTCAGGTTTCAATGCGGTGGCCGGGTACAACTTCCATTATGGCATTCGGCGTATTGTCGAATACCCGCACATTCGTGGTCGTAAGCCCTTCACCAAAGCCTTCACCGCAGCGGTTCTGGGCGCCAATGTCCTGACCCATTCGGATGAGGATGATGCGCTACCGCTGCTTGGCCCTGACTATCCCTACATGGCCCGGTCAACCGATCACGACGAGATCATTGCAACGATGAAAAAGGCACGTGCCACTTTCGGAGGACCCATTTGGCAGAAAGCTATACAAGACATGCAACGTCTTGCGGAGATGGTCTCATTTGACGCCCAGGCTGCGGAACTGGACCGGATCTTGCGGTATTTGCTGTCTTGACGGTCGGCCTAAGCGGCGGCAGCGCAACCTGCAAAAAAGATGTGCAAAAAATCAATGCAGCGGCTGCACTGGCCACACAGGCCAACCAGCGCTATAGGAATCGACAAAGGAACATGCGAGAGGCACCATGGCCGCTTTATTGACCCGATTGAAGACGCGGCGGGAACGTAAGCGCCGGCGGACGCAGCTTGAGCCGGGTTTCCGGCGCATGACCGGCCGCCATTATCACGACGTGCTGATCGAGATTGAGCGGAGGGTTGAGCCTCAATGGTATGTCGAAATCGGCTCCCGCTCTGACACCTCGATTGCGCATAGGAAGTGCAATTTCGTCGCCATTGACCCGGTTCTTCGTATAGAAGCCGATGTTTTCAACGACGCCCGAGAATTGCATTTCATGCAGCAGACCAGCGACGATTTCTTCGCCAGCGGATTTCTCGGCAAGCTCGGCATCGTGCCCGATTTCGCCTTCATCGATGGCATGCACAAGTTCGAATTCGCACTGCGTGACTTCATGAACCTCGAAGCGGTGATGGAGCCGGGCGGATTGATCGCAATGCATGATGTCTGTCCCTACGACTATGCAATGGCAGAACGGGATCCGGCGCCTGGCACGACGCCATTCGCCTGGACCGGCGACGTTTGGAAGACGGTTCTGGTCTTGAAGGAATTGCGGCCCGATCTCCGCATCGACGTTCTGAATGCGGCAAGCACCGGGCTTGCGTGCATTCGAAACCTCGACCCAGCAAATCGCGGCCTATTGGAACGCTACGACGAGGTCGTACCAGGTATCTCAACATTTCTATGAACGACGTCGGTGCCGAAGCATATCTGGACAGGATCGCGCCGCGTGATACAGACGAATTTCTTGCGGAACTCGGGTCCAGACCGTGATCCCGTATGGCCGGCAAGACATACGCCCGGAGGACATAGAGGCTGTCGTCGAAGTCCTCAAATCGGATTTTCTTACCCAAGGCCCTGTTGTTCCTGCTTTTGAAGCCGCGGTTGCTACAACTGTCGGCGCGGGCTTTGGCGTTGCGGTCACCAATGCCACGGCTGCCCTTCACATTGCCTGCATGGCGCTCGAGCTCGGCCCCAATGATCTTCTTTGGACCTCTCCGATCACCTTTGTAGCCTCGGCCAATGCAGCCCGTTATTGCGGGGCGGAGGTCGATTTTGTAGATATCGACCCCGACACCTTCAACATGTGCCCAGACGCGCTTGAGGCAAAGCTGGTCGCCGCCAAAGCCGCAGGTCGCCTGCCCAAGATCATCATGCCCGTTCACATGGCCGGCCAGTCTTGCGACATGGCCCGGATCGGCGGCCTTGCGCGCCGTCATGGTATCAAGGTCATCGAAGATGCATCCCACGCCATCGGCGGAAGCCACCGCGCGAAACCTGTCGGCGCTTGCGCCTTTAGTGACATCGCAGTGTTCAGTTTCCACCCGGTCAAAATCGTGACGACCGGCGAGGGCGGAATGGCGATGACGAACGACGCCGGCCTTGCCGAAAGGATGCAAAGGCTGCGGTCGCATGGAATAACCCGTGACCCTGCACTGATGACGCAGAAGCCCGACGGAGGATGGTACTACCAGCTTCTCGAACTCGGCTTCAATTACCGCATGACGGACATTCAGGCTGCGCTCGGTCTCAGCCAAGTCTCAAGACTGAACGATTATGTCAATCGGCGGAACGAGATCGCGGATTATTATGACAGTGCTCTGCAATCCTTACCGCTGCATTTGCCTGGTCGTGTGATCGAAACCCGTTCGGCATTTCATCTCTACGTAGTCCGGCTTCGAAACCCGGCGCGCAGAAATGCAGTCTTCGATGCCCTGCGCGAGGTGGGCATCGGCGTGAACTTGCATTACATACCCGTCCATCTGCAGCCTTATTACCGAGCATTGGGTTTCGGCCCGGGCGCATTCCCGTCAGCAGAAGCCTACTACCAGGCCGCAATCAGCATCCCGATGTTTCCAAAGCTGTCGCGGTCGGACCAGAGCATGGTAGTCGACGCACTCAGGGGGTTTGCGATTGACTCGCCGACCTGGGCTGGCCAAATGGACATGAAGAAAAGGACAATTCCGCGTTGCCTAAACAAGCTTTGAGCGTGTGATGGATTTTCGGGGCGTTCACGACTTGGACGAAAGATTTTCCCGGCAATGGAGCCCGTTCCTGGATGGGTTTCCATTTGCGGCGATGGCACTCGAGGCAGAGCTGCGGAACATTTCAGCGGGAGACATTGAAGTCGCATTGCGTAACGTCAGCCGCCTGACGCGGCACTACCCAGTGGTCGATTGGGCACTCACAGCTGTATTCTTGACCACAAGTCGCGTGGAGCGACCTCAACTTTATGTCAACCTACCCGGCTTCCACGATGTGGCACGAAGTCTGAAAGAATCTCTATCCGACAACCCCGGATTGGCTTGCTTCTCGGATCGGCGCATTGCGCGGTTTCGGGCAAACCAAGTCCTTCACAAACTGTGTACCGCAGGGCAGGCTTACCCAAAGGTGATGCGCCAGATTGCTGCAGTAGGCGCAGCGAAAGCAGTGACGGATCGCGATCTTATGGCGCAGCTCGATCAGTCGTTTTCACGAAACTATGATCGGTTGAAGCAGTTCATCATCAGCCAAAACATCCGTGCCTTCGTCGCCGCTGGCGACATGAAGCCTCACGAACGGTTGATCTGTCATGCCGCGCAGGAACTTGGGCGTCCTTACCTCGTGTTGGCACATGGCTACGTGTCAGACCCTGGTTTGGTGAGCGTCGCCCCGATACGTGCAGACGCCCTTGTGCTCTGGACCGAGCAGCAGCGGAGCCTGATCGCTGATGTGTTGCCGGAGCGCATCGAGGATCTCATGTCTTTTGGTTTCCCGGCGCGGGTAAAGGTGCCAGTCCGACAACCGGGTGACCGGGTGGTTTTCGCTTGGGAGCCGCTTGGCCGGATGGGAAAGCGCGACACACACGCGAAATGTCTGGCCGCGCTGTCTGGTATATGCCGAGCCGCCAGGCTCGAGCCGGTGTTCCGACCGCACCCGAAGGACCGCCATGACGCCGAAATCATCGCTGATATCGAAGCAACGGGATTTTCTCTTGACCACATGGAACTGCAAGAGAGTCTTGCAACGGCGCGCTGTGTCGTCAGTTCGAATTCTACGGTGTTGACTGAGGCTGCTGCGGCTGGCGTGCCGGCCTATCAAGTCGAGGAGCTCGCAGAGTTCAGATTCGAAGGTTCACAATTAATATCTGCAACTGAGTTCCGTCCTGGCGACGCCCCAGTGTCCCTGGCGGCCGATCAGTTCCTGCCGTTCGACGCAGAAGCTTTCGCAGTTGAGATCCGCCGTCGAACCGGATTGGACGATTAGGCTGCGTCGTCTCCTTGCCTGCTACAACTGACCGGATTGATAGAAAGCGGAAAACTTGAAGATGACCCCCCAAGCAATTTCACGATACCCAAATAAACCGTGATGAATTCTGTTGCGGTGATACCCGCCCGTGGCGGCAGCGTGCGCATCCGGCGTAAGAATGTGAAGATGTTCTGCGGGCGCCCGATGATTGCGTGGTCGATCGCCGCCTGCCGTACAGCCGGCTGTTTCGACAGGATCGTCGTTTCCACTGACGACACAGAGATCGCCGATGTCGCGACGTCCGAAGGCGCCGAAGTCCCTTTTCGCCGGCCCGACGAATTGGCTGACGACTTCGCGACTACCCTCGATGTCATGGCGCATGCTGCTGAAGCTCTCGAGTTGCATGACAAGGCCATTGTCGCCTGCGTTTATGCAACCGCGCCGTTCCTGACAGGTGCCACGGTGGCAACCGCCGTTTCCGCGCTGGGGTCGCATGACTACGTTCTCGGAATCTGCGACTATCCCTATCCAATCCAACGTTCGCTCATCCAAGCGAAGGACGGAACCGTGCGCATGGAGCAACCCGAACATCTCCTGACCAGGTCCCAGGACCTACCGGCGCGGTATCATGACATCGGCCAGTTCTACATTGCCAGGTCAGCGACTTGGATCGCTCAGCAGCCGATTTTTGGGCCAACCAGCCTTGGCCTGTGGGTTCCGAGATCCCGCGTGTGCGATATCGACACACCCGAGGACTGGAAAGAAGCCGAGCAATTGTTTAAGGCCATCTCTAGCACCGAACGAGGCGGGACATGAAGTTCAAAACCGAGCAAGAATCATTCTGGGCTGGCGAATTCGGCACCGACTATATTGATCGGAATATTGGCGAAGCGCTGCTTGCGGCAAACCTGAATTTCTTTACTAGAGCGTTGGTAAGAGCAGGTCGCGTCGAGAGCGTGATCGAGTTCGGTGCTAATGTCGGAATGAACCTTCGGGCGCTGAAGCTGCTTTATCCGAACGCCCACCAGGCCGCGATCGAAATCAATGCCGATGCCGCACGGAGATTATCCGAAGCGCTACCGGATTGCACCGTAACAGTTGGATCGATCCTGGGTAGTACTGATCTCGGCAGCCATGACCTTGCGCTTATCAAAGGTGTGCTGATCCACATCAATCCTGATGCATTGCCCGAAGTCTATGATGCCCTTGCCGCCGCAGGCAGTCGACACGTAATGATTGCCGAATACTACAATCCGACCCCCGTCTCGATTCCCTATCGCGGCCACAAAGACCGGCTTTTTAAGCGCGATTTTGCCGGCGAGTTTCTACATCGCCACCCCAATTTCGAACTGATCGACTACGGATTTTCCTATCACCGCGACCCCGCATTTCCTCAGGATGACATCACATGGTTCCTGCTCGGTCGGCACGGCGCTGATAAGGAAGCGTGAGATTATGCTGGTTTACTGCTGTCGCTGTGTGATGCCACACACCAAGCCCGACTTGCATCTTGACGAAGAGGGAATTTGCAACGCCTGCCGTTCCTACGAGAAGCGGGCGGCTGTCGATTGGGTCCAGCGCGGGAAAGAGCTTGAAAGGATCCTGGAACGCTACCGCCATCCGAATGGCGAGAACTGGGACTGCATAGTGCCGGTGTCGGGCGGCAAAGACAGCACCTACCAGGTTGTTCGGATGTTGCAGATGGGCCTCAACCCGCTATGCGTGACATCGACTACCTGCGATCTGTCCGCGATTGGCCGGCAGAACATAGAAAACATTAAGCGGCTCGGCGTAGATTATGTAGAGATGTCACCAAATCCGCGCGTTCGTGCAAAACTCAATCGTATTGGTCTCACTGAGGTAGGTGACATTTCCTGGCCGGAACATGTTGGCATCTTCACCATCCCCGTCCGCGCCGCAGTGCAGTTCAACGTACGCTAATCGTCTGGGGCGAAAACAGCCAGAATGAGTATGGCGGCCCTGCAGCGGCTTCGGAAAACAATGCACTCAACCGACGTTGGCTGGAAGAATTCGGCGGATTACTGGGGCTTCGCGTTTCAGATCTGCCGGGGCAAGAGGGGATAACAACGCGAGACCTAATCAACTACACCTACCCGAGTGACGAAGAACTCGCGCGCGTCGGGGTGACGGGCCTATTCCTTGGCCACTATATACCCTGGGACGGACTGTCGAACGCGCTGATTGCGACGTCCAACGGCTTCACCTCTTTCAGTTGCGCCGTCGAAGGCTCGTTGGTGAATTACGAGAATCTAGACAATCATCAAACCGGAATCCACGACTATTTCAAATTCCTGAAATTCGGATTCGGGCGCGCGACGGACCTGGCCTGCCTGCACATCCGGCGGGGCCGCCTGACACGACAGGATGGGTTGGATGCGGTGCGACGGCTCGACGGCCAATTCCCATGGACCTACCTGGGCAAACCGTTGGCTGAAATTCTTGCCCGGCTTGAACTTTCGGTCGATGAGTTCATTTCCATCTGTGACAGCTTCACGAATCGGCGCATCTTCGAGCGCAATGCGGATGGGTGTTTGTTGAAGGATGCGCACGGCAATCTCACCAAAATCAACTACGACAACTAGGTAGGTCGTATGCGCATTGGCATCGTCGACTATGGTATCGGGAATCTCGGCTCGCTGCGGCGAGCCCTTACTCTGATGCGGTTTGATGCGCAGTTCGTGACAGAACCCGCAGCGCTGGACAGCGTTGATCGGATCATCCTTCCAGGTGTCGGAAATTTTGCGGATTGTGCGGCCCGCCTGCGTCTTGCCGGATGGGATGAAGGACTGCGGCAAGCAGTGTCGGAAAACGGCAAACCGCTGCTTGGCATATGTGTTGGCATGCAGCTACTTGCCAGCCACAGCACTGAAGGCAATGATGCGGACCGGTCCCCGCACGGCCTTGGGTTCATACCCGGCCATGTGCGCCATCTGCGCCAGGAGGGCAGCGCAGAGCGCGCGCCCCACGTCGGATGGAACAGCGTGGAGCCAAGCCCCAGCGCAGGCGCGATTTTTGCGGGTATTCCCGAAGGAACCGATTTCTATTTCGTGCATTCCTATGTATTCCGACCGGACGACGCGACCCATGTCGTGGCCCAAACACGGTATGGCGCTCCGTTGCCTGTGGCAGTTCGGCGCGGTCGTGTCTTCGGCACACAATTTCACCCGGAAAAAAGCAGTCGGGCTGGGATGCGGCTACTGCGTAATTTCGCGGAAACGCCATGGGATTGAAGGTGCGTGTCATTCCTACCCTGCTCTGGAAAGGTATGGGTCTCGTCAAAGGGGCAAGTTTTGACAGCTGGCGGCGCGTCGGTCCGGTGCTGCCCGCGATCAAGGTCTACAACCGGCGCGAGGTAGACGAACTGATCCTTGTCGATATCGAGGCGCATGCTGGGAATGACGATCCCGACTACCGGGAACTCGATGCGCTTGGGGCCGACTGTTTCGTGCCGCTGACCTTCGGCGGCGGCATCACGCGTATCGGCCAGGTCGAACAGCTCTTGCGATCCGGTGCCGACAAGGTTTCGGTCAATACCGCCGCCTATTCGGAGCCATCGCTCATCGGGTCCATCGCTGCCCGTTTCGGGACGCAATGTGTGGTGGCGAGCATCGATGCCCGCGGATCCGCCGAGACTGGATGGGAATGCTTCAGCCATGCCGGAGGGGAACCGACCGGCCGCAGTCCTGCCCTTTGGGCGCGTGAGCTCGTGGACCGCGGGGCGGGAGAAATCCTAATCACCTCGATCGATCGTGACGGCACCATGCAGGGCTACGACCTTGCCTTGGTGGAAACGATTGTGTCGGCGGTTGATGTGCCCGTCATCGCGTCGGGCGGGGCGGGAAGCTACGATCACATGGTCGCCGCAGTCGCTGACGCCGGGGCATCAGCCGTTGCTGCAGCGAGTATTTTTCACTTCACCGAGATGACACCCGCAGGAGCAAAGCAAGCCTTCGAGGCGGCGGGGCTGCCGGTCCGGCAATCCTATCTCGAAGATGGCGCAGACTGATGCGGCTCGTATTCCGCGCGGATGCTGGCATCGCCATCGGATCGGGTCATGTCATGCGGTGTCTGACACTCGCACATGCGTTCCGGGACATGGGAACCGAGATCGCATTCGTCTGCTCAGATGGGCCGGGTTCGATGATCGACCATCTGCGCGAGGACAATATCCCGGTCAGTGCATTGTCTGCGAACCGACCCGAGGCCATTGACGCATTGGGACCAGCGGATGTCTTGGTTGTCGACCATTACGGCCTTGATGCCCGGTGGGAGACCTCGGCCCGCGACGCAACCGGAGCGCAGGTGGTGGTGATCGACGACCTGGCAGACAGGGCCCATGCCTGCGATGTCCTGATTGATCACAATATGGGCAGAGCACCCTCGGACTACAATGGGCTTGTCCCGCCCGCAGCAACCGTGTTGACCGGACCGAAGTTCGCAATGCTGCGTCCCGAATTCGCCACCTCCCGCCCAAACGCTATGAAGAACCGCGTCGGCCGCATCCCGCGCCAGCTCCTGATCGCTTTTGGCGGAACCGATCCCGACAACTGGACCGGGCGCTGTCTTGAGTCGCTGGCATCCTTGCCGGCAGCTGGCAGCCTCGATGTGCGGGTCGTTATGGGTCCGTCTGCGCCGCATCTTGGCGCTGTCCGCCGGATTGCCGACACCGCAGGCGGTCAGGTAACCGTTGTATCCGATGTCCGCAACATGGCAGTCGAGATCGCCAGCGCGGACATCGCCATCGGGGCCGCCGGTATCTCGGCGCTGGAACGCTCTGTGCTCGGTCTTCCCACACTTCTGGCCGTAACCGCGCCGAACCAAGCGCCGGGGTCCCGGGCCCTTGTAGCGGCCGGAGCAGCGCTTTGCATCGATCCGGACGATCTTCTCGACAGTATCTCCCGCGGCTTGGAACATATGCGCGCCGCAGACACACTCGCCGCCATGCAAAGTGCTGCTGCAGGAGTGACCGATGGTCTCGGTACGTCGCGCATCGCAGAAAAGATCCTTGCACATGGCCGGTGATTGCCTAAGGGCTATGGCGGAGCGCGACCTCGACCTTGTGCGGGAGTGGCGCAACCATGACACGGTGCGGCTCGCCAGTTTTTCCACCGCGCTGATCGACCGCGACGAGCACCTTTCCTGGTTCCATCGCGTGCAGCAGGACCAAGGACATGAGGTCTGCATCGCCGAAGCGCCCGATGGGCAGCCATTCGGCGTCGTGCAGTTTCGGGGCGCTCTGGCCGATGGACTCGCGCTGTGGGGGTTTTATGTCGCGCCCGGGTCTCGGCCTGGCCTGGGGCGCAGGCTCGGGGCGCTGGCGCTCGGGCATGCGTTCGATCATCGAGGTTGGCATCGGTTAGAAGGGCGGGTGCGGGCCGGAAATGACGCTTCGCGCAGGTTTCATTCGACGCTCGGGTTCCGCCAAGAAGGTCGGCTTCGGGATGCCCACAGGACTGATATGGGCTACGAGGACGTGATGGTATTCGGCCTACTTGCAACGGAATGGCGCGCGAGAGAGAGGAAAGACCGTGACGATGAGAATAACGATTGACGGATGCGCGATCGGGCAGGATGCGCCACCATACGTGATCGCGGAAGTCTCAGCTAATCACAACGGCAGCCTCGAGGCCGCGCTGCGACTTATTACCGAGGCTCGACGTGCGGGTGCAGACGCCGTGAAGATTCAGACCTATCGGCCCGACACGATCACGCTTGACCGCTCGACTCCGGATTTCGTAATTCAGGGCGGGCTTTGGGATGGGCACCGTCTATTCGACCTCTATGAACAGGCACAAACGCCTTGGGATTGGCATCCGCACCTTTTCGAGCACGCTCGGTCCGAAGGAATAACGCTATTTTCCTCGCCTTTCGACACAACCGCCATCGATTTCCTGGACGAGCTTGGCACGCCCGCCTTCAAGATCGCATCGTTCGAGGCGGTCGACCTGCCGTTGATCCGCTACGCAGCGTCGAAGGGAAAGCCGCTGATAATCTCGACCGGCATGGCCGATGCCGAAGAAATCGGTGAGGCTGTCACGGCTGCTCGTGAAGCCGGTTGTCTCGAACTTGCGCTACTGCATTGTGTCAGTGGGTATCCAGCGCCAGCGACGGACTTTAATCTGGCGACGATACCGGACATGCGCGAGCGTTTCGGAACAGTCGTTGGCCTATCCGACCACAGCCTCGAAAACACAACTGCCATTTCGGCCGTTTCGCTCGGGGCGGCGTTGATTGAAAAACATGTAACCCTCGACCGTGCGGGTGGCGGCCCTGACGACAGCTTTTCGCTAGAACCGACGGAGCTCGCCTCTCTCACCGCCGCTGCGCGCATTGCATGGTCGTCACTTGGCCATATCGATTATGGCCGGAAGTCCAGCGAACAGGGGAATGTTCAATTCCGCCGTTCGTTGTATTTTGTCACCGATCTGCCGGAAGGTTCCGAGATCACCGCCGAGGCCCTACGCAGTGTGCGGCCCGGACACGGTCTACCACCGAAGTTTTTCGATGCAATTGTCGGCCGTCGCCTCATCCGCCCGGCCAAGGACGGCACGCCGGTCACTTGGGATCATGTTGGGGGACCATAACGAAAGTTACTGTCTCAAAAGGAAGAACTATGTGTCGCGGCTTTGTTGCACAAATCGGGTGATGGTCGGGCCTCCTCTTTCGCCGGACGGACTTAACCGACGACTTCAGTAACAGTTATGCTAAGAGCAGTGTACCGGTTGAGAACGGCTACACGGATTTGGATTTCCGCGGCCTGCCGGTCGAAGTCCCGTGCCATGAGGCTTTCTCATCATCAAACCTCCAACGCTTCTTTGTAGGTCTGTCTGCGTCAGTTTCAGATGATCCAGTTGCTTCCACTGCCCGGGCGGGTGTGACGAGATCATCAAGCTGTCCCTCAGCAAGAACCGGAGGCCCAGATGGACGGCCATGTCAGACTGGTTGAGGCGCCCGACCATCTCGCCCTCGGTCCGCCAGACGAACGAGTGCCGGTGTCACTTCTGGATCCATCAAGGGCGGATCGACTGGTGCAATGACAGTCCTCGCCATTAGCTTAACGGCACCGACAATGAGAAATTGGATGTCAGAAAGAAGCGATGATGGCTCTGAATGGCCGCTTTGCTGAATAGCCAGAGTTTGTCGCGCGCTTGCAGCGAACGGCAGCTTTCCGCTGATTCTGTTGAAAAGCAATGTGTTGCTGATGCAGAAAGTGGTGCACTGAACGGAGCGCGAGCGCCTTTCTGATCAGGCTTTTCGCATTTGCTGCGGTGCAGGAAAGATCTTGGCCAGTTTGCGGAGGTTCTGGGCGGTGGCGGCGAGGAGGAATTCGTCGTTTGCACCGCATGGGCCGCGCAATCGCAGCCGCCCCAACCCGAGGATGCGTTTGAGATGGGCAAACAGCATCTCGACCTTCTTCCGGAGCTTCATCGAGATGTCGTACTGGCGGGTCTTGGCGATGTCGCGTGCGACCTGGCGGGCGTCTTCGGTTTCTTCACGGGTGATCTTACGCGCATCAGCGTTCGGGCAGCATTTGGCTTTTGACGAACAGGCCTGACATATCTCCTTCAAGGCCCGATAACGGGCCGTGCCCTTGCCAGTCGGACCTCGGGTCGGGTCGGAATAATTCCGGCGGAACTGCTTCAGAGCGTGGCCTTCGGGACAGATGTACTGGTCGTTCTCTGAATCCCACTCGAAGTCAGCGCGGGTCCAGGTTCCGTCGTTGCGCCCAGACTTGTCGAACACTGGGATATGCGGCGCGATCTTGCGGTCCACTAACCAGCCAAGCAAAGGCCCGGTGCCGTAGGCGGTGTCTGCTATCAGCCGCTCTGGATGCAGATCAAACTTGGCCTTCACCCGGTTGAGCATGGTCTTGGTCGATCCAACCTCGGCCTGACGGATTGAGCGGGTGGCTTCCACGTCGACAATGACGCCGTGGTCTGTGTCGATCAGATAGTTGTCCGAATAACTAAAGAACGCAGGGCCTTTGCGTGCTGCTGTTCATTGGCTAGCTGGATCGGAATGCGAGGTGAACTTGGGCTGTACCTCGCTGGCGGCACCAAATCTTCCCTACAGAAGGAATTGAATCAGCGACCTACCATTCGATCAAGAAAGAGTTTTTCAACGAAATAAGCCCTGATTTGCAACGTTATCAACGCTTGTCGCGCTGCTGGCTCAACCATTCTTCGACGATCCGCCTTATGAGTTCCGGTCGGCTCGGCAGATCTTCTGTATCACGCCGCACCTCGTCCAGCCGCTCAATGAGCTCTGTCGGCATACGTACCATCACCGGTGCAGTATCAACTTTCGGTCGCCCGCGAGATTTCATGATATCATCTATTGGCTGCAGATTTCTTGATATCATATAAAGCACGTGAGCGATGGAGCTGCAACTCCTTCGCCCACGCTGACCAATCAAATCTACAGGAGAGATCATCAGGGCTGATACGCCGAATACCACGCCTGTAGCGGGGCTTGAACCGCTGGAATCCATCATCTGCGACGACCGCCTTGCATTCCGGAATGCGCTTGACCTGATGTTTGAGGCTTTGCGCGCAGATTGGGAAGTTCATACTGCTCGCGCGAATTTCGACACTTCCGAAGGTCGGGAGCTGGGGCACGCGGCGGCGTCAGCCTGGTCGTCCTGCATCGCGGCACTTCATGGACTGATCGGAATGACCGATGCGTATCCTGACCTGAAACAAGCGTCCTCTGCCTTGTTGAGCACAGCTCCAGGCAACTTTCCCGATGAGTTCGACCTACTGCAATCCGGATCCGATATCCTGAAGCTGCACAAGGCGAACGGTCGGGGTAACCCAGGGTTTTCCGCGCTCCTTTTGAGGCCTACGCACTGTTGGAAGCTTACCGGGGCAATCTCGCCCTGATGTCAGTTCAGCGCACCGCCTGAATTCTTCCCCAACCCGTTTCTCATGCCTGTCCGGTCTTCCGAACAGGCATGAGAAGTCTGCCCCCACATCGAGCATGCCGATGCGTTTCGAGCACCTGTATGTTCCCTTTTGGAGTCCACTCATGCCTGTTTCAAAGGTCCAGTTCCCGTTTCCGATTGATGGTCGTCCCGTTCCGATCTTTCCTAAGCCTATTCCGCCTCGATGGCGCGACGCAGCAGAAAAGAAGGGGTTTCATCTGATTGCACGCGCCAAGGATCGTCTGCATGTTGTTCTTGCATGCAAGAGTTGTGGCAAGCGACGCTGAAGCGGATCAGCGTCGTGCCTGGGCACAATCCGGAATGCCCTCATTGCATCATGGCACGGCGGGAGGCAGCTGCGGCAAAAGTCGGCGCGGAGCTAGTCGCCACTGATCCCAAAGGATATCCGTCGGGGTATTCCACTGAGACCCGCTGGCGTTGACCCGGCACATCAATCTCCGCAGTGTGGCGGCAATGCCCTCCAACATTAGGTCCGACCGGATGTGTTGCGTTCAGTCGTCGAAGGGTGGTTCCGGGCCAAGCATGTCGACAAACTCGGTCCAGCTGTTTGCGATGGGATGAAGAAACCTGGCTTCGTCATAGTCGCCGTCGTCCTCAAAACCCGTGTCGTCGACAAGAACTGTTTCATTTGCGGGACGGGCCAAAATGTAAATTTTGCCGTGCATAGGCCCTTCTCGCAGGTCCATATATATGCCTTGCGAACCCGTATTGGCGACTTGAAGCAAGCGCGCATGGATGTGGTCTGAGAAGTCATTGTAGCGAAAACTTGCGATATCATTTAGCGAATCTTCTGTAAATCCATAAAACTCTTCTACGCTTAACCAAATAAGCCTCTCTGGCTGAAATGACGAATTTGCGTCTGCGGGTCGACCTCCATTGTAATTCAGAAGGAACACCCGGTAATCTTTAGGAAGCGTGACACCTCTGCTCACCTCAAAATCTTTGATGTGGGCTTCATCGGTTGGTTTGTTTTGCCTGTCAAAAATCATTGGTTCCTCGCAATAGACGCACCGCCACTATGGGTGAAACGACTGTTTATCACAGTTGGGATCAGTTGCATGGTACGCGCATCCTCGACATGGTGCCAAAGCCATCCTGCAGGCGGACTGCTTCCCCATTCCGGGTGACCGGCTTCCGTGTTGGCGCGCCGATTGTCTGTTCGTGAATGCCCCGTTACCTCAATCTCAACCGATCTTACCCCGCTTGGATGGGTCATGAAGGGCGTGAAATCCGGGTATCCGTCGGGATATTCCACCGAGACACGCTGGCGCTGACCCAGCACCTCAATCTCGGCAGAGTAACGGAAATGCCCTTCTGGCATAAGCTCCACGCTTCCCCCACGATTGATCCAGCGCTCGAAACGCGGCGCATTCGGCCCCGCATTGAGAATGCCCTCGAAGTCGGGGTCGGCTTGAAGCCGCTCAAGCGTGAGGTCTTCGGACGCGGATAGCCCCTCGGCACGATTGCGCACTCGGCTCAGTGCGGCCACGCCCGCGATGACTTCTGGAAGGGCGTAGCCCAATGCGCCCGCGTAGTCGCCAACGGCAATGCGTTCCCTGAATGGTTCGATCATCGCCTCAGACAGCAACGATGGATCGGCATAAAGCGCCTGAGCAACGCGGCGAATATCTGACCATCGGATGTTCGGGATGTTTCGGATGGCTTCGGCAATATCCACCAGGGATGTTGCGGTTCCGCCCACAAACCGATCGACGGCGCTTCGCGATTGGGTCAAGGCCTCATCGACCAGTGCTTCTGGGGCACCCGAGGCAGCCAAGGCCGCCGCCGTCATCAGGGCTTCGGCATTGGTGATACCAAACACCGATGCTAGCCGATCAAAGCCCTCGCCATAGCGACCGATCAAGTCCAAGAACGCACCCGGGTCATCCTTGATCGCATCGCCAAGCTGCTGGAAGGCAACGGCGAGATCACCCTGCGTTTGGATATCGAGCATTTCGCCGTCGATCGTCACGCCGGGTTCAGGCTGGAACAAGTCGCGCAGCCGTTCCGCAAAGGATTGTGGCCGGACGCCGAGACCAGCCGAGAAATCTTCGTCAAGGGTTCCGAGGAAGCGGTCCAGCAAACTAATTGACCCCAAGACGCCGATACCTGCATCAGGCGGCACTGGGCGGGCGGAACAGCGGCAATTTGGGGCCTCTCCGGGATGCTCATCGTCAGAATCCCAGCGAAATACGCGACCATCGCGGGCTGCATGGCCCGCACGGACCCTCTCATCCCCAACCGTTTCCCAAGTGTATTGCTCTATGCTTAGGTCACGCTGTCTGATTTCATTGATCAAACCCGCATAGCTGCGCAATAGCCTTTCCTCCATTGCCTGCCGAAGAGGCCGCAATCGTTGAGGATGAGACTGCCATTCGGCCCAGATTCTTGCCAGCCGCTGATCCCAGACGGCCAGCGTTTCGCTTGTCGCCGTGTCGATGTTGGGCAGGTCTTGCTCTTCAAGTGGTGGATCGTAGGAATCTGCCAATACGGCCAGAAGCATGTTGGCGTTTTCAACGGCTGCCTCGCCAAGCTGATCCTCGAAGGCTGCTCGTGCGGAACTGTAGTTGGGGAATGCGTTTTTGACGGACCAACCAACCCGACGACCGACCATGCCGGTGGTCGATTTGTGCAAAAGGAACTCTCCTTCGCCGCCGGAGCGGAGAAACTCTGAAAATGACTGATTCATGGATTTTTCCGCGATTGACGAACCAAGAGCATGTCAAATTGATCTTAAAATTCTGATAACGCTTCGAACGGTTGCGCGTTCAGCTTGGTTGCAATCCAATCCGGTCGCTCGTGTATTCCTGAAAATCCGCGCACAGCTTTTGCAAGCAACCGGCGTCAACACGTGTCGAAAGAGCATCCAGTTTCAATAGATCGGGCGTCAGGTAGGAGTGATACTTTTCAAAAATCAGGTTCGGCGCATGTGTGAACAGATCGGGCATCTCCGCGCGGGCCATTGCCGACAGCACCTGCCCCAGAGACCGATCAGCGGCGCCTGTCTCAACCAGCAAAAAACCATCGTGCTGAGTTATCTGAAAACCTGATGCGCCCAGTGCCATGGACAGCGTCGTCGTTTTGACCGTGCCGCAGCGCGTTGCCAGAATATATGCGCCTCCACCCAATTCAACGAAAGGTGTGGCCGTGAAGCCCTGTCGGGCGTAGTTGGCGCGAGCCTCGCTAAGTAGCCGCAGGGCCGCTTGATCCATATAGCTCGGCTCTGAATCCCCTTCGAGAAGGTCGAACATTTTCTCGATAACACGATCATGGATCACGCCAGGATCGCCGCCAAATAACGGTGGAACACCAGCCGTTGCGGGCTTCACAAGGATAACCTTCTCCAGATCGTGGATTTCCTGCACGACCCACCTGCGCCCCGAAAAGATCAATAGCATTCCCGGGGTCAGGATATTGTCTATCGACAATGTGCCCAGTTCCTTGCCATCGGCGACAAGGCGGAACTCCTCGGGCGTCTTGAATACGGCATAGAAGCTGTAATGTTCGACAATTCGCTCGCCGACCGCCCCGAGTAACAGCAAGCCGTCAGAGGATTGTTCGATCAACTCAGCTTCTGGCCGCCCCATTGCCCGAAGAACGTCCAGAAACAGCCCAGTGTCCACCTGCCGGAACGGCCCCTCCTGACACAGGACGCGATACAGCCTGTTTGCCTGCGCACCGCCGCGTTCTGCAATAACCGATAGGATTTGATGCGCCAGCGTGGACAGATGCAATGCCTCTGGCCTTGGCGGCTCACACCAGCCCTCCAGCAGCAGTTCGATCATGGCAATCGCGCGGATCAGGCCGAGACGGAGTTGATCGACAAAGCTGCTTTCGCTCTCCAATCTGGCCTCAACCGCGTATTGACGCAGGATCGCAGGCTGGCCTTCGCGACGCCCGGAACGTCCCAGCCGTTGACGCAGGGCCGCAACGCTGAACGGAGCGCCTACCTGGGCCACACAGGCCACGTCACCAATGTCGATGCCCAGTTCCAGCGTCGAGGTGCACACGGCAGTTGTCGGTAGGTTCGCATCTTTCAGGCGTTTTTCGACGAAATCCCGGTGTTCCCGTGCGAGACTTGCATGATGGGGATAGAATTCCTGCGGCAGGTGAGCCTTTTCACAGAGGTTGCGTAATCGGTCGGCATAAATCTCGACCCGTTGCCGCGCTCCTGCGAAGACCAAATTGTCACTACCACGTAGGTGTTTGAACAGGTGCGCGGACACCGCATCAGTCGCAGACGGCGCGTTTTGATCCTCGCCACCTGAAACGTAGCCGCGCAATTGCAAAAGTAGTTCGACCTCTCCACCTTTGGCCTCGATCAGCTTCACAGCCTCTGCATTGTCAGATCGCAAGTAGGCGCTCGCCATATTCATGTCGCCGAGCGTAGCCGACAGCCCGACACGCCGGATAGGACGCTTCACGGCTATCTCCAGTCGCGTCAGCAAGGAGCGCATCTGAACCCCGCGCTCGCTGTCCAGAACACTGTGCAACTCGTCAATCACAATCGCCCGCGTGGCCCCAAACAGGCGCGGGATTTCCAGGCCCCGCCGCACGAACAGGGCCTCAAGGGATTCCGGCGTGATCAACAGGATGCCCTTGGGCGCTTTCATAGCCCGTGTTTTCACACTACCCGACACGTCTCCATGCCAAGGGTAGACAGGTAAATTTGCCTCTCGGCAGATGTCTTCGAGCCGCATCGCTTGATCTGTGATCAAGGCTTTGAGCGGCCCGACATAAACCAAATCGAACCCGCTGCGCTCCGCCGGATCATCCAGAACCTGCGAGATCAAAGGCAGGAAGGCGGCCTCAGTCTTGCCGCCAGCGGTCGAGGCGGAAACAATCAAGTCGGCATTGCCATCCATGACAACATGAACCGCATCCGCCTGTATCTGGCGCAATTCCCGCCAGCCTTTGGAGCGCACCCATTTCTGAACCGGACGCGCCAACTTGTCGAAGGCAGAACTCATGGCACCGGATCAGAGCTTGAAGCTGACCAGATCGTCGTCGCCCTGGGCTGGCTGCGACCCGGTTGCATCGTCAATATCGCTCATATCGTCGCCCTGATCGTCAGCTACGTCCAAATCATCAATCAGGTCCGACCATTCCACACCGGGGTTTTGCTCAAGCACAGCAAGCAGGTTGACGAAGGCTGTCACGGTGTTGCGCGGAGTGCGGAAATACGCTTCGCCAATCCGTTCAGAACAATGGGTCATGAAGGCTTCGAGCGCGGTATCGGGCAGGGCCGTGTCTTCCCCTTGCATCACCCGGCGCACATTGGTCAGCAGAACGAACAGATCTTCGGGGGTTAGGCTGGCCAGCCGGATCACAGGACCGGAAAGATCCACAAGTCCCTCTCTGGCAAAGGTATTTTCTGCCAATCGCGATTGCAGTGCCTCATAACTGTAGAGCCCCCGGCGCGTGTTCATCAGAAACTCGGGCGTTCCGCCCATCAGGAAGCCCAGATTCTCGGCGCTGCCTTGCAGCACATCGTTCAAGATGCGCAGGATTTGCTCGTAGTTGGCATTGCGGGCCTGCGATGAGGTGAGCTTGTAGAGGTTCACCATCTCATCCATGCCCACAAGCAGCCCTTTATACCCCGCCTCGACCACAAAGGCGGACATCAGCTTGAGATGGTCATAAACGCTGGCGTCATTGATGATCGTCCGGACCCCAAGCGCCTTACGTGCATCGGTGCGGGTGGCAAACTCACCACGCAGCCAGCGTAGGGCCGAGGATTTCAACTCCTCATCCCCGTTTTCATGGCCCTCCCAATAGCGGCGGATAACCTCGGCAAACTCGAACCCGCCGGTCAATTCCTCGAAATGGGCCAGCTTCTCACGGATCACATTGCCGGTGGGCAGATCGCGGGCCTCAGCCTCCCGATGGGCGGTGGAGACGAAGCGTTCCACAACACTGGCCAATGCCCCGCCATCAGGTTTGGTTCGGGTCGAAAGGTTCCGCGCCATTTCGGCGTACAGCCTCCGGGCCTGCCCGCCAGTGGCGTGAATGCGGCGATCCGGGGCCAGGTCGGCGAACATCACGACCAGCCCCTTTTCCAGCGCGACCAGGCGGATCAGGTTCATAAAGAATGTCTTGCCCGAGCCATACTCTCCAATGATGAACCGGATCGCAGACCCACCATCAGCAAGGCGATCCATGTCCTTGACCAGTTCCTCGATCTCGCGCACCCGTCCGACCTGAATATGGCGCAGCCCCAGCTTGGGCACGACACCCGCGCGCAGGGCCTGAACGATTGCATCGCGTTCACGGGGTTTAAGCCTCGACATGGGGCATCTCCTCTTCGAATTTCTTTTTCAATTGCGCGGCCAGGTCGGGCGAAACGTCGTAGCCATCGTATTCATCCAGCAGGGCCTCATCATAGGTTTCATAGGCCCATTCATTGATGTCTTCGATGGCACCCGAGGCAAGAAGCCCCGCAGCGCGGCACAAGTCCTCGAACGCGTCTTCCGTCCAATGATCCTGTGCGATCAGGGCTTTCACCAGATGTGAGTGCTTGGCATCCAAACCACCTAGAACCGTTTCATCTGGCTCGGCGTCCTCGGGCACGTCCAGCGTATCGTCGAAGATGTCCCCCAATACCGAAGAGACACGCGCAGTGTCGGATTGAATGGCCGCGATCCGAGCAGCATCCAACTTCGGAGGCCCGGACGGGGCTTCATCAGGAATGGCCTCTCCCGCAGCACCGGGTTCAGCAGCGCGAACACGCACCGGTCCGTCACTGGCATCCCCGGTATGAAGGTCGGAATACACCAAAGCCGGGTCCAGCCCCAACGCCTTGTAAATTTTCTCAATCCCCGCAACCTCCTCGGATTGGATCACACCATCCGCATGGGCTGCTGCGACCAACGCCGACCTGACCCGCGCCATCGCCTCTGGCCCGGTGTCCTTGAGCTTGCGCCGGAGCAAACTCATGTCCGGTGCAACTGCCAGCATCCATTCCACATTCGCAGCAAGTCGACGGCATTCCTGCCCACTCAACCCTTCCACGTCCGTAGCCTTGGCCAATAGCGACTTCCTTTCGCTCTCGGTGATCTGTCCGTCCGCATGGGCTACAAACGATCCTAGCGCAGCCTCGATCAGCGCAGCGCGGTATCGGTCGGAGACGTCTTCCAACTGCGCGACCGCTTCACCCAACTCAAACAACACCACAGGTTCATCCAGCTTGGGTGAGCGCAGGGCGAAACGGGGGTCAGGCGCAAAGCCATAGCCGATCCGAGCCAGCGCATCCGCCGCGCCGGTCAGGATACGTTTGCTCAATTTCTCTGGCCGCGCTCCTTCAAGGCGTTCAACAACGTCCAGAACGGGGATCAAACCACCGCTGCCAACACGATCCGAAGCCCAAGCCTTGAGTTTCTCCAGTTCAGCGCTTGGAAACAACTCCCACAACTCCTGAGGCAACAGCGCCTGCGCTTCCACGCTCCCTCGCCCGTCTGGGTTCCGACCCAGATAGCGGCTAAGTTTGTCGAGATCGTCCATCACCTCATCTGCGATTTCCTGTGCGATCTCTACGGGTTTTCTTAGGCCGGAAATGTCAGGCACTTTTGCCCCATTTACCGTCGGCTCTAGCTGACCTTGGAATTCGCTTGATGCGGCCTGATAAGTGGGCTTGAGCATCTTGCGTGGCTTGTTCACCTTCAAACCATCAGGAAAACGTTCGTCGAAGCGCAGCCTGAACAGAGCGCGAAACTCTTCAACACAGCGTGTTGCCGGGGTGCGCAGGCGGCGCTCAGGATGGCACATCAACCAACTGAGAACCCAATCCGCCGAGAGCAAGTCACCGCGCCCCACACGCGCCCCGATGGCGATCTTGAGCGACAGCGGCAGGTCCCAGCCGCGATAGTCAAAAACCGGCTCATGAACGGCCTCATCATTCAACGAGATTTGCGCAAGCTGAATGAATTCCCCCAGATACCGCTGCACCGATCCGTTATCCGGGTAAAGGTCCTTCAGACGCCGGACTTCCTGCAATATCTCCCGCTTCTCAGCCTCAGCAGGGTGATCCAGGACGAAACGACGCTCCAGCCCATAGAAATAGAGAAACATGTAGCCCGGATCATATAATGGATCCAAACGTCCACTTGCCAACCAATCCAGATATGTCGCCCGACATTGCGATGGGATTTCCGAATAGCCAGGCCAATAGGGCATGTAGTTGCCCACCTTATCGGTGCCATTGCGGGCGACAGACAGAGAGGGATCAATATAGGCCCGGCACTTGTCCCGATATCCATAGTCATTCAGGCGTGGCGGTGTGCCGACATAGACCATGCCGCCAATCTCTCGCCCGCCGACACTAACGTTTTCAGATGACGGAACCCATCGGGTTCGGTGAGTGGCTTTGCGTGTCGCCGTTCTCGCGCGTTCTTTCCTGTCGGCGATCTGCGACAGTTCCGCTGACGACGCTCTACCCGCCTTTACAATGGCGGCATAGTCCTGTTTGGGCGGCTGATACTTTGGCCTAGTTTCATTCGCTGAATTTTGCAGGCTACGAGAAGAACCGGACAGGATGGCATCCCGATTGCGTTCCCTCAATGCTTGTTCGCGTATCAGGGTCAGCTCGTTTGGGCTTTGTCGATCAAGGCGTTCCACTTTCCTTTGTGACTTCGGTGATCTGCGAGCCAGTTCGGCATCCGTTTGAGAAACATCATCTCCTGCTTGTGCCAGCATATTTGCTCTTCTTTTCTCACCCCACCAAACCAAGGCTATTGGTGTTCCGAATAAGAACAGCATCTGTGCACCTTCGGACCAGCCTTGGAGAAAGGTTGTCACTGCAATCATGCTAAGCACCAAATACAAAACGAGAAAGAAAACTATTCTGAATAACTTGATAATCATCGAGTCCCGACACGGCCCTTTTCGATGACCCTAAGACGCATGAGATGGTTTGCAACAGCCATCGCTTGAGCTGTTGAGTATTTCCCCTCGAAAACCCTTCGTTGCGCCCTAAAGATTCTCCTCCAAAACCCGGACCAATTTCTTGCGTATTGCAGGGCTGTTACATGAGCATTCCCAAACGCTCTCGAGATTCATGGCGGCAAGCAACAAGTTGTCAGCGTGGAACTTACAGCAACGTCTCTGCCGAGTTCCGATCGAACAGCCCCGCTAGCATCGCGCGACAACATCAGGTCCGAGGCGTGGCCGGTTTGTGCTCGCACTTTATGGGTCGGCACCCCGGCCTTGATGCCGCTGGTAGAGAGGCCAGCACGGAGGCTGTGCGCACGTTCGGACAGCCAACCGTCCGCCGCTTGACCGAGTGTCATGAGCTTGGCCCGGTCTTGCCCGAGTTGGACGTTACGGTCCTTGCAATCGGCCATTTCAACCAGCGCCTTCTCGGCGAGCTTTCGGGCATCATTGAGCGTTAAGGTGTCAGCCCAACCAATCGTGACGCACCGGGTTCTCCCCTTCACGCGGCTTTCCGCAAAGTAAGATTTCGATCTCGTGCCAACCCTCACACCAAACCCTCGCAGCGCACCATCTGTGATCATGGACTGCCCGGCTCTTGCGAAAGACAGGTCTCCGACGAATTGCGCTGTCAGCTTCGGCATCTCATCCCCAATTTAGTAGGCATTTAGTAGGCAGATATTGAGTAGGTACCGACGAATATGGAGAGGAAAGAAACAATACAAGAGATTGATTTTCTATTTATTTACAATAGCATGTGAGGTATTTTGAAAGCATGTGAGCTAATGGGAAAAATGGCAATTAGTAACTGTTAATCAATTGGTCGTAGGTTCGATCTCTACTGCCCGAGCCAATTTTCTCATTGTATCACATTGAAAGCCTTAGAAACAAAGGCTTGCTGTGGCCCTAAGGACTAAAGTCTACAGCTGACGCATCTCGACTGCCCTCAGACACTCCCACCCGTCCTCGAACGTGCCATTTTCTTGCTGCCGCCCTCTACTCGAATTCATACTCTCCGATGTGTTGTCTACGCTTGTGTCAGGCATCAACTACACATCGTCAGATGCACTTGGCCGCTTATGCGCATCTCCAACTCAGGTGCCTTAGAATTCGCCCCACATTAGCAGGCAAAGAAACGATCTCACCGGCATCTATACGACAAGGTGAGATCGTTAATTCCCATACACGCCTCGGGGTTATGTCAGCTCAAACCCCACAACAGAAAAACCGATCAATGCTCGTCTTTCAGGTCGCGGCGGCGGAACGCGCCTTGGACGATCCGGTCGATGACCATGGCGACGAAGAGGATGGCGAGACCGCCCAGGATACCGGGGCCTTTGGCGGCGAATTGCAGCGCCTCCAGGATTTCCTGGCCCAAACCGCCCCCGCCGATGAGCGAGATGATCACCACCATCGATAGGCACATCAGGATCGTCTGATTGACCCCGGTCATGATCGACGGTCGGGCCAGCGGCAGCTCCACATCGCGCAGGATTTGCCAGTTCGACGCGCCGAAGGCGCTGGCCGCCTCCTTGATGCTTTCGGGCACGCCCCGCATCCCCAAAGCTGTCAGGCGGATCACCGGCGGCATGCCAAAGATGATCGTGGCCAGAATACCCGGCGGGTTGCCGGTTCCGAAAAACGCGATGATCGGGATCAGATACACAAACGCTGGCAGGGTTTGCATCAAATCCAAGACCGGCTCGGCAATCCGATAGGCGCGTTTGGATTTGCCGAACCAGATGCCAAGCGGGATGCCCATCAGCACGCAGAGGAACACCGCCGACCCGACCAGTGCCACGGTCTCCATCGAGACCTCCCAATAGCCGAGAAACGCGATATAGGCGAGCGCTGCGGCGGTGAAAATCGCCACACGCGGGCCCGCCGCACGCCAAGCGACGACACAGATCACCGTCATCACCACCGGCCAAGGCGTGCCGATCAGCGCCACCGAAATGGTGTCTAGGATTTGCCGAATGCCGAGGACGATGCCGTCAAAGGCCCCGGCCCCATTGCGGGCCGCCGCGTCAATGACATCCTCCAGCCACCTAGCCGTATCGGAATAGTGATCGGGATTGGCCGGGAAAGAGGTCAGGAACTCGGTGACATCTTCCACCGTGAAGCGATAGACTGTGAGCGGCGCAATGGCCAATGCTAGCGCGATCCCCAAGATCAGGTTGGTTGTGTTGACTCCCGATGGCACAAGATCGGGGTCGATCCGCCAGCGTTCATATTGTTTTTCCAAGGCAATATTGGCCCAGACGCCCTGGATCACCCGAATGGCGACCAAAAGGACCAACCCGGTGATCAGGATTTGAACGGAATCCGCCGCCATCGCATCGGCGGCTTCGCGGCTGCGTTCGGCGGCGCGCAACAAGTTGTTGCCAAGCGTCTCAAACCGGCTGCCATCCTCACCCGCGGCGACAGCATCCGCCGCGCGTTGCAGGAAGTCCTGCGCGCGTGCTTCTTGGGTGGCGGCGCGGGCCAGATCGTCGGCCCCCAACTCGCCCCATGTACCGCGCCCGATCTGAACCCAGGCGATAATCTCAAGGATCAAGAACCCCCAGAACCCGCCCCAAATGCCACGGGCCGCAGACCAAATTGGCCCGAGCAATGCGGCGGCCCAGTTAAACGTCAGCGGGATGCCCCGCGTGGTGTTGTGGATCTTGCGGAAGGCGCTTGCGTAATACTCGTGGTTCGTGACGGCAAACTCGGCCACCGAGGCGTTGAACGCCGCGTGATCCATCTCGATATCGGCGACGTTTTCGGCGCGCGGTGTGGTGGATGTATCGGTCATTACTTGCCCCCCTGGATGCCACGCAGCAGCGTCGCCTTGCTCACAACGCCCGCATCTTGGCCATCAACGGTCACCACAATCGGCCCGTCGGTGCCGACCGAGATATCAATCAATGCGTCGAGATCGCTTTCGTGATCGGCGCGCGGCGCACCGTTCAGCGACGCTGGATCGATGCCGTTCATCGGCTCCATGATCGTATGGGCCCGCACCAGTTTGAGGCGCGAGATGCCCTGGACGAACTCACGGACATAATCATCAGCGGGCTGGGTCACGATCTCTTCCGGCGTGCCGATTTGCACGATCACGCCGTCTTTCATGATCGCGATCCGGTGGCCGATACGGATCGCCTCATCCAGATCGTGGGTGATGAACAGCGTTGTCTTGTCGAGGTCTTCGACAAGCGATTTGAACTGATCCTGCAATTGCAGGCGAATAAGCGGGTCGAGCGCCGAAAACGGCTCGTCCATCAGCAGAATTTCGGGGTCGGAGGCCAAGGCGCGGGCAATTCCAACGCGTTGCTGCATCCCGCCGGAAAGCTCACGTGGGAGCCGGTCTTCATAGCCGTCCAGGTTCACCAGGCCGAGCGTGTGATCAGACACGGCCCAGCGGCGCGACTTCGGCACGCCGCGAATTTCCAACGGATAGGCCACGTTTTCCCGCACCGAGCGGTGCGGCATCAGCGCCATATGCTGAAACACCATGCCAATATGCTTGGCGCGCATCATGCGCAGCTCTTTGGCATCCATTTTGCCCACATCTTCGCCCAGCACTTTGATCGTCCCGGCTGACGGCTCGATGAGCCGGTTCACATGGCGCACAAGCGTGGATTTGCCAGAGCCCGACAGGCCCATGATGCAGAAAATCTCACCGCGCGAGACCGAGAATGTCGCCTCGCGCACGCCAATCACCGTGCCGAATTCGTCAAGGGCCTCGGGCTTGTTCAAGCCCCGAGATCGCGCGGCCTCAATCGTCTCGGTGGCGCGTTTTCCGAAGACTTTCCAGACATCGGTCAGTTCAACAACCGCTTCATTCATCGTATTTGTCCCCCGAGGACGCGTGGCATGGGATAGAAACGTCAAGAGGGGCCGCGCCAACATTGCGGCACGGCCCCGAAACGTCGCGCGACGCTTAGTTGGTCAACCACCCAAGGACGATATCCTCGTTGTCGGCAATCCACTGGGCTGCAAAATCCGCCGGCTCAACATCGTTGATCGACAGTTCCAGACCCATGGTCGAGAGCACCTCTGCGGGCATCTCATAGGCATCGAACAGGGCCGCCACTTCGGGATAGTTCTCCTGCACATTGGCTGCGTAATGCAGGTGCAATGTGGCGCCGTTCCAGGCCGTTGAAGCCATGGAGTTTTCCAACCAGGCCGGGTCATCGGTCGGCTGGATCACGTTCCAGGTCGCCGGATCATGCGCGGGCTCTTCGAGATAGGTCAGATCATAGGCCACGAAGATGAAATGCGGATCATAGCAAAAGCCGATCCACGGCTCTTCGGCCTCGATTGCGGTGCCCAGCGCCCCCACGCCACGGTGCCGTCATACTCTTCCAGATCAAGCACTTCATCATAGCCATAGGACCGCGCGCGGATGCGCTCGATGACGGTGGAGGCCCAACCCGGCGCGCCGATCCAGACCTGCGGACGACCGTCGCCATCGGTGTCGAAGATCGCCATTTTCTCGGGGTCGGTCAGATCTTCGATCGTGGTGATGTCATATTGCTCGGCAATATAGGTTGGCACACACATGCCCTGGTTGGCCTGCACCGGGTTCTCATTCATCACCACCGTGCCGTTTTCGACGACGAAGGTGTCATGCAGGTTCTGCTGGTTTGGCATCCACACTTCGGGATGCACATGCATAGAGCCAGAATCCATTGCCTCGAAGATGATCGGGTTGGTGCCGTTTTGCAGCTCAACCTCAAGGCCGAAATTCGTCTCGATCACCTGTTCCAGGATATTGGCGGTGGCGCTGGCCGAGGGCCAGTTTGGCACGCCGATCACCAGGTCTTGCGCCGAAGCTGCGGTGAAGCTGGCAAGGCCGATGGCCGTACCCGCAAGGGTTGCGCGAACAGTTTTGTTCAGCATTTGGAGAGTTCCTTTCCCTGTTGGTCGGTTTTTTTGTTACCCCGTGCCGCGCCCGACCGGTTCGCAGCATCAGGGAGTGTGGTTGAGGCCAGGTTATGGCCCCGGGAATTCGTCGCGAACGCCACCAATTCCAGCACGAGTATGTCCAGTGTGTCAAAGCCCTTCGTTCCAGCCGCAAGCGCCGACGAGATTAACGAGAACTCGGTGCAGGCAATCATCTGCACGACCGCGCATTGATCCCGCAGATCCATCGAGGCAGCTCTGAGGGCCGCGCGTGTCGCATCACTGGGCCCGTTCGATTTGATCGACCGGATCGCAGACAGCAGTGGGGCTTCGTCAGCGGGATAGAGCGCGGTCAGGCCTTCTGTTGCCAAAGCCGCATCAAACAAGGCCACCTTTCGTCCGGCGGGCGACGCCAAAACGCCGACTTTGCCGCCCGCCCCCGCCAGACGCCGCGCATGAGCCGCCGACAGTGCAATCATATCGAGAAACGGGATAGAGACCGACGCTTGAATTGCGGCGGCATAGTGATGTGCCGTGTTGCACGGCATCGCCAATGCCTCGGCTCCGGCGCGTTCCAAATCCTGCGCCATCCGCACCAAGACCGGCGCCGGGTCTTCGCCCGAGCCATCGATCAGGTGTTTGATCCGCGACGGCACTTGCGGGTTCTGATCTACCAGAAGCGGCACATGGCCGGCATCGTCGGCAGCCGGCACAGCGTCCAACACCTTCTGCATCAACAGAAGCGTCGCCTCCGGCCCCATGCCGCCCAGTATGCCAACTTGGCGCATCATATATCTTATTCAGCCGCCATCCGATTTTCGCCCTGAATCAACACGCTATCATATCCAAACAGACCCACAGAGCCGCCCGTATGCAAGAAAATCACGCGCTCGCCCTTCTTAAAATGCCCTTTGCGGCAGTAATCGATCAGACCCGCGGCGCCTTTGCCGGAATAGACCGGGTCCAGAAGGATGCCCTCCAACTCCGCAAACATCCGGATCGCCTCAATTGTGTCTGCGCGCGGGAGGCCATAACCGGGACCAACATAATTCGTGTCGGCTCGCACGTCTTCGCGGGCAACCACGCCAGGACAGCCTAGCTTCGCAGCCGTCTTCACCGCCAGATCATAAACCATCTGTTCTTGCTTTTCCTGCGGTGCCCGGGTGCCGAAACCCAAAAGCGGGATGCCGGCGTTCAACGCCTTCAGACCAACGATCAACCCGGCTTGGGTCCCTGACGACCCGGTCGCATGGACCAGATGATCCACGATCAACCGACGTTCATTCACCTGGTTCAACAATTCCAGCGCGCAGTTCGCATAGCCAAGCGCCCCCGTGGCATTCGAGCCGCCGCCTGGTATCGTATAGACTGTCTTGCCGTCGGCACGCGCCTGTTCGGCGGCCTGCTCCATCTCGCCCGGCATATCGTGGCCGCCCGGGAATTTGGCAGTTGTTGCCCCGTGCAGATGATCCAACAGGACATTACCGTTTTCGTTGTAATTGTGATCCTCGTACCCCGTGCGATCTTCCAGCAAGACATGACACCTCATGCCGAGTTTCGACGCCGCCGCTGCAGTCTGGCGCGCATGGTTCGATTGGGTCGCGCCTTGGGTCATCACCATATCGGCGCCCATCGCTTCGGCCTCGGCCATCAGGAATTCCAGCTTGCGAGTCTTGTTCCCACCGCTCGACAGCCCGGTGCAATCATCGCGCTTTATCCAAATCTCGGGTCCGCCAAGCTCCTTGGACAAGCGGTCCAGGCGTTCCAATGGGGTCGGTAGATGAGCAAGCGAGACACGAGGAAAACGAGCGAGATGCATGGCAGCTTTCTGATTATGGGTTTTGCGTAGATTGAAGTGTTGCACCCGAAAATCCCTGATGCAAATGCGAATAACTCGGCTTAATATGCATGAAGCGCATGATATGAGGTGCCAATGCGACTTGAATGGCTCGAAGATATTCTGGCGGTTGCGGAGAATGGCTCACTCTCTGAGGCCGCCGAGCGCCGCAATCTGACACAATCGGCCTTCTCGCGGCGGATTCAAAACATCGAGGACTATGTCGGCGTCGAGCTGTTTGATCGAACCCGCAAGCCGGTGCAACTGCGCCCGACAACAGCCGATCAGCGGGAACAGATTGGCCGCCTCGCAGGCGACCTGAGGCAGTTGGTGACCGATCTGCGCCGGGGCGACCGGACGTCGGGCAATCGGGTGATCATCGCCAGCCTGCACTCGCTGACCACATCGCTGACCCCGGAACTGGTCAATGGCATCCAAGCCCGCATTCCCGAGGCTTTCGTCCGCCTGCGCTCGGCCAATCTGGATGATTGTTTCGGGCTGATCCTGTCGCGGCAAGCCGATATCGCGTTGGTCTATCGGGTGCCGGGCATGGAGCATCCGATTGAGGCCGATTACATCGAAAGCCTTGTCTTGGGTGAAGATCGCCTGATCCCCGTCTTCGCAGTCGACAAGGCTGACGCATTGAACAGCTGGTTTCAGTCGGGCGAGTTGCCCTTTATCGGTTACCCCGGCGACGTGTTTTTGGGGCAGGTGATGGACACTGTGATCTTGCCCCGCATCCGCAGCTTGGCGCGCGCCGTGCCGAAAGCAGAAACCGCACTCACCCTGGCCGCACTGGAACTGGCGAAAGTGGGCATTGGCGTCGCCTGGGTGCCGCTTTCGCTCGCTCGGCCACATATTGCGCGCGGGGCAATCGCCGATCTGTCGGCAAGCTTGGCCTCCTATTCGCTTGATGTGACAGCGGTCCGGATTTCGGGCAGTCCCGGTGTCACCGAAAACGCCATTTGGGATCATCTGGCCGCGCTGTCCGCCGATTGAGGGACGGTAGAGCAGCCCGGCTGGCCAATCGTGCGAAGTCGCCAATTTCTAAAAAATCGAAACTTACCTGTGATAGGTTGTCTATTTCGTCTAGGCTGGCTGTGTTGAAACCTCTCTTCTCTGGCTGCGGATCGGCTTATGAAACAGTCTCAGCTTTCTCTCAAAGGCCTGGAGGTCTTTCGGGTCGCGGCACAGTCTGGGTCGGTCCAAATCACCGCAGATCGGACCGGGCTATCGATCAGCACCGTCTCGCATCATCTGCGCAATCTGGAGACACAGCTTGGCGTTGATCTGCTGGATCACGCCCGCCGCCCCATGGTCGTGACTGCCGAGGGGCTGATCTTTCTACGCTATGTCGAAGAGGCCCTCGGTTTGCTCGACAAGGCGCAAGTGGAGGTTAGGGCCGCCGCGCCCCATGGTCTCAATCAACTGCGCTTTGCGATGATCGAGGATTTCGAGAATGATATCGGACCAGAGATCACCCGGATGCTGGCCAAGGCGCTGCCGCACTGCCGGTTCACGCATCACACCCGGGTCAGCCACGAAATCCTCGACCTGTTGCGCAATCGCGATCTGGATTTGGGCATCGCAACACAGCCGCAATTCGCCTTACCGGGTGTCGAAGAAATCCCGCTTCTCCGCGATCCGTTTGTTCTCGCGGTCCCGGCGACGCAGAGCCGGTCGGCGGAAGATATCATCACCGGCCAAAGCGGGCTGCCCTTTCTACGCTATAGCCGCAGTCAAATCATCGGCGGCATGGTCGAGGCACAACTGACCCGGCTGCGCCTGAAACTCGACACCACTTTTGAGCTCGACAGCACCGCCTCGATCATGGCGCTGATTGCGCAAGGTGATGGCTGGGCGATCACCACGCCCAGCAATTACGTCCGCGCCAAGCGCTTTCACGGCCAAGTGCGATTGCTCCCCTTTCCGCGCAAGGAGTTCGCCCGCACGGTCTCGGTGTTTATTGCCGAGGCGCAGGCGGAAGGCATTGCCCGTTTGATCTCCGCCGCGATGCGCAGCCTGATGTCGACCCATGCAATTGGCCCAGCCATCGAGGCCTATCCCTGGCTGAAAGACCGCTTTCGTCTGATCCCGGACGAGGTGGTTACGCCAAAATCTTGAACCGATCCCGAATGGCTTTGTCCTGATCCGGTGTCAGATAGGTCGGATGGTGACTGGCCAGGATCTCTTGCGCCCGCATCTTGGCGCGCTGCCAGGCATCGCCGGCCCCATTATCGGCCCAGGTCTGGGGCTGCTCACGATCGGCGAGTTTCGGATAGTGATAATCCCGCTCCATCGCCTGATAGGTGTGATCCGCGCCGAGGAAATGCCCCTCGCCCAGGATCGCGGCGCAGATCGCGTCAAAGCCAAGATTGTCTTCGGTAACTTCGACGCCGCGCAGCGTGCGATAGGTCATCGCATGCATTTCATCGTCGAGAATAAACGCCTCGAAACTGACCCCCAGAAGCGCGGCGGTCATGCCGGAGCTTTCATAGATCAAATTGCCCCCGGCCAACGCCGCGGCCAGACTAGTCATGCCCTTTTCGACGCCATATTGCGCGTCAATCGCCTTGGCATCGGTCATCGAACAGGCCACGCCGGACGGCAAGCCCAACCAGTTGGAAATCTGCGCCGAGGCAGCATTCAGAAGCGCCGTCTCCGCCCCGCCGCCCGCAAACGCGCCGCTGCGCAGGTCGATCACGAAGGGCCAGTTGGAAAACACCATCGGAAAGCCGGGCGCGAGCGTGTTGACCACCACAAGGCTCGCCAGCGTTTCGGCCAGAGACTGTGCCAGAAACCCCGCCATCGTGGCCGGTGCGGTCGCCCCGGCCTGGGCCGCGGTGATGCAATTCATCGGGATGTTGTGTTCGACGCATTTGTAGATCACGTCGACCGCATCCTCGCCGAAGCGCATGGGCGAGATCACCGGACTGATATGGGCCGCCATGAAGGGGCGCTTGGCAAACGCGCCCGGGCCGCCCGCCACGATATCAAGCATCGCGACAATCGGGTCCACATGCCCCGCCAGCGTAAACGAGGTCGCGACGGGTTTGGTGGTGTGTTTCACAAGCGCATAGGCCGTGTTCACATCCAAATCCAGAGTGTCCGGCACGTCAGTCGCCACGCAACAGCGGGTGAACCACGCCACATTCGTCAGCGTATCTTGCAGCCGTGTGAAATCATGCAAATCGGCCAGCGTGGAGGGGCGGTAAAGGCCGGTCTCCAAATCCAGCGTGTTGACCGCCGCGCCCCCGGTGCCGAAATAGACCCGGTCGCCCCCCACCTCGATAGACCGCGCCGGGTCTCGCCCATCAAGCGGGAAGGTCTTGGCGGCTTGGGCGATCGTCTGCTCTACCAGCGCCCTTGGAAAGCTGATCCGGCCATTCTCCATCTGCTGCGCGCCCGCTGCGATCAAATCTCGGGCCAGGCGATCTGGCACCTCGCCCATACCGAGCTGCTCCAACAGGCGCAGTGCGGTTGCATAAATGGTCTGCAAATCTGCATCGCGCAAAGGCCGATAGGTTCCGCCCTGCTGGCCTGCCGGGGCTGGATTGACCTCAGGCGGCGCGGCGCGCTTGGCGACGCGCGCGCTACGGCCGGAACGGCGGGGTCTGGAGTGCATATCTGTCATCGCTTCCTCAGCCAAAATAGGACGACCGCGCATGGGGTTGGCAAAGGAAATCTCGCAACATCTGAAAAAAGCGAAACTGTGATTTGAGAAAATCACAGAGGCGCCGTTCCGATTGACCGCCGCCGCCGATTGACCGCCACTCCGTTCATCTTGCTTGGAGGACCCCGTCGATGAAATCGCAAACCCGTGTCGTTGTCATCGGTGGCGGCATCGCTGGATGCTCCACCCTCTATCACCTGACCCAAGAAGGCTGGACCGATGTGGTTCTGGTGGAGCGCAATGAGCTGACCTCGGGCACCACCTGGCATTCTGCCGCGCAGGTGACGAATTTCGGGATGACGCAGACCATGGTCGGGCTGAAATCCCACTCGATCCAGCTCTATCGCGAGCTTGCCGCCGATCCGGAGTATCCGATCAACTATCACCATGGCGATGGCGGCATCCGGCTCGCCAATACGCCCGAACAGATAGAGGGCTATCACCATTTTGACTCCATGGCGCGCGGCATGGGGGTCGAGTTCGAGGTGATCGATGCAGAGGAATGCGCGCGCCGCCATCCACTGATCTCAACCGACAACCTGCTCGGCGGGTTATGGGACGGCCAAGATGGCGATATCGACCCGGCCCAGCTTTGCCAGGCGCTGGCCCGGCGGGCGCGGAAAGCTGGCGCCGAGGTCTATCGCAATACGCCAGTGATCGGCCTGACCCAACACAAGGATCACAGTTGGACCGTCCATACGGAGCGTGGCGATATCGCCTGTGAAATCGTCGTCAATGCCTGCGGCTACCGCGTCAATGAGGTCGGCGCGATGATGGGCGTGCACCACCCGGTGATGTCGATGGAGCATCAGTATTTCGTCACTGAAGAGATTCCGGCAATCCGCGACGCGGGCCATCGCATGCCGCTCCTCCGCTGCCCGATCAGCGATTACTACTGCCGTCAGGAGAAGACTGGCCTGCTGGTCGGGTTCTACGAACAAGACTGCAAAACCTGGGCGATGGACGGGATCGATCCGCATTTCGTCAATGCGCTTTGCCCGGATGATCTGGACCGGATCACCGATGTGTTGGAGGGGGCTTTTGCCCGGATGCCCGCACTGATGGAGGTGGGTATTCACACGGTGGTCAACGGTCCGATCACTTATACCATCGACGGCGCGCCTTTGGTCGGGCCGATCCCCGGCAAGCGGAACGCGTTCTGCATCATCGGCTTGCGCGCCGGGCTCGGCGAAGGCGGCGGGCATGGTTGGCTCTTGGCACAACAGATCGTGCATGGAGAGGCCTGTTACGACACCTGGATGCTCGACCCGCGGCGCTTCACCGGACATGCCAATACCGAACTGACCGCCCTGAAAGCGATCGAGGATTACCAAAACGAATTCCGCTTTCATTTCCCCAACGAGCATCGCCCCGCCGGGCGTATGGCCAAGACCACCCCGCTCACGCCGGTCCTGGCCGCCGAAGGGGCGGAGTTCACCACCGTCAATGGGTGGGAGCGGGCGGAGTTCTTCAAACCCAGCCCCGATTTTCATGTCACGCCTAGCTTCCGGTTCGACGAGGCCTTCGATCTTGTCGGAGCGGAAGTCGCAGCCGTGCAAAACGCGGTCGGCCTTTCTGAGGTCAATGGATTCAATCGCTTTGAGATCACCGGTGCCGATGCGCAAGGCTTCCTTGACCGGATGATCTGCGGTCGTTTGCCACGAAAACCGGGCCGGGTCGGTCTCGCCTATCTGCTCAATCACCACGGCATGCTGAAATCCGAAGCGACGATTGCCAATATCCCGGCTTCGGATCGGGGGCCGGCGCGGATCTGGTATGGCTCGGCTGCCGCAGCCGAATTCCATGACATGGATTGGCTGACGCAGCACATCGAACCAGGCGAGGAGGTCCAGATCAGATCGCTGACCAATGATCAGACAATCCTTGTCTTGGCGGGTCCCCGCGCCCGGGACGTGATCAGCACGGTCAGTCGTGCCGATTGGTCCAAAGAGGCCTTCCCTTGGCTCTCAGTCCGCGAATGTTTCATCGGGATCGCACCCGCCACCGTGATGGGCGTCAGCTTCTCGGGGGAACTGGCCTATGAAATCCATGTGCCCAATGCCTCGCTCTATGCCGCTTACACCGCCCTGCGCGAAGCCGGCGCGGCCCATGACCTCCGCCTTTTCGGTGCCCGTGCGGTCGACGCGATGCGTCTTGAGAAAGGCTACCTGCATTGGAAGGCCGATATTCTGACCGAGTTTGACCCGTTTGAAACCGGGCTCGGCCGCTTTGTCCAACTGGACAAGCCCGATTTCATTGGCAAGGCCGCGTTAGAAACACGACGCACCACGGGACCCACAAAACGCCTTGCGACCTTGGTGCTCGACAGTCGAGATGCACCTGCTCATGGTGGCGCGTCGGTCATGAAGGACGGCGCCGTTGTCGGCACCGTCACATCCGGCGGATGGGGGTACCGGGTCGCGCAAAACTTGGCTTATGCGTTTCTCGATCCGGCCTTTGCGGAGCCTGGCAAACAGCTCCACGTCGACGTGTTGGGCCAGATGATCACAGCGCAGGTGATCGCGCCGGCCCGTACGACCCGGAAGGCACCGCCTACCGCCAATAGCATGGCGAGACGGCAAGCCTAGTCCGCCTCGTTCGGACCGGTATAGGTCCAGCGATACTGGGGCGGCGTCGGGCCTTTATTGCGTCCGCCTTGCTGCATCTGCTCCCACGCATGGGCAATCACGCCAACTGAGCGGGACAAGCAAAAGAGGCCGCGCGCCAGCGGCCCGGCGAAACCCAACTCGGCATAAATCACCGCCGTTGCCCCATCGATATTCATCGGCACCGGCTTGCCCTTCCGCACGGCCAGTTCCGCCGCCACCCCCTCGCCGATTTCTGCGAACCGGCCCGAGACGGTGCCCGCCTCCGCCGCATCTCTGACCAGAGCCATCAGACGCGGCGCGCGCGGGTCGACCGGTTTGTGGAACCGGTGCCCAAACCCGGGGATATACGGCCCCCGCTCCGCTTGCCACCGGTCGATCGCCGCGCCGGTCTCCACGCCGCCATCGATCCAGCCATACAGCTCCACCGCCTGCTCCCCTGCCCCGCCATGCACATCGTCGAGCATATTCACCGCGCTCGCCATTGCCCCGTTCAGACCCAAGCCGCAGGTAACCGCCATCCGCGCCGTGGCAATCGATGGCGCTTGCGGCCCGTGATCCACCGCCGCCACCAGCGCCGCCTCCAACAGCCGCGCCTGAGCCTCCGAGGGCAGATCGCCGCGGGTCAAGAGCCAGATCATTTGCGGAAAGCTGACCTGCCCGATCAAATCTTGGATCTCGTGGCCGCGAAAGGCGATCCGTCCAGGCTCCATATCGATGATCTCGGTGGACCACCAATCGGCGACATCGCTCATCCCGTCTCTCCTCTGTCTGGCACCACAATCACCCCGTCTTTGGTCAAATCCGCGACCTCAGCGGCGTCATACCCAAGCTCACCCAGCAAAGTCGCGGTATCCGCCCCGGACTCCGGCGGCGACCGCTCCAGCACCGTCTTCCGCCCGGCCAGCTCCACCGGCAAGGCTGGCAGGCGCACGGCGACCCCGCCTGGTAATTCGGTGGACAACAACCGTTCCCCCGCCGCCAAATGCGGATCGTCAAACAGTTGCTCGGGCCGCGCCACATGGGCAAAGGGCAATTGCGCGGCGACGGCTTTCTCGGTCAGTGCGGTCAGCGGCAACCCGGCCACCAGCGCCGCAACCTTCGGCAGCAAGTCGCCCCGGGCTTCGATCCGCTGATTATTCGTGCTCAGGCGCGGGTCGGCCGCCAGATCGGGCGCGTCAAACACCTCGCAAAACCGCTGCCAGTGCCGGTCCGAGGTGATGCCCAGAAACACCCGCTCCCCATCGGCGCTGTCGAATTGATCATAAATCGCCCAAGCCGAAACACGCGCGGGCATCGGCGGCACCGGCGCATCGCTCAACGCCGCATAGGCCAGATGCTGCCCCATCAAGAACATCGCGCTTTCAAACAACGCCGAGGTCACCAACTGCCCCCGGCCCGTTCGTTCCCGCTCGGCCAGCGCGGCTTGGACGCCCACGACACCCATCACACCGCCCATCACATCGATCACACTCGCCCCCGCGCGAAGCGGCTGCCCCGGCGGGCCGGTCATATAGGCGAGGCCGGACATCATCTGCACCACCTCGTCCAGGGCGACACGGTTTTCATACGGCCCTGGCAAAAACCCCTTCAAAGACAGATAGATCAGCGTGGGGAACGCCTCCGCAAGCTGCTCATAACTCAAACCCAACCGCGCCATCGTGCCCGGCCCGAAATTCTCGATCAGCACATCCGCCGTGCCGATCAGCCGTTTCGCGACCGCTAGCCCGCGCGGCTCCTTCAAATCCAGCGCGATGGACCCTTTATTGCGATTATAAAACGGAAAATACCCCGTCCCGAACCCTTTGAGGGCGCGGGTCGGGTCGCCCTTGGTCGGCTCGACACGGATCACCTCGGCCCCCAGATCGGCCAGAACCAGCCCGGCGGTCGGCCCCATCACCGTATGACCGAAATCCAAGACGCGCAGCCCGCTATGCGGCAACTCTTGCCTCATCCTCGTCCCTTTCCCCGCATGACTGCGCCCCTTCTAGCAGCGAATCCGATCTGCGGCGACCAAGACCCGAAGCGCGGCCTCAAAGCGCTTAGAAATGGGGCCGCCCCTGCCCTTTCGGCGCTCAAAAAACAATCATCGGTAGAATCCGACCAACAATTACCGCGCCGCCCATTGGCGGCAATGCCGCGGCGCGGCAAGCTGATCTTGTCAGGCTGGTCCGGGAGCGCCTCTCCTCCCTTCCTATGGCCTCCTCGGGCGGTCTGACGCGAAGACATCTCTGGCGGTCGCGGCTCTCGTCTCTCTTCCTCTATGGTCGGGCCGCCAGTTTTTTCCCCAAGCTTCTGTGGTTGAATGAACACAGTCTGGGCGCGCCACATTCACGCCACATTCATGCCGGTGTTAGGACAAAATCGGAGCGGACCCTTCTCGGTCATAGGCATCAAGACCTAACCCGGAGCAGTATCATGCAAACTCGCAAACCCGCGCCGAAAGAGGCGCCCACCAAAAAAGAACACCCCAAGCCTGTCCGCTTTTCCGATTGGGCCAGCATCTGATAGAGCTTTTCGGCAGGAGACCTGCTGCCATGAGCAACATCGCCGCCGCTGACCCCGTCACGGCCATCCGCAACATCGGACCCGCGCAGGCCGAGCTTCTGGCCCGCGCAGGCATTACCACGGCGACCGAACTGCGCGAAGCGGGCGCAGACGCCGCTTATACGCGGATGCTTGAGGTTGGGGTGCGCCCGCATTTCATCATGTATTACGTGCTCCACATGGCGCTCCAGGGCCGCCCATGGAACGATTGCAAAGGCGCTGAGAAAGATGCGCTGAGAGCTCAATTCGATGCGCTCAAAGCGACCCAAGCAGATGACGGCCGTGGCGAGATGGAACGGGTCCTGAACGAAATTGGCGTGGGACTGCGCCGCTGATCCTTGATCTGGTTGGACCGCGCGACGGGAACGCCCGAGTCCATGACGGTTTTCAGCACCCGCCCTGTCGTCAAAGCGGGAAGCAGCCCAAAGCGCCCGTGACCGGCGCGCCCGATAGCGCTGTTTCATCGGGCGTCGAGGCCCAACCGCGCCATGGCGCGGCGAGCACCAAAAGCAAACGGCCGCGCAATCTCTTGCGCGGCCGTCTCGTTTTCCAAGCGGTGACCGCTTAGCCGACCAGCTCAAGACCCGAGAAGAAATAGGCGATTTCCTCTTTCGCGGTCTCCGGCGCATCGGAGCCGTGCACCGAGTTTTCGCCGATCGACAGCGCGTATTCCTTGCGGATCGTGCCCGCATCGGCCTCGGCGGGGTTGGTCGCGCCCATCACTTCGCGGTTTTTCGCGATGGCGTTCTCGCCTTCCAGCACCTGCACCACAATCGGCTCGGAGATCATGAATTCGCACAGTTCATCAAAGAACGGGCGCTCTTTGTGCACACCATAAAACGTCTGTGCCTGAGCCAGGGTCAGCTGGATCCGCTTGGAGGCCACGACGCGCAGGCCCGCTTCCTCGAACTTGGCGACAATCGCGCCGGTCAGGTTGCGCTTGGTGGCATCGGGTTTGATGATCGAAAAGGTCCGTTCCAGGGCCATTGTGTTTGCTCCGCATGGGTTGAATTTGACGCGGCCCCTAACATGGCCGGGCAGCATTGGGAAGACCTGCTTCCCGCTTGCGAAGCGCGCGCTGATTTGTTAGCCCCATCACACTGATCAGCGACCATCTCGGCAGCCATTTCACCTGACGGATTGAAAGGATGTCCGATGACCTTCATGAAACCACTCACCCTTCTTTTGGCGCTGAGCCTGCCCACCTTGGCTTTGGCCGATAACCCTGAGCCGATGCCGCTCAGCTATGCGGTGTTTGAGGCCGCAATCCCGCATATGGATCTGGCCGAATGCCCCCGAGATCTTGCAGCCGAAGACCGGTTCTGCCGCGTCACGGTCTCGCATGACGAAGTGCATGTCTTTGCCTTTAGCTATGATGGCGACAGCCCGTTTGTCGGTCATGCCACATATCCAGCCGATGGGCTTGAGGCGCTTCTGCAGTAATCCCCGTTGACTCGGGCGGAGCACTAAGCCAGTGCTCCACCCATGCTGCGCATCTCTGACATATCCTATTCGATTGCTGGCCGTCCTCTGCTTGAGGGCGCCTCTGCCACCATTCCGGCGGGCCACAAGGTCGGTATTGTGGGCCGGAACGGCACCGGCAAAACAACCCTGTTCCGTCTGATCCGGGGCGAGTTGGTCTTGGATGGCGGCAATATCTCAATGCCCGAGCGCGCCCGGATTGGCGGCGTCGCGCAAGAAGTCCCCTCCTCCGAAACCTCGCTCCTCGACACGGTGCTGGCCGCCGATACCGAACGCGCCGCCCTTCTGGCCGAGGCCGACACCGCCGAGGACGCCACGCGCATCGCCGAGATCCAAACCCGACTCGCCGATATCGACGCCTGGTCGGCCGAAGCGCGCGCAGCGACGATCCTCAAAGGCCTGGGCTTCACCGATGCCGAGCAAGCCATGCCCTGTTCGGCCTTTTCCGGCGGCTGGCGGATGCGTGTGGCGCTCGCGGGCGTTCTGTTTTCCGCGCCCGATCTGCTGCTGCTTGACGAGCCGACCAACTATCTCGACCTCGAAGGCGCGCTTTGGCTCGAAAGCTATCTGGCGAAATATCCCCACACCGTGCTGATCATCAGCCATGACCGTGGCCTTCTGAACCGCGCCGTGGGCCATATCCTGCACCTGGCCGACCGGAAACTGACGCTTTATGCGGGCGGGTACGACGCCTTCGCCCGTGCGCGGGCCGAGAAACGCGCAGTTCAGGCGGCAGAGGCCAAGAAACAAGAAACCCGCCGGGCGCATCTGCAAAGCTTCGTGGATCGGTTCAAGGCCAAAGCCTCGAAAGCGAAGCAGGCCCAATCTCGCGTGAAAATGCTGGAGAAGATGGACACAATCCGCATGCCCGAAGATGCGGCGCGGACCGTCTTCACCTTCCCGAAGCCCGAGGAACTCTCACCGCCCATCGTGCAGTTGGATGCTGCCGCCGTCGGCTATGACGGACCACCGGTTTTGAAGCGCTTGAACCTCCGGATCGACCAGGACGACCGGATCGCCCTTTGGGACGCAATGGCGAGGGGAAATCCACCCTTTCCAAACTCTTGGCAGACAAACTGAAAGCGTCCGAAGGTCGTAAGACCCAATCCTCCAAGCTCCGCGTCGGCTATTTCGCGCAGCACCAGGTGGATGAGTTGCATATCGACGAAACCCCGCTCCAACATATTCAGCGCGAGCGGCCGAGCGAGATGCAATCGAAGCTGCGCGCGCGGCTCGCCGGGTTTGGCCTCGGCCCCGATCAGGCTGACACGGTTGTGGCGAAGCTTTCGGGGGGACAGAAAGCCCGGCTGTCGCTTTTGTTGGCGACCATCGACGCGCCGCATATGTTGATCCTCGATGAGCCAACCAACCACCTCGATATCGAAAGTCGGGAAGCGCTCGTCGAAGCACTCACCGCCTATTCCGGCGCGGTGATCCTGGTCAGCCATGACATGCATCTGTTGAGTATGGTCGCCGATCGGCTCTGGTTGGTGAAAGATGGCGGCGTGGCGCCGTATGCGGACGATCTGGAAGCCTATCGAAAGATGCTCCTGCAAGGTGAAGAAAAGCCTGCAAAAGTCGAAAAACCAAAGGCAAAGGCGAAGCGGCCAAGCCATGCGCAGATGCAAGACCTCCGCTCTGAGGTGAAGAAATGCGAAGCCCGGGTCGAAAAGCTGAACCTGATGCGCGACAAGCTGGCCACCAAACTGGCGGACCAGACGCTTTACGAGGATGCCCGTGCCGGCGAGTTGGCCACATGGCAGGCCAAATATGCCGAGGTGATGACGGCGCTGGACCGTGCCGAAGCGCTCTGGATGGCGGCCCTCGAACGCGTCGAGAAAGCCGAAGGCGCCGCCGCATGATCCGGCGCGGCCTGATCCGATGGCGGAGCTAAGCCATGGACCTCGCCACCGCCATCCCGGCCTTTGTTGCACTCTTCGTGATCATCGACCCGATTGGCATGGCGCCGCTTTTCGTGGCCATGACCCAAGGCATGAGCGCCCGGGCCCGGCGCGGCATCGCGATCCGCGCCTGTTTGGTCGCCCTGGCTCTTTTGACCCTGTTCGGCGTTGCCGGGGAAGCCGTATTGAATTTCCTAGGGATATCAATGCCCGCTTTCCGTATGGCCGGTGGCATTCTGTTGTTTCTCACGGCGCTCGACATGTTGTTTGAGCGCCGCACGCCGCGCCGTCAGGGGCAAGCTGAGGCCGCCCATGCCGAGGACCCGTCGGTCTTTCCCCTGGCGATCCCGCTCATCGCCGGGCCGGGGTCGATCACCACCATGATCCTGCTGGCCGGACAGCCCGGCACCGACGCGCTCCATGTCGCGATGATCCATGGGGTGATGGCGCTGGTGTTGCTCTGCGTCTTTGCGCTTTTTCTTCTGGCCAGCCCGCTGGAACGTCTGCTTGGCCCGGTCGGGATCAATGTGGTCACCCGAATCTTGGGCATGTTGCTTGCGGCCTTGTCTGTTCAATTTGTCATCGACGGGTTGCGCGATTTGCAGGTGATTTAAGCGCCCGAGCCCTTATATGAGAGGCATCTGGAGGATAGGCATATGGTTGCGGATCAAATCGCGTCGCTGATCTATTTGGGCCTCTTTGGCACTGTTATTGCTGGATATTTCCTGTTCGCGAACCGGCACCAGATGGGCAAGGTCGCGCAGATGGCGGCGGTCTGGGTTTTCATTTTCCTGGGCGCGATCGTCGCCGTCGGTGTCTGGCAGGATGTGCGCGACACGGTCGCCCCAAGGCAATCCGCGGCGATGGACGGCACGGTGATCGAAGTACCGCGCGCACCGGACGGGCATTATTATCTGATCATGGAGATCAACGAGGTGCCGGTCCGTTTTGTGGTGGATACTGGTGCGTCGGATATGGTTCTGGCCGAGCAAGACGCGATCCGCGCCGGTGTGGATATGGACCGGCTGATCTTTTCGGGCCGGGCCTTGACCGCCAATGGCATGGTCGAAACCGCGCCCGTGCGCTTGGATCAGGTCGCTTTGGAAGGCGTGGTGGATACCGGCGTGCGGGCGGTTGTGAATGCCGGGCAGATGGAAGAGAGCCTGCTTGGCATGGCCTATCTGGACCGGTTCGACCGGATCGAAATCGCCGACGGGCAATTGGTGCTCACCCGCTGATAGGTTACGAAAAACACCCGTTTCGGGATTTTTCGTAACCTATTTGTCGGCGGCGGCCTCGGCCTTCATCTCCCAAGACCCGCCCTCTTCCGACCAATACTGCGCCGCGCAGCCCGCCCCGGTCAGCGTCTTCCACTGCTCCCGCGCCTGCTGCACCGCGCCCGGATCATGACCGTCGAACAGCACGCAGACCCGATCCATCGCCGTGACCTCTTCGGCGCTAATGGCGGCCCCCTCGACACTCATCAGACAGGTCGCGCCATTGGGCAGATCTACAGCAGTGGTCAACAGGATCGGCTGCGCGGCATCATGATCGCCCCCGCCTTGCCGTGCGGCAGAAACCCCTCTTCCGGGCGCAGCCAGAGCAGATCGTCCAACCGCTCCACCATCGCATCACTTTGGGCGCGCACCGCCACCCGCCATCCAGCCCCGCGCGCTTTGCCCGCAAGACTGGCCAGCGTGACCTCTAAGGGCCGCCGGGTCAGGTGGTAAAAATACGCCGCGCCCAATCGCTCAGCCCTCGTAGCGGTCGCGCACCAAACGGTCGAGCGCCAGAACGCCCCAGCCCGTCGCGCCTTTCGGGGCCAAGACGGTGTCTGATTTGACCGAGGCGACGCCGGCGATATCGAGGTGGATCCAGGGCGTGTCGTCTTTCACAAAGCGTTGCAGGAATTGCGCCGCAGTGATCGAACCGGCGGGCCGCCCGCCGATGTTTTTCATATCCGCCACGTTGGATTTCAGCATTTTGTCGTAACCCGCACCCAAAGGCATCCGCCAAGCGCCTTCTCCCTCGGTCGCGGCGGCCTTCAGGAACGCATCACAGAACCCGTCATCATTGGAAAAAACGCCCGCGTTTTCATGGCCCAAGCCGATGATGATCGCGCCGGTCAAAGTCGCCAGATCAACCATGGCGGCGGGTTTGAACCGGTCCTGGGCGTACCACATCACATCGGCCAGAACCAAACGCCCCTCGGCATCGGTGTTGATCACCTCAATCGTGTCGCCCTTCATCGATTTGACCACGTCGCCCGGGCGCTGCGCATTTGGCCCCGGCATGTTCTCAACCAAACCGACAAGCCCCACGACATTGGCCTTGGCCTTGCGCAGGGCAAGCGCCCGCATGACGCCGGAAACGACCCCCGCACCGCCCATATCCATGGTCATGTCTTCCATGCCAGCCGCCGGTTTCAAACTGATCCCGCCAGTGTCGAAGACCACACCTTTGCCGACGAGCGCCAGCGGCGCTTCATCGCCACCGCCATTCCACTGCATGACGACGACCTTCGAGGGCGCGTCCGACCCTTGGCCAACGCCCAAGAGCGCGCCCATGCCCAGTTTGCCAAGCTCGTCTTCTTCGAGGATTTCGACCTCCAGGCCGATTTCCTGCATCGCGGCCAGGCGTGCGGCGAAGTCATTTGTGGTCAAGACATTGGCCGGTTCGCTGACCAGATCGCGAGTGAAGAACACGCCTTCGGCCAAGGCCATCGCGGGTTTGGCGGCGGCGGCAACCTCTTCGGGTTTCGAGCACATGATGGTGGCCGCCCCGGCTTCGGTTTCTGTCTCGGTCTTGTGATCGGTGAAAGCATAGGCTCGGAGCGCCAGGCCGAGCGAGATCTCATCAATCCGGGTCAGGTTGCCCGCCCCAACCAACAGCGCCTCATCCCCTTTGAATTTCGCCAGCGTCGCGCCAGTTTTCCGCGCCAACTCGATTGACGGACGGCGCGGCAGCTTTACGACCATCAGGGCCGTGGCCAGAAGCCCGGTTGGGAAGCTCATCGCAACCCCTTCGCCTTCTTTCACCTTGCCCCATTTCTCCGAATCCAGAAGCCGCGCGACCGCCCCCTTTGTCAGCCGGTTGGCGCGCCGGGCGCTGGCATCGATCTTGCCATCTTCGGTCGCGAAAACGGCAATCTTGCCCTCGCGCTCGCGCATCTGATCGAGATCGGTTTCGACAAAGGAAATGGAGATCGGGCTGGTCATGAGAGTCCTCTTGGGGGAATGCGATTTGGCGCAGCTTAGGCCCCGGCGCGAGGGATGACCAGATGGCCCTGTGCATGGGCGGGGGATTGCAGTAGAACCAGGGGCAAGAACACGTGCTGCGACAAGACAAGGGGGCGAGGCCAGTGGGGCGGTATGACCGGTATATCCTGTCGCAACTGCTGGTATTGTTCGGCTTTTTCAGCCTCGTGCTGATCTCGGTCTATTGGATCAACCGCGCGGTGGACCTGTTCGACTCGCTGATCGCCGATGGTCAAAACCTCGCCGTGTTCCTGGAATTCACCGCGCTCAGCCTGCCCCAGATCATGTTGACGGTTCTGCCGGTGTCGGCCTTCGTGGCGACGCTGTATATCTTCAATCGGATGATCTCGGAAAGCGAGTTGGTGGTACTTCAAACCGCCGGAATGGGGGCGATCCGCCTATTGCGTCCGATCATCATCTTTGGCCTGGTTTTAGCGACCCTGGTCAGCATCTTGGCGCATGTGCTGGCCCCCGCCGCGCGAAGCCAGTTCAATGATCGCAGTGTCGAGGTCACACAAGATATGACCGGGCGGCTGCTGCGTGAGGGGCAGTTCATTCACCCCACAGGTGGCGTGACGGTCTATATCCGCGACATCACCGAACTGGGAGAGTTCCGCGACGTGTTCTTACAAGACCGCTCCTCGGCCAGCAGCGAGACGACATATGTCGCGCAACGGGCGCTATTGGTGCGGAGTGAGGCCGGGCCCCGCCTGGTCATGTTTGACGGGTTGGCGCAAACCCTCACACCGGAAGACCAACGCCTCTCCGTCGTCGAATTTGACGATTTCACCTATGATATTGCCGGCTTGATCGAGGCCCCGGACAGCCGCCGCTATGACCTGGGCGAACTCTCGACGCCGGTTTTGCTGGCAGCTGATCCGGATTTTGCGGCCGAGCAAGGATTTCAGCGCAAGCAGATGCAGTTTGAGGGCCATAGCCGGATTGCCCGTGCGATATTTGTGCTGATGGTCCCGGCCATCGCGGCGGCGACGCTGATGCTCGGCTCCTTCTCGCGATTTGGCGTCTGGCCGCAAATCCTCTTGGCGGTGACACTGATCATTCCATTACAAATCACCTGGAATGCCGCAGAAGCTGTTGCGCTGCGGGATGGCGGACATGTCTGGTTTGTCTATGCGCAGCCGGCTTTGGCAACCCTGATCGTAACGGGGTTGATCCTTTGGAGCATGCGGGCGCGGCGGCCCCGGCGACAGGTGGCTGCATGATCCTGCACCTCTATATCGCGAGGCGGTTTCTCCGCGCGTTCATCATTGTGCTCGGGGTCTTTATCTCGATCCTCCTCCCGATTGATCTAGCCGAGCAAATCCGCCGGATTGGCAATCCAGACGCGGGATTTGGTGCCGCGCTCGAGCTCGCGCTGCTGAACACACCTGGTACGCTTTATGAAATGCTGCCGCTTTTCATTATGTTGGCGACCTTGTTTCTGTTCTTGGGCCTTGCTCGGACCTCCGAGATGGTGGTGATCCGTGCCGCCGGTCGCTCGGCGCTCCGCAGTACGATGTCGCCGGTGATCGTGGCGATCTTGCTGGGCATTCTTGGCATCATGGTGATCAACCCGATTGTCGCCGCGACCGAGCGGCAATATGCGCAGACCGTCTCTCGGTATCAGACCGGTGAAGCGCAAACAGTTTCGATCAGCGCGGAGGGCTTGTGGCTGCGCCAAGGTAGCGAAGCGCAGCAAACGGTGATCCGGGCGGAACGGACCAATGCCGACGGTACGGTTCTGCAAAACGCCAGTTTCTTTGCCTTCGATGAAGATGGCGCCATGCAAAGCCGAATTGATGCGGACATAGCGCGTTTGGAGCTGGGCGCGTGGGAGCTGGAACAGGTCAAAATCTGGCCTCTTGCCGGGAGCAGCAACCCCGAAGCCCAAGCTGAGACGCAGGCCCGCTTCACACTCGCCTCAACCCTGACTCGCGAACAAATTCGGGACAGTTTCGGCAGCCCCTCCACCGTGCCGATCTATGAATTGCCGCGTTTCATTGAGCAGCTGAACACTGCTGGGTTTGCCGCGCTGTCGCATCGGGTTTGGTTGCAGATGGAGCTGTCAAATCCGCTGATGCTGGCCGCGATGGTTTTGATTGCGGCGGGCTTCACCATGCGGCACACGCGATTTGGCAAGACCGGCGTGATGGTGCTGTCGGCCATCTTATTGGGCTTCGGCGTCTTTTTCATCCGCCGCTTTGCCGAGGTCTTGGGCGAAACCGGGCAATTGCCGATTTACATTGTTGCCTGGACCCCACCGTTGGCCGCAATTCTCTTGGCGCTCGGGCTCTTGTTGCATACGGAGGACGGATGAGCGCGATCCGCCAAATTCTAGCCGTCCTTGCGGTCTTGGCCGCGTCCGGGCTTGGGCAAAGCGTGGCGCAAGACACCGCCGCCCTGCCCGCGACCCTGATTGCCGACAGCATTGATTTTGACGGCGCGAGCCAAGTGGTTGTGGCCAGCGGCAGTGTCGAAGTGTTCTATCAAGGCAGCCGGCTTCGTGCGCAGAGCGTGCGGTATGATGGGACCAACGATATGCTGGCAGTCGAAGGGCCGCTCACGTTGACCGAAGCCAATGGGCGGACGGTTTTCCTGGCTGAGTTTGCCGAACTGTCCGGCGACCTCCAAGACGGGATATTGCAATCGGCACGTCTGGTCTTGGACCGGCAATTGCAGATCGCCGCGACCGAGATCAACCGATCTGATGGCAGGTATACCCAGCTTTATCAAAGCGTTGCATCCTCTTGCGAGATTTGCGCGGACAATCCGACACCGCTCTGGGAGATTCGCGCCCGGCGGATCGTGCATGATCAATTAGAGCGCCAGCTCTATTTCGAAGACGCACAGTTTCGCGCCTTAGGCATTCCAATTGCCTATATCCCACGGTTGCGTTTGCCGGACCCGACCTTGGAGCGGGCGCGCGGGTTTCTGGCACCTTCGATCAGTTCCGATGATCTGATCGGGACGGGCATCCGCCTGCCCTATTTCATCCCATTGGGCGATCATGCGGACCTGACACTCACCCCATTTCTGACGATCGGTGACAGCCAATCGCTCGAGGCCCGCTATCGTCAGGCCTTCCATAACGGGTTTATCGAAGCGAACGGCGCACTCACCTGGGATAATCTGACCGATGATGACCAACGCGGTTATATCTTTGCGGACGGGTATTTCCTGCTGCCCCGAGATTTCCGCTTCGATTTTGAGATCGATGCCGTCACAGATCGCACCTATCTCTTGGCATATGGCTTTTCCGAGCAAGACCGGCTGGACAATCGCCTGACGCTGAGCCGGGCACGGCGCGATGAGTATATCGAAGCGGGGTTCAGCTACTTCTCCTCGCTCCGCGAGGGCGACGACAACCGCATCCTGCCCAATCAAGCGCTGAATGCGGAATACACTCGGCGTTATACGCCGCCAGTCGTTGGCGGGATCGCGTCGTTAGGCTTCTCAGGCCATACACATTACCGGATCGACGATACCGATATGATCGGGCGCGATGTGGGGCGGCTTTCGGCCAATGCCGATTGGCGGCGCGATTGGGTTTTGCCGGCCGGACTGCTCCTAGCCGTCGAAACCGAACTCAATGCCGATTACTACGCGATCCAGGAAGATAGCAGTTTTGCCGACCAAGAGACACGCTTTGCCCCTGCAGCCGCGGTCGAACTCCGTTGGCCTTGGGCGCGGACCAGTATGCGCGGCGTAACCCATCTGATCGAGCCAACCATACAGCTTGCCTGGAGCGATGATAACGGCGCGGTGGTTCCCAATGAAGACAGCGCGGTCGTCGAGTTTGATGAGGCCAATCTCTTCTCGCTGAACCGCTTTCCAGGACGCGACGGGTTTGAGACCGGCACACGATTGAACGTCGGTCTGACCTACACCCGCACCGATCCCCTGGGCTGGTCGCTTGGCGTCACCGTGGGGCGGGTCTATCGCGACACCGCGCCGGGGCAGTTTACGCCTGGCTCGGGGCTTGATGGCGTCCAGTCCGATTGGCTGCTCGCGGCGCATCTGGGCCTTGGTCAAGACCTCAGCGTGATCAACCGGGCTCTTTTCGACGATACGTTTGATTTCACCTCAAACGAATTGGCTGTAACTTGGCGCGGCGATGCCCATAATCTGACGTCGAGTTTTACCTGGCTTCTGGCAGACCCGGCAGAAGGGCGCCCACGAGACATGGCCGAATGGGCACTCGATGCGGGCTATGATTTCGACAATGCTTGGGCCGCCCAAGCCAGTTGGCGCTATGATTTTGTGGCGGATGAAGCGACACGGGCTGGCTTGGCGCTGACCTATGCCACGGAATGTGTGGATGTAGAGTTTTCCCTCTCGCGCCGCTTTACCACCTCGGCTACGTTGGAGCCGTCAACCGAGTTTGGCATAACCGTCGCATTGAATGGCTTTGGGGCCACGCGAGACGGGCGCCGCTATGACCGTAGCTGCCATAGATAGGTGGCGCGAAAGGATAACGGATAGAAACGATGAGCATGCGAGCACAGCAGTTTTCCAAAACCCGCCAGTTTACCCGCGCTTTGGTTTTCGGCGGCGCGATGGGTCTGACATTGGGTCTGATACCAACGGTACCCTGGGCGCAACAAAGCCCTTTCACCGCCGCCATCACGGTCAATGATCGGGCGGTGACCTATTACGAGATCGAGCAACGGATCCTATTCCTCGAGCTGCTCAACGCGCCCGGCGATTTGGAGCAAGAGGCCCGCGAGACACTCACCAATGAGCGGTTGCAAGCTGGAAGCGGGGGCGCGATTTGGCTTGAGCGCGACGCCGACGGATATAGAGGCCGGAATGGCGGAATTTGCGGCGCGGGCAAACTTGGAACCCGAGCAGTTTATTCAAGCGATTGCGGCGCGTGGCGTCGAGGCCGAGACTTTTCGCGATTTCGTTGCAGCCGGTGTGACCTGGCGAAACGTGTTGCGGGCCCGGTTTGGACCTCGCGCGCAAGTCAGCGAAGAGGAGATCGACCGGGCGTTGACGCTCAGCGGCTCCACCGGTGGAGCGCGGATTTTGCTTGCAGAGCTCGTCATTCCCCTCACGCCGCAAAACCAAGATGACGTACGCACGCAGATTCAAGGCCTGTCTGAAAACCTTGATGGCGATATCGGCGGGTTCTCGGCCGCGGCGCGGCGGCTATCTGCGGCGGGCACTGCGCGGGCCGGTGGCTCGCTTGGCTGGCGCCCTTTGTCCAGCCTGCCACCCGGATTGCGCTCTTTGGTTTTGACGCTCGGGCCGGGCGATGTGACCGACCCTGTCCCACTCGGCCCCGCGATTGCGATCTTCCAGCTGCGCGATTTTGAAGAAACCGACTTCGTCACGCCCGTCGTGACGGCGGTCGAGTATGCGACAATTCCGGTAACCGATGGGCTTTCCGAGGCAACGGCCCTGCGCGACGAGATCGATACATGCGAAGATCTCTATGGCGTGCGCCCCGATGGGTTTACTCGGATCTCGCAACTGATCGACGAGGTGCCCGGCAATGTCGCGCTGGAACTGGCCCGATTGGATGATAACGAAATGTCCTTTGGCTTGACCGGTCAAGGCGGCGAGGTCTCGCGAGTTCTGATGCTCTGCGGCCGGTCGACCGAGCTGCCCGAGGGCGGGCGGGAGCAGGTGCGTGAGGTTCTGTTCCAGCAGCGCTTGGAGAGTTACGCCAACGGGTTCATGGCCGAGTTGCGCGCCGAGGCGATCATTACGGAAGACGAATGAGCACGGCACCGATTGCGCTAAGCTCGGGTGAGCCAGCCGGAATTGGACCTGAGATCGCCGCCAAGGCTTGGGCGGAGCTTGGCGCGCGGTTGCCGTTTTTTGTGATTGGTGACCCGGCGCATTTTGCCGGGTTCGGTGTTCCAGTTGAGGTCATTCGCACGGCAGGTGATGCCGATCACGTAGCAGGCCATGCGTTGCCGGTTCTGGCGCAGGAGTTCCCGGCCGCCGCTGTACCGGGTTGCCCCAACCCGGCCAATGCCCAGGCGGTGATTGACGTGATCGCAACCGGCGTTGATTTGGTGATGCGGGGCGCGGCTTCGGCGCTCTGCACCGCCCCGATACATAAGAAGGCGCTGAAAGATGGCGCGGGGTTCCCATATCCCGGCCATACGGAATATCTCGCGCATTTGGCAGGCGTAGATCGTGTGGTGATGATGCTGGCCTGCGACGCGCTCAAAGTGGTGCCGACGACGATCCATAATGCCCTGGCCGATGTCCCAGGGGCGCTGAGCCGCGCGCTTTTGATGGATACGATCCGGATCACCCACGCCGCCCTACGCCAGGATTTCGGCGTGGACGCGCCGCGCATCGCCGTCACGGGACTCAACCCGCATGCGGGCGAAGGCGGCACGATGGGCGGTGAGGAGATCGCTCTGATCACGCCGGTTCTGGAGGCGTTGCGCGCTGAAGGGCTGGCGGTCACCGGCCCGCATTCCGCCGACACGATGTTTCATGCGGAGGCGCGCGCCGGGTATGATGCGGCAGTGGCGATGTATCACGACCAGGCGCTGATCCCGATCAAAACGCTGGATTTCGCGGGCGGGGTGAATGTGACCCTCGGGCTGCCATTTATCCGCACCTCCCCCGATCATGGCACGGCCTTCGACATAGCCGGCACCGGCAAAGCCGATCCAACCAGTCTGATCGCGGCTCTGAAAATGGCCGAGAAAATGGCCAGGGCGCGAGCGGCGTGACCGGAATTTTCGAAAATTCCGTCCAAAAATCTCGAGATTTTTGCGGGCGGTCGGCGAGATGAGTGGGATCGATACCCTGCCGCCGTTACGCGAGGTGATCGCCACGCATGGGCTGAGCGCACGCAAAGCTTTGGGGCAGAATTTTCTGCTGGACCTCAACCTGACAGCGAAAATCGCCCGCGCGGCGGGTGATCTGACGGGCCATGACGTGTTGGAAGTGGGACCGGGGCCTGGGGGCTGACCCGGGGGCTGCTATCTGAGGGCGCGCGACGCGTGGTGGCGGTGGAAAAAGACGCCCGCTGCCTGCCCGCCTTGGCCGAGATTGCAGCGGCCTATCCAGAGCGGCTGGAGGTTCTGAATGCTGATGCGTTGGAGATCGATTGGGCCGCGCATCTGACCCCGCCAATCAAGGTGGTGGCCAATCTGCCCTATAATGTGGGCACCGAGCTTCTGGTCCGTTGGCTGACGCCGCCCACCTGGCCACCGCTCTGGGACCGCCTGACGCTGATGTTCCAACGCGAGGTGGCCGAGCGGATCGTGGCGCAGCCTGGCAGCAAGGCTTATGGGCGTCTGGCGGTACTCGCGCAGTGGCGGTGCGAGGCGAAGATTGTGATGAGCCTGCCACCGGGCGCATTTACACCGCCGCCGAAGGTCAGTTCCTCGGTGGTGCATCTGGCCGCCCTTCCCGCGCCGCGCTATCCGGCGGACCCGGATGTGTTGCAGCGGGTTGTGGCCAAGGCCTTCAACCAGCGCCGCAAAATGCTGCGCGCCGCGTTGAAGGGGCTGGTGCCTGATATCGAAGATCGGCTTTTGGCCGCGGGGCTTACCCCTACGGACCGGGCCGAGCAAATCCCTGTCGAAGGGTTCTGCGCCCTGGCCCGGCAGGTGGCGGCGGGCTAAGCTACTCAGCCGCTTCCTGCGGATTGTCGGGGGTTGGCTCCGCTGGCGGGCTGTCGGTTTCGGCCTCTGCCTTGCGCGGGCGCCGGGTCCGGCTGCGTTTGGGCTTGGGGGCGCTTTCTGGCGTCTCGACCAAGCCGCTCTCGCCTTCGGGCGCCGCATCGATCACCGCGTCAAAACTGGCATCGGGTTGTGCACCTTCGCCCGGTTGAAGCTCTGCTTGCGGGGCGCTGGCGGTCGGTTTGGTGTTTTGTGCAGCGCTGTCATCGGCGCGTTGCTGATTTTGCTGCGCCGCCTCGTCATGGCGCTGCTGGTTTTGCTGACGCTGCTCGCGCTGCTGGTTTTGCTGCGCCTCTTGCGCCTCGCGCTTGGCTTCCATCTCGCGCTGCGCTTCGCTCAACATGCGGGTGTAATGCTCGGCATGTTGTTGGAAATTCTCGGTCGCGACCCGGTCATTGGAGAGTTGGGCGTCGCGCGCCAACTGGTTGTATTTATCGATAATCTGCTGCGGGGTGCCGCGCACCTTGCCCTCAGGACCCGAGCTGTCAAACACCCGGTTGACGATATTGCCAACGGACCGGTTCCGGTTGCCCTTGGACCGCGAGCGGTTCTTAGATGATCTCATAAGTTTTCTGTTCCAGTGTTCCTGGTGGGAATTGTCGGACCTGGCCCCCGCCAGATCATGTTACAGGCCAACACTCTAATTCCTGGTTGACCCGATTCTGTGGCAAAACCGCGGGCGATTGGGCAGGCCAATCTGCGTCCGCTGGCAAATGAGTAACCACGCTCCGACGCGCAAAACAAGGGTAAATCGGCGTAAAGGCACATTTTTGCGTGTAAAAACGCCGAAATCAGCACAGTTCAGCGCGGTTTTGGCCTGTTCCTCATATTGGGGCGCGTCGTCGGGTGATCAAGACGGCCCGTGCCACGTGCCGCCGACCACGCGATCCCGCCCGTCAAAATCGGGGGTAACCGTGATCTCGCTCAGCCCGGCCTCGGCAAAGAGATCTGAGACTGCCCTGCCCTGGCTTGGCCCGATCTCCACCAACACGCGCCCGTCGGGGGTCAGGTGCCCCGGTGCAGCCGCCGCAATCGCGCGATAGGCGGAGAGGCCATCGGCCCCATCGGTGAGCGCGCCATGGGGTTCGTAATCGCGTACATCGGGAGCCAGCGCAGCCATCTCGACCGCCGCGATATAAGGCGGGTTTGAGACGATCAGATCGAACCGCCCCCCAACGGCAGAGAACCAATCGGATTCGATCAGGGCAAGCCGGTCGCCGACATTGAATTCCGCCGCGTTCCATTCAGCAATCGCGAACGCTTGGGGTGAGATATCCGTACCAATCCCGGTTGCCTCCGGGCGCTCTGCCAGAAGGCTCAGCAAGATACAGCCGGTGCCGGTGCCCAGATCGAGCACCTCTTTGAACGGGTGGCGTAAAGCTTGCTCGATCAGGATTTCGGTCTCCGGGCGGGGATCTAACACATCCGCCGTCACATGAAACCAGCGGCCGTAAAACCAGCGCCCGCCGAGGATATGGCTGACCGGTTCGCGGGCCAGCCGTCGGCCTAGGGCATTCTCATAGAAGAACTCAACCTCTTCGCTGAGCGGATCGCGGAGATGCAGGATCACCCGGTCCGGCGTCAGCCCCAAAGCCGCGGCCATCAGCCAGCGTGCGTCTTTCTCCGCGCCCTCAATACCCGCCGCGCGCAATCGGTCCCGGCCCGCATTCAGCGCGGCCTGGACGCTCACCCCTCCATCTCCGCCAGCATCCGGGCTTGGTCATCCGCGATGAGCGCGTCGATCACCTCGTCCAAATCGCCCTGCATCACCTGATCGAGCTTATAAAGCGTCAGGTTGATCCGGTGATCGGTCATCCGGCCTTGCGGGAAGTTATAGGTGCGGATGCGCTCGGAACGGTCGCCGGAACCGACCTGCGATTTCCGATCCGCCGCGCGTTCGTCATCGACGCGCTGCCGTTCGAGGTCATAGAGCCGGGCACGCAGGACGCCCATCGCGATCTCCCGGTTGCGATGTTGCGATTTCTCCGACGAGGTCACCACAATGCCTGAGGGGATATGGGTGATCCGCACCGCGCTATCGGTGGTGTTCACATGCTGCCCGCCGGCCCCGCTGGCGCGCATCGTGTCGATCCGGATGTCGCCGGCGGGAATGTCGATATCGACCTCTTCCGCCTCGGGCAGCACGGCAACCGTCGCGGCAGAGGTATGGATGCGTCCGCCGGATTCGGTGGTCGGCACCCGCTGCACCCGATGCACTCCGGATTCGTATTTCAGCCGGGCGAATACCCCCTCGCCCGTGACATGGGCCACAACTTCTTTGATCCCGCCCAGCTCCGTCTGGCTTTGCTCGATGATCTCCAGCTTCCACCCATGGGTCTCGGCATAGCGTTCATACATCCGCAGCAAATCAGCCGCAAAAAGCGCCGCCTCATCGCCGCCGGTGCCCGGGCGGATCTCGATCATTGCCGGGCGCGCGTCGGCGGCATCTTTTGGCAAAAGCGCGATGCGAAGCGCCTGTTCCGCCTCGGGCAAAGCGGCGCGCAGCGTCGGCAACTCCTCCTCGGCCAGCGCTTTCATCTCCGGATCGTCCAACATCGCCTCGGCCTCATCGATGTCGCGCAGCAACTGCTGGTAGGCTGCAATCTGATCAGCCACGGGTTTCAGCGCGGCATATTCTTGACTGATCGTGGCAATCTCGGAAGCATCGGGGCCCGCGTTCAGGCGCGCCTCGAGAAACTCGAACCGGTCGGTGATTTGGTGAAGGCGATCAGCGGGCAACATTCAGGCGGTGTCGCTTGGGGCCGCGGAAACGTCAAGAGCCGAGCTGCGACAGCCAGCGCTCCACCCGGGCCGCATTCACCCCCATATCGGAATGCCCAAAGCGCGAGCGCGAGAAAATGTCGATGGCAACTTGGCCCGCCTCATCGGTGGGATGGACCTGCACAGAGATTGCATCAGGGTAGCCCATCAACCGGCTGCGCTGCACATAGGTGATGTGCCCCTCCGACACGCTTCCCGCTATCAGGCGCGCGCCGTCGCCGCGCGCAATCTCATCAAGCCGGGCGGCGATCCCATCAACCGTTCCGGCAAAGCGCGGCGCATCCTCAGCGATCAGCAGGACATAATTGGGGCTGTCGGGGGGCGTCACCTCGGCCGGGGTCAGATGCCAAATCTCGGGCGGCATTGGCGCCACCCGCATATAGACCGCTATAGCGCCGATCAGCAAACCGATGGCCACCACTGCAAATAGGATCAACCGCATGAGATACCTCGCAAATCTGACCGCTAAAGTGTGGTGTTCTGAGCGAAGGTCAAGACCGCTATTCGGCGGCGGCCCAAGCGCCCCTTGCTTCCCGCGTGGCTTCGGCATCTCCGAGAGTCGCGACAACCGCGCGCGCGATCACACGTTCCTCGTCGGTCGGCACAACCAGCACCGGCACCGGCCCGGCGTCAATCCGCGGCGCGCTCACGTCATTGGCCGCGGGCGCAATGCTGAGGCCAAGAAATCCGAGACCGGCAATGGCGCGCGACCGGATTGGGGCCGCGTTCTCGCCAATCCCCCCGTGAAGACCAGCGCATCAACACCACCCAGAACCGCCGCCATGGCCCCGATCTCGCGGCGGAGACGGAAAACGTAATAGTCGATGGCTTGCGCGGCCTCCGGTTCGGGGCTCTGCAACAAGCTGCGCATATCATGGGTGATGCCAGAGAGACCTTTCAGCCCGGATTCTTTGTAGAGCAGATTGCTGATCTCGTCGGTGCCCATGCCTTCGGCATCCATCAGATAGAGCAAAACGCCCGGGTCGACCTGCCCCGAACGGGTGCCCATCGGCAAGCCGTCCAACGCTGAGAACCCCATAGAAGAGCCGACAGACCGACCGCCCTTGATCGCGCAGATCGAGGCGCCATTGCCCAGATGCGCAACAATCACCCGGCCCTCGGCCAGACGCGGCCAATCCCGGCGGAGCGCGCCCATGATGTAGTCATAGCTCAGCCCATGGAACCCATAGCGGCGCACGCCTTGGTCATAGAAGCGGCGCGGCAAAGCGAATGTGTCATTGACCCAAGGGTGACCGCGATGAAACGCGGTGTCGAAACAGGCGACCTGTGCGGCTTGTGGGAAAGCCGCATGGGCCGCCTCGACGCCCGCCAGGTTATAGGGCTGGTGCAACGGCGCGAGCGGCTCGAACTGCCGCAGCTGTTCGATTGTGGCGGGGTCGAGCACGCGCGGGCCGTCGAAATCCGGGCCGCCATGCACCACGCGATGGCCCACGCCATCGATGACACGCCCGGCCATCAGCGGCGTCACGGCATCCAGGATCGCTTGCATCCCGCTTGCGTGATCGGTCGGTCCAAGGTTGGTTTCGACCGGATCCGCCCCGCGTGGAGTTAAAACAAGCTTGGCATTCGGCCCCAACGCGTCGACTTCGCCATTCGCTTCTTCGACCGGTTCGGGCGCATTGGCATAGAGCCCGAATTTGATGGTTGAAGAGCCTGCATTCAGGGTCAGGATCACGCTCATTTAGACGTACTCGCAGCATAAAGCGCGGCAATCGCGCAGGAAGCCAGGCGCGCTTTGTCGTCATCGGCGCGGCTGGTGAGGATGATGGGAACTTGCGCGCCCATGACGATTCCGCCGGCCTCGGCATGGGCCAGGAAGGTCAGCTCTTTGGCCAACATATTACCGGATTCCAGATTGGGGGCGACCAGGATCTCGGCGCGGCCCGCGACCAGCCCTTTAAGGCCTTTGGTCCGCGCCGCCTCCAAATCCACCGCGTTATCCATCGCCAGCGGGCCATCAACCAAGCCGCCGGTGATCTGCCCCCGGTCGGCCATTTTGGAGAGGATCGCGGCATCGAGGGTTGAGGGGATCGAGGCCGTCACCGTCTCAACCGCTGAGAGGATGCCAACTTTGGGTTCCGCCACGCCCAGCCCGATGGCGAGATCGATGGCGTTTTGCACAATCGAGACTTTGCATTCCAAATCGGGCGCGATGTTGATCGCGGCATCGGTGACGAACAGCAGATGATCGAGCCCCGGAACATCCATGACAAAGACATGCGAGAGGCGGCGATTGGTGCGCAACCCACCGTCTTTCTTGAGAATTGCATGCAGAAGCTGATCGGTATGCAGATGACCCTTCATCACCGCCCGCGCGCGCCCTGATGCACAAGCGCCACCGATTTCAAGGCTGCGGCGCGATGATCGGGAATGTCGATAATCTCTAAACCGCTGATATCACATCCGCATTCCTCGGCAGCGGCGGCGATCTTCTTGGCGCAGCCCACCAAGATCGGGTCGATCAGTGTGTGATCCCGGCCAAGCATCGCGCCCATCAGCGCATCCGCTGTTTCCGGCGCCACCACGCTGGTGGGGATTGGCGGCAAAGGTTCGGCCCGCTCGATCAACCGATCGAAATGCACATGGCTCTGGACGGTTAAGCCCGGCACATCATGCGCATCGAAGCTCTGCGCCGCATCGGGTGCAATGACCCGCGCCTCGCCCTCGGCGATCCGGCCATTCGGGCCGTCGACCCAGGTCTCGAAACGCACCAGGTTGTCGGGTAGTTTTTCGACAACCCGCACACCGGCGGTCAATTTGTCGCCCGCATGCGCCCGGCCAATGAACCGCAAGGTTTGATCGCGGTACAGCGTGCCCGGCCCCGGCAGTTGGTTGCCCAACACGCCCGAAATCAGCGCGCCCAACCAGGCCGATGGGGCCACCGCCTCGGGCAACCCATCGCCGTCGCCATCCTCACGTGGCAGATGCATCGGGTTCAGATTGCCGCTGGAATTGGCAAAGACATAGAGGTCATCAGCGACGCAGAGACGGTCAATGCTGGCCTGCATGCCGACCTCAATCGCGTCATAGGGCGTGTTGGTGAATATCGTCATCTCTGTCCTTGGGCCCGCTCGTCGCCTCTTATCTGGGCACCCTACCCCGGAATTACGACAGGGCTTTGACACAGGTCAGATTTTCACCCGGCGCATGGCGATAAAACGCCCGTGCGAAATGCTGGCCGCGCCGCTTAATGATTGTCGCGCGGCAAGTCTTTGGCGATCCGCTGATAGGCCGTGGCCAGTTCAAGGCAACCGCCATCGGCGAGTTGCCCCACATGGGTCCGGTAAAGCTCCTGCCAAGGCGTCTGATGCTCCAGCTCTGGCGGTGTCCAAGCATCGCGGCGGGCTTGCCACTCCGCCTCGGGGATCGTGCAGTCGAGAGTGCCCGCGTTCAGGTCGAGCCGGACCGGATCGCCGGTTTGCAAAAGCGCCAGGCCGCCGCCCACGACCGCCTCGGGTGAGGCGTTGAGGATCGACGGGCTCTCCGACGTGCCCGATTGGCGGCCATCGCCAACGGTCGGCAAATGGTTGATCCCGGCCTGGATCAGCGCATCGGGCGGCTGCATATTCACCACCTCGGCAGATCCGGGATAACCGACGCAGCCAACATTGCGAATGAAGAGAATTGTTTCTTCATCAATACCTAAGGCGGCGTCGTTCACGCGATCATGGTAGTCTTCCGGCCCCTCGAACACGACGGCTTTCGCCTCGAACACGCCGTCGTTCAAAAACCGCGTCCGGAAATCCTCGGAGATGACGGAGGTTTTCATCAGCGCCGAGTCGAAGAGATTGCCGGAAAGCACCAGGAACCCGGCCTCCTCCCGCATCGGATTGCTGACCGGGCGGATCACATCATGGTCTAGGCTCCGCGCCCCGCCCAAGGCGCCCGCCATGGGTTCACCTGTCGCAGTCATCGCCGCGCCATCCAGATGGCCTTCGGCGAGAAGCTCCCCATCACCGCGGGCACACCGCCCGCCCGGAAGAAGCTTTCGCCCAGATAAGCGCCCGCGGGCTGCATATTCACGAGAAGCGGCAGATCATGGCCGTGGGTCTGCCAATCGGTCACGTCCAGCTCGATCCCCGCATGACGCGCAATCGCCTGCAAATGCGGCGGCGCATTGGTGGAGCCGCCAATCGCCGTGTTCACTTTGATGGCGTTCAGGAAGGAGGCGCGGGTCAGAATATCGGAGGGTTTCAGGTCGGCCTCCGTCATCTCCACGATCCGGCGACCGGTGAGATAAGCCATCTCCATCCGCTCGCGGAACGGGGCTGGAATGGCCGCCGCGCCCGGCAAGGTCATGCCCAAAGCCTCCGCCATCGCATTCATCGTCGAGGCTGTGCCCATGGTGTTGCAATGGCCGAGCGAGGGCGAGGAGGCGCAAGCCAGTTCCATGAACTCATCATAGTCAATCTCGCCCTTGGCCAGAAGCCGCCGCCCCTCCCAAATCGTGGTGCCGCTGCCGGCGCGTTTGCCTTTGTACCAACCATCCAGCATCGGCCCGCCATTCAGCGCAATGGCCGGCAGGTCGACCGTGGCGGCCCCCATCAGCATCGCAGGCGTGGTCTTGTCGCAGCCCGTCGTCAACACCACCCCATCGATCGGATAGCCATGCAGCACCTCGACCAAACTCAGATATTGCAAGTTCCGGTCGAGCGCGGCCGTGGGCCGCTTGCCCGTCTCTTGGATCGGATGCACCGGGAATTCCAACGGAATTCCGCCCGCATCGCGAATGCCCGCTTTGATCCGATCCATCAGGAACACATGGATCTTGTTGCAAGGCACGAGGTCAGAGCCGGTTTGCGCCACGCCGATGATCGGCTTTTCAGATTGCAACTCACCTTGGGTGAAGGCCTGGTTTTGATAGCGCTCGAGATAGAGCGCGGTCATGCCGGGATTGTTGGGATTGTCGAACCATTCCTGGCTGCGATAGCGGCGATTGGCGCGGGTGTTTGACATCAACATGTTCCAAATAGTGAAACCTGGGGCCGTATTTTGAAACTCCCCCCTGTTGTAGCGCTGTGTGACCGCCCGCAACAAGGGGTTTTGCGTCGGCCTTGCCTCGGCAGGTTTTCGCCGTGACGTTACGTTGTATTGCCCCGGATTGAGCCAAATCAAATCGCAGACGCACTCTCTATGTCAGTTCCAAGCAGCGACGGACGAAGACCAAGGAGACGGCAGGTGGCGGAGAAAATCTTTCGCACCGAGAACATTACGAAGGTTTATGACACCGGTGAAGTGAAGGTTTACGCCCTCGCCGGGGTCAGCCTGGAGCTATTCGCTGGCGAACTGGCGGTGCTGCTTGGCCCATCGGGCTCGGGCAAATCCACGCTTCTGAATATCCTGGGCGGGCTGGACCATGCCACCGAAGGCCGGGTCTGGTTCCGCGATCTGGAACTGACCGACTTGGGTGACCGTGGGCTGACAAAGTTCCGTCGGGATCATGTGGGGTTCGTGTTCCAGTTCTATAATTTGGTGCCGTCGCTGACCGCGCGCGAGAATGTGCAGCTCGTCACCGACGTCGCGCCAAACCCGATGCCGGCGGCCGAGGCGCTCGATTTGGTCGGGTTGGGCCATCGTCTGGACCATTTCCCCTCGGAAATGTCGGGTGGTGAGCAGCAACGGGTGGCCATTGCCCGCGCGATTGCGAAGCGGCCTGAAGTGTTGCTATGTGACGAGCCTACCGGCGCGCTCGATAGCAAAACCGGCGTGCAGGTGCTCGAAGTGCTCAAAACGATCAATGACCAGTTCGGCACCACCACGGCGGTCATCACCCATAACGCCGCGATCCAGCAAATGGCGCATCGGGTGATTCAGTTCCAAGACGGCAAGATTAGCGAAGTCCATGTGAATGAGACCCGCCTCGCCCCGCATAATATCGTTTGGTGACAGGGATGCAGGCGCTCGACAAAAAGCTCTTTCGCGATTTCAAACGGCTCTGGGTGCAGGGCGTCGCAATCGCCATGGTGTTGGCCTGCGGCGTGGCGCTTCTGCTGACCTCTTTCGGGATGTATCAGGCGCTGGATGATACCCGATCAGCCTATTATGAACGCAACCGGTTCGCGGATGTTTGGATCGATGCCCGGCGCGCGCCAGAAAGCCTTTTGCCTGAGATCCGGGCGATTGACGGCATCTATGCCGTCGACCCAACCGTCTCCGGCTTCGCGATCTTGGATATCGAAGGACGGGTTGAAAGCGCGGTGGGGCATGTCCTCTCCTGGCCCGAGGACAACGACCCGCTGCTCAATGTGCCGCTCCTGCGCTCGGGCGACTACCCCGACCCGACATCCAGCAGCGAGGTGATGGTCAACGAGCCTTTTGCCGAAGCCAACGGGTTTGAGATCGGGTCGGTGTTCCACGCCAATTTGAATGGTCAACGGCGTGCCTTGCGCATCGTTGGCACAGCACTAAGCCCAGAATATATTTACACAATCGGGCCCGGCGGCATGATGCCGGACAATGAGGGGTTCGGCATTATCTGGATGCCGGAACGCGCGGCCTCCGCCGCCTTCGATATGCAAGGCGCGTTCAACGGCCTGGCGATCAAAATCACTCAGGACGCGCGAGAAGAGGCGGTGATCGACGCGCTGGATGATATGCTGGAAGCCTATGGCGGGCTTGGCGCTCATGGCCGCGATCAACAGACGAGCGACAGTTTCGTCAGTTCCGAGATCGACCAACTCAGAGGCATGGCGATGGTTGTGCCGCCGATCTTCTTCGCGATCGCGGCGTTTTTGGTCAGCATGGTGATGGGGCGGATCGTGGCCTTGGAGCGCTCGGAGATCGGGCTATTGAAGGCCATCGGCTATTCGGATTTCGAGATCTGCCTGCACTACCTTCTGCTCGCGGCCTTTATTGCCTTGGTCGGTATCGGCATCGGCTGGGGCGGCGGGACTTGGCTAGCCTATGACATGGCGATGGAATATGTCGTGTTCTTCGACTTCCCCTATCTGTTGTTCCGGGTGCCGGGCTGGGTCTATGCGATCTCAGGTCTGGCGGCGCTTCTAACGACCATGTTGGGCGCGGCTCGCGCGGCGATCATGGCTGCCCGGCTGGCCCCCGCGATCGCGATGCAGCCCCCGCGCCGCCCCGGTTCAAGCGCAGCTTCATCGATGTCTTGATGGCGCGCGCGCGGCTTTCGCAACCGACCATTATGATCCTGCGCAGTTTCTTCCGCTGGCCAGTGCGCAGCGCGATGACCTGTTTGGGCCTCGGTTTCGCAGTCTCCGCCGTCATCGCTGCGTCCTTTGTCCATGACGCGTTGGACAACATCGTCGATGTGGCGTTTTACCAATCGAACCGCCAAGACGCGATGCTGCTGTTTACCGATGATGTGCCTGAGACGACGATTGCCGAAGTGCGCCGCCTGCCCGGGGTTTTGCAAGCCGAGCCGCAGCAATATCTGCCCGCAATCCTGCGCAATGGTCCCTTGGAGAAAAGCTTAGCCATCGAGGCGCGCCGCCCCGGCACAGATTTGAGCCGGGTGATCGGCGCCGATGGCTCGGTCAGTACGGCGGAGCCCGGCGGCATCCTCCTGGCCGAGCGATTGGCCAGTCAGCTGGATTTGGGCATCGGTGACCTGGTCGAAGTCGAATTTCTGAGCGGTCGGCGAGAGACCCATGAGATGGTCGTCACCGGGTTGGTCGAACAGTATTTCGGTCTCGGCGCCTATATCGATCTGGGCTATCTCAACGAGATATTCCGGCAAAGCCCCCGCATGTCAGTCGTGAATGTCACCTTGGATGACAATGAACTCGATGCGTTGCACGCTCGATTGAAAGACCTGCCGCGCCTATCGGGCCTGATCATGATGACCGACACCAGGCGCAGCTTTCAGGACACGATCCGCGAAAACGTCACGGTGATGAACACGGTCTATATCGTGATCGCTGTGCTGATCACGGTCGGGGTCGCCTATAACGGCGCGCGTATTCAACTGAGTGAACGGGCGCGCGAGTTGGCGAGTTTACGGATCCTCGGCTTTTCACGCGGCGAAGTGTCTTATGTGCTGGTGGGCGAAACGATGTTTCTGGCGCTTGTCGCGCAGCCCGTTGGCTGGCTTCTCGGCGCGGGCATCGCACAGGTGATGGTGAACGCGTTTTCCTCCGATCTCTATGCGATGCCGCTCATCCTGAACCCCGATATCTTTGCCCGGGCCAGCTTGGTTGTGCTGGCCGCGGCCCTGGCCTCGGCGCTGATCGTGCGCCGCAGGCTGGACAATCTCAATCTCGTATCCGTTATGAAAACAAGGGAGTAGCAGGCTTATGTCTCTGAAACCAAGAACCCTAGGCATCCTGGTCGTTGGTGGCGCCATCCTGGCCGGGCTGCTCTATGTCACCTTCCGGCCCGAGCCGATTGCTGTGGATCTCCATGAGGTCACGCGCGGGCCGCTGCAGGTCACTGTCGATGCCGATGGGCAGACCCGTATCCGCGACATTTTCGAAGTCGCGGCACCGATCAGCGGCACGGCGCTCCGCTCTCCCGTTGATGTGGGAGATGCGGTTCTGGCCGGTGAAACGGTTGTGGCCCTGGTGGAGCCTGTGCCGCCGAGCCTACTCGATAGCCGGACCAGGATGCAGGCCGAAGCCTCCGTTGGTGAGGCCGAGGCGGCGCTGAACGTCGCCCGGACCGAACTGCGCCGCTCGGTCGAGGAACAAACCTATGCCCAGATGCAGTTTGACCGGGTGCAAGTTCTGGTCGAACGTGGGGTTTCGTCGATCACTGCGATGGAGGATGTGACGCAGCAATTGGCGATTGCGGATGCGACGGTTGATGCTGCGGAGGCACGGATCAACATCGCGCAAAGCACGCTGGATCGCTCCCGCGCCGCATTGATTGGGCCAGATGGCGCGAATGGGGCCGCCAATGGGGATTGCTGCATCGAATTGATGTCGCCCGCCGATGGCGTCGTCCTGTCCGTCGCCAATATCAGCGAACGCCCGGTGACGGCCGGTACGCCCTTGGTCAGTATCGGCGACCCGACGCAACTCGAAATTGTCGCCGATCTGCTCTCCTCCGATGCGGTGCGCTTGGCCCCCGGTGCGGTCGCAATGGTCGAACGGTGGGGCGGCCCAGACACATTGATGGCCGAGCTTGACCGGGTCGAGCCCTCCGCCCGCACCCATATCTCCGCCTTGGGGATTGAGGAACAACGGGTCGACGCGATCTTTCATCTGACCACACCGCAAGAGGCGCGCGCCGGGTTGGGCGATGGGTTTTCGACCTTCTTGCGGATTGTCGAGTGGCAAGCCGATGAGGTCACTCAAGTCCCGCTCAGCGCGCTGTTCCGCCGTGGCGATACCTGGGCGGTGTTCATGGCGAACGGCAACACCGCCCAAGAGGTGACGGTTGAGTTGGGCCGCAGAAGCGACCGGTTTGCCGAGGTTCTGAGCGGGCTTGAGCCAGGCGCAATGGTGGTGACCCATCCCAATGATGACCTGGTCGATGGCGGTTTGATGATTGATCGCAGCGCGCTCTGACGCGCCTAAATATCAAAAAAGACCGTTTCGGCCTCCCCTTGCAGCCGGATGTCGAAACGGTAGACGGCTTGGCCGTCCCTTTCCGCCCGCGCGGCGATAAGCGTATCGCGGCGGCGTTCCCACTCGATCCCGTTGAGGATCGGATCCTGCGCATTGGTCTCGGCTTCATCTGAAAAATAGAGCCGGGTGTTGAGGCCGACATTGATCCCACGAGCCACGATCCACAGATTGATATGTGGCGCCATCATCTGGCCGTTTCGGCCCATAACCGGGCCGGGTTTAACCGTATCAAAGCCCCAGTCTCCGGTGTCAAAATCGGTGATCACACGCCCCCAGCCTCGGAAGCCCTCCTCGAGCTCATCGGCGCGATCCGGGTGCGAATATACTCCGGCAGCATTCGCCTGCCAAGCCTCGAGCAGCACATCTTTGATCGGGCTGCCGATGCCGTCTATGACCACCCCTTCGACGCGAATACGTTCGCCCTTGGCATGTGGGCCAGCGATGTCCCACCCCAGCTCTTGATCGTAAATCTCAAAGCCCGCCGCGCCTGGCGCCAAGCCGATATGCACATATGGCCCGGCTGTCTGAGAGGGTGTTTCTTTGAGATACCCAAGCTTCTGCGGCATCAGTTCCCCTCCAACCGGTTTTCGAACAGGGTCGAGCGCGCGCCGCGCAGGACGATGTCGAATTTATAGGCAATCGTGTCGAGCGGGATTGTGGCGTTCAGATCGAGCGCCGCAACCAATTGGTCGATGGCGTCAGGATCGGGGATCGTGTTCACGATCGGGCATTTGGCAATCAGCGGATCGCCCTCGAAATAGCATTGCGTGATCAGACGCTGCGCGAAGGCCCAACCAAAGACCGAGATATGAATATGCGCGGGGCGCCAGTTGTTGACCCAGTTGCGCCAGGGATGCCCCCGGCTTCACAGTGCGAAACACATAGGCCCCGTCGGCATCCGTAAGCGTCCGGCCGCAGCCGCCAAAATTCGGGTCGATTGGCGCAAGATAGGTATCTTTCTTATGTCGATACCGCCCGCCGGCATTGGCCTGCCAAATCTCGACCAAGGTGTTGGGCACGGGCCGCGCGTTTTCGTCCAGCACCCGGCCATGCAGCAAAATCCGCTCACCGATTGGGCTTTCCCCCGGCTGAGCGAAATTTGCCAGCAAATCACTGTCGATTGGGTCGATGTCATTATGGCCAAAACGCGGGCCGGTCAGTTCGCTTGCGGTGTTTTCCAAACTGATCAGCGCATTCTGCGGCGACCGGGCCACGGATGTTTTATAGTCGCGGGTCAATGCGGGGGGATGGCGCTCGCGATCTCGTTGGTAGAGTTCTGGATAGCCCGGCATGTTATGCCCCTTCCGGCTGATTGGTCGAGGTTGCCTCGTCCGCTTCCATCTCAGCATAGGTCTCTTTGGCCAGTTTCAGCGCCTGATTGGCGCGCGGCACGCCGGCATAGACGGCCACATGCTGAAACACCTCCAAAACATCGCGTTTGCTGGCACCGGTGCGGGCCGTGGCGCGAATATGCATTGGGATTTCCTCAAAGTTCCCCAAAGCGGCGAGCAAGGCAAGTGTCACCATAGACCGTTCGCGCAACGTGATCCCATCACCGGCCCATAGATTGCCCCAAGCCATCTCGGTGATCAGAGCTTGGAACGGCGCATCGAACTCTGTTGTTGCGGCCTCGGCGCGGTCCACATGGGCATCGCCCAAAACGGCACGGCGGATCTCCATCCCTGTCTGTTTTCGATCTGGCATCAGTATGGCAACCCAACATAGTTTTGCGCCAGAACGCTCTGCGCGGCGCGGTTGGTGCGCAGAAACGCGATCTCCGCCGCCTGCATCTTCTGATCGAACTGGTTCTCATCAGGGAAGCGGTGCAGAAGATTTGTCATCCACCAGCTAAATCGCTCCGCCTTCCAAACCCGCGCCAAGGCTTTTTCCGAATACGCATCTAGCCCAGTGGTCGCGCCGTCTTGATAATACTCAGCCAGACCATTGAAGAGATAGTAGATATCGGAGGCGGCGGTGTTCAAGCCCTTGGCCCCTGTCGGCGGCACGATATGCGCCGCATCCCCGCAGAGGAACAGCCGCCCCCACTGCATCGGCTCCGTCACGAAAGAGCGCAAGGGCGCGATGGATTTCTCAATCGATGGCCCGGTGATCAGCTTGTCGGCCACATTTTTGGGAAGGCGGCGCTTCAACTCTGACCAGAAAGCTTCATCCGACCAATCTTCAACGGTGTCTTGTAAAGAGCACTGGATGTAATAGCGGCTCAACACAGGGTTTCGCATGGAACAGAGCGCGAAACCACGCTCAGAACTGGCATAGATCAATTCATCCGCAACAGGCGGCGTTTCTGACAGAATACCAAGCCATCCAAACGGATAGACTTTCTCATACTCAACGCGCACATCATCGGGGATGGTATTGCGACTGACTCCATGAAATCCGTCACAGCCCGCGACAAAGTCACAAGTGATCCGATGCGCGACGCCATCGACCGTGTAGGTGACATAAGGTGTATTCGACTTGGCATCGCAAATCTGCACATCCTCGACGTCGTAGATGATCCGCCCACCGGTGGCCTCACGCGCGTCATAGAGGTCGCGCGTCAACTCCGTCTGGCCATAAACCATTACCCCGGCATTCGTGTGTTCTTTGAAATTGATACCGAATATCTCATCGCCGTAGGAGATGATTGTGCCGTCATGGAGGATGCCCTCACGGTCCATGCGGTCGCCGACACCGGCTTGGCGCAGCAGGTTCACCGCCCCAACTTCCAACACCCCCGCGCGGATCCGACCCAGAACATAGTCCTTGGTTCTTCGCTCCAAAACGATGCTGTCGATGCCGCGCGTCTGCAACAACTGCCCAAGCAGCAGACCCGAAGGTCCCCCGCCAACGATCGCCACCTGTGTCTTCATAAACCCCTCCACACGGCAACGTTATCTTGTTAAAACCGATAACAAAAATGAGAATTACTATACGATAGATGCCCAAAAAAGAAACCATATTCGAGCGCCGCGTTAAATTCCGTCACATTCAATGCTTTGTCGAAATCGCCCGGGAGGGGAGTTTAAAACGAGCGGCTGAAAAGCTGTATCTCACACAACCGGCGATTTCGAAGACCTTGAAAGAATTGGAAGACATCGTCGACGCCAAGCTTATGCAGCGCAGCAGATCTGGCGTCACGCTGACGAAACAGGGTGAGGTGTTTCTGCATTTTGCGCAAATGTCGCTCGCCAATCTGCAGCAAGGCGTGCGCGGCATCGAAACCGCGCGGCAGCAGGTCAAGACACGGCTTCGCGTTGGATCACTCCCCAGTGTGGCTGCCTCGATGATGCCACATGTCGTGGCCGAGTTCTCCACCTTAGCGCCAGACGCCATGCTGCAAATGCTGGATGGGCCGCATGGCTATCTGATTGAGCGATTGCGCTTGGGCGAACTTGATGTGGTGATCGGGCGGCTTGGGCAGCCAGATACGATGCAAGGCATCTCGTTCACACAACTCTATATGGAACAGGTGGATTTTGTCGTGCGCGCCGGTCATCCGCTCTTGGCGGCACCGGACCTGCACCGGATTGGTGAATGGCAGTTGATCTATCCACCGGCAGGATCCGCGATAAGACCAATGGTCGAGCGGTTCTTGATCGCCCACGGGCTGACCGAACCGCCGAACCGGATCGAAACCGTTTCAAGCACCTTCGGCCGCGTCTATACGCGGCAATCCGACGCGATTTGGGTGATATCAAGCGGTGTTGTGGCCAACGAAACCGCGGATGGCACGCTTGTCCGGCTTCCGATCGACACGGCGATGACAGATGGGCCAGTCGGCCTGATGGTGCGCCCGGATGCGCCAGAGATCCCAGTCTATACTCTGTTTCGGATGGCTGTGCAGACAGCGGTCGAACGCAGTCGACTGGCAACCTGAGACATATCGGGGCATGCGGCACCGCGATCTTATGAAATCACCCAGAGCGTCTCGTTTGGAAGGTGGAGCGGCACCAGCGCACCAATGCGGTATCCCTCCGCTTCTGTTGGGTTCACGATTGCCTCGATCAGCATATCACCAACGCTGAGTTTCAGGCGGGTTTGGGTGCCCAGATAGATGACCTCGATCAGATCGGCGGTTAGGTTGTTTTCTCCGCTCGGTGCATGCCCCAAGCGCACATTTTCGGGTCGGAAGGTCAGCGTGCCCTGCCCTGCGACGGCTCCAAGCGGCAAAACCAACCGCCCCAAGGCGCTGTCGAAAACACCATCCGCAGAGGTGCCCGAGATGAAGTTACGCCCACCGAAGAACCGCGCCGTCGCCTCATCCACAGGGCGTTTGTAGAACGCATCGGCCGTGTCGTACTGCTTCATCTGCCCATCAAGGATCAGCGCGACACGGTCCGCCAGCACGACGGCGTCCTCCTGATCATGGGTTACGAAGATCGTGGTGATCCCGGTCTCTTGCTGCAAAGATCGGATCAGATCGCGCATTTCAAACCGCAGATGCGTGTCGAGGTTGGAAAGCGGTTCATCCAGCAGCAAAACCTCCGGCTGCACAATCAGCGCGCGGGCGAGCGCAACCCGTTGTTGTTGCCCGCCGGAAAGCGCGCTCGGCTTGCGCTCACCCAGATCGGGGAGGCGGACCAGATCAAGCATCTCACCAACGCGCCGTTTGATCTCGGCGGGGTTGGTCTTGCGCATCTTGAGGCCGAACCCAACATTCTCCGCCACGCTCATATAGGGAAACAGCAGATGGTTCTGAAACACCATCACGGCGCCCCGGTTTTCAGGTTTTTCCCGTAAGATCGAACGTCCATCGAACCGCACATCGCCGGAGCTTGGCTCTAAAAGCCCGGCGATGATCTTCATCGTCGTGGTTTTGCCACAGCCCGATGGCCCGAGCAGCGCGGTCAACGTGCCACTCTCGATCTCAAGGCTCAACCGGTCGAGGGCCGGGTGATCACCGCCGGTATAGAGTTTGGTCAGATGTTGGATAGAGACATGCGTCATAGACGGCCGAAGCCTCCAACAGCGGCACTCCGGCCCGAAAGCTGCTTGGCGGTGAGAAGGAGAATGAAGATGCCGGGCAGAATGTAGATCATGCCGATGGCGCCGGTGATGTCATTGCGCCCAGAGGTCGCGAAGTTGAACAGCAGGAGCGGCAGGGTCACGACCCGCCCGCCGCCGATCAGCAAGGTGAGGATGTATTGGCTCCAGGAGACCAGAAACGCAAAGAGGCCACCGACAATGATGCCGGGCAGGATCGCCGGGAGTGTCACATACCAGAATGTCTTGAGTGGGGAGGCTCCGAGGCTGCGCGCCTGCGCCTCAAACGCGGGATCATAATTCGAGAAAATGCCAGCCATGACGAGGGTCATGTAAGGCAGCGTCGGGATCAGGTGGACAAGGATCACGCCCTGCACCGTGTTGGTCAGCCCAAGCCAAATAAACACCGAATGAATGCCCAAAGCCACCGCAATACCTGGCACGATCATGGGCGCAAGGATCATCATTTCGACAACCTCCTTGCCCCTGAATTTATACATACCAAGCGCCCTGCCCGCTGGTACCCCGATCAGGATCGAGAGCGCGGTGGCCGCGAGCGAGATGCCGATGGTCAGCCAGAGGCTATCTAACACGCCAGATGTGTCAGACATGGCGTAGTCCCACGCGTCTAAGGTCCAAACGCGGGGCAGAATATCCGGAAAAAACCAGCCCCGGGCGAAGGACCAAATCGCCAAAGGGATAAGCGGCAACACCAGCCAGATCACAAGAACCAGGCACGTGAGATAGCGGAAGGTTTGGGTCCAGAGACCGTCTTGCCCGATCATCTCACCCCCTCAACCGCCGGCGCGCATAGCGGATGTAGATATAGATCATCACCGCGCTCATCACGGCGATCAGAATGGCCAACGCCATGGCCTCAGGGCGCGCCGCCAAATCGACATCGGTGTATTTGCGATACGCAAGCACTGGCAGCGCGGCGGGGTAATTCGCGCCAAGCAGCGCCGGGATTTCATAGGCCCCAAAGGTGAAGGCAAAGACGATCACCGAGGCCGACATAAGGCCCGGAAAGATTAATGGCAGCAGGACATAGCGAAAGCTCTGCCATTTTGATGCGCCCAAAGACCGGGCGACACTTTCATAGTCCTCCCCCATGGCCTGCATGTTTGCCAGGACGATCACCCCGATAAACGGCACCTCTTTCCAGACATATTGCAGGATGATCCCGATGGCGTAGGGGTCGAAGACCAGCGCGGGAAAATCGGCGGGCCGCGCGATCATACCGAACTCGGCTGCCAAGCGCGCAAAGCTGCCCGATTGCGAAAACAGGTAGAGAATACCGATGGCGCCGACCAAATGCGGCACGGTCAAGTTCAACTGAAACAGGAAGTTGATGATGTCACGACCAATGAAAGCGCGCCGCAGCAGCAACGCGGCGCCGACGGCAAGGATGCAAGAGATCACCGTGGAGGTGAAAGAAATATGGACGCTTAGCAGGAAGGAGTAATAGAACTCCTCCTCCGTGAAAATTGCGGCGTAGGCCTGCAAGTTCGGCTCCGTCAGCCCAATCACCGGCATGTAGTTGAAGCTGCGCATCAGGCCGATCAAGAGGCCGCCAAAGAACAGCCCCACAATCACCAAGAGCGCCGGCAGCAACAGCAAGAAAATCTTCAGACGGTCAGACAAAGCAGGCCTCGCCCCAAATGGGATGCAAAACCATCTCGCGCCGGGCCGAGATGGCCCCCGCGATCATCGGCTCAATTGCCAACGTTGTCGATCCAACCCTGCTCAATCGCAGAAATCCATGAGGCCTGCAGTTCCGGCAATGCGGTTGCGGCCAAGTCTTCGACGGGCACAACGTTTGGATGGCGCGCGATTGAGTCAAAAACCGCCCGCACCTCTCCATCCACGCGGGTCATATCGATCCCCGGTTGTGCCCCCCAAACATCCGGCCTTGCCTTGTGAACCTGCGCCTCAGCCGAGAGAAGCAGGTTTTGCAGCACCAAAGCGGCGGCTTTATTGGGCGAATTGAATGGGATCAGCGTGTAGTTGGTGTTGCCGATTGTGCCATCCGTCATGGCATAGCCTTGGGTCGTTGGTGGAAAGATGCCGTTCTCGATATTGATGCCGACGCTGGCGGGCTCATAGTTGAACACCAAACCGACTTCCTGATTGGCATACAGCTGTTCCAGCGCCGCGATCGACGTTGGATAAGTCGCGCCTTCGCGCCAAAGATAGGGCTCGATATCGTTCAAGATCTGCCAAGTCGCGGCTGCGACGTCGTCAAAACGGTCCTGATCGAACTCACCCAGCAGGTTCTCGACGCCGCCTGCAGCATGATAGAACACATGCCGGACAAACACCGATCCGTTGAAATCGGGCGGTGCGGAATAGGTGAACTGACCTGGGTTGGCCACGATCCAGCCCAACAAATCCGGGATCGAGGTTGGCGGGGCGTCATGGAGCGCCGTGTTGTACGCGAAGGCAAATTGCGCGGTCGACCAGGGCACTTCGCAGCCATCGACCGGCACACCGAAATCATTGGCAATCGCCGGATTGCTCCAGTCGATCAAAGCGTTGTTCGGCAGAAGATCGGTATATCCGCAATAGACCAAATCTCCCTGCATCATAGTGCGGAAATTCTCGCCGTTGATCCAAATCATGTCGACGGAGCCTGCATCCATCACACCGGCTTCGCGCTCGCTCAGGACCAGGTTGACCGCCTCCGCCGTATCGCTGAGGCCGACCCGGTTCAACGTGATGCCGTATTCATCCATCAGCCGACCGCCGATATATTCGGTCACATATCGGTTGATGTCATCCGACCCGCCCCAGAGGAACCAGTTGACCTCCCCACCCCGGGCCAATTCGACGATTTCATCCCATGACATAGCGTTCAGCGCATCGCCATCCGCCGTGTCGGCCATCGCTGCCGGGGGCAACATAGCCGCGCTCATCACCAGGGCCGCCAGCTTGGGAACATATCTCATTCGGTCTTCCAGGTGTCTCAGGGTTGCTTTCGTTTGCTCTGGTTCTAACCGCAGAGCGCCGCCGCAGCCACAACCTCAAGCACAACCTCGAACACAATCTCGTTTGATCGCATCGCTCAGGTGATGTGTCTGACCGCGACAGGGTCATAGTGCTCCGACCACATGAGAGGTCATCCCGCATTGCAAAGCTCGCGAATCAACACGTCCGCCCGGCACCCCGCTTGCGCGTAACAAGCATTGCCGGCGGGGCCTCTATGAAAGCCGCCCAATCATAATCTGACCGGGGTGATCTATGGCGCGGAGGTCGCCGCGATCACCTTGAAACCTGCACTGATATAAGGAACGACAATCTCCTTATAGGCTGCCCAAGATGGGTCACTTCCAGCCATGCCGAGAAGGCCCTCGACGCGTGCGTCCTGCACGGTTGCGGCATGCATGATGGCCATCAAGAAATGAAAGCCCCGAATGGCGTCACTATGTTCAAGCTCTGGCAGGGCCCGCATGAAGGCGTCGATATAGAGCTTGGCCACATTGTCGAAACTCTCGCTCATATAGCTGGACAGCGTGCCATCCCAGACCGAGCGCCCAACGAAGGTGGCAAAGTGGCGCCACTGCTCGTTTTCGCCATCAAGCTTGTTGTAATACGGCAGGATGAGCGCGCGGACGAGAGGCTCAACCTCGACATTGTTCCGCCCAACCAACTCTTCGTACTGCTCCAGGAGGACAATCCGCTCGCGATTGAGCTCGCTTGCGCGGCGCTGAATGGTCTCCCTGACCAGCGTCTCTTTCTTGCCGAAATGATAGGCAATCTGACCAACATTCGCGCCAGCATCGGCGGCGATCTCTTTCAAAGTGACGATCTGATAATTCTGCTTGGCGAAAAGCCGTTCGGCGGCGTCAAGCAAACGGTCGGGTGTTTCGATATTATATGCGCGCACGCGCGGGGCTGTCTGGGTCATCGTTCCGCACATCCTCCCAGCAATCTCGCAAGCGCGAGGGCATCGCGTTTCTCACGCAGGATCCGCCGCCGCATCATGGCCCCTGCGACTGTCAGATAACAGACCGCCGCAAAACAGGGCAGAGCGCGACTCTGGTTGATAATAAAAGAAGCTGATCCAAAAATCATAGTCTTAATACGGTTTTTATACCTGATAGCAGTGTTGACAATTGATTTATTAGCCAAAAACATAGTTGCACAAGATAAAGATTCGGAAAATTGGCACGATAGGGGCTTCGGAACGATGTCGGCTTCACTCACTCTCGCGGACATAGAAGGCGCCGAACGGCTTGCCGGGCTAAGCTATACCCCCCAGGAGCGTCAGCAGATGCTGGAAAACCTGGAAGGGCAGATTGCGTCGGCCCAGATGCGGCGGGCTGTGCGGCTTGAGAATGATGAGCCGATGGCAAGCCGCTTTGACCCGCGCCTGCCGCATTTCGTGATGCCGACATCCGCGGGGAAGGCGCAATTCTCCGACACCGATGGCGGGCCACTGCCGGATGATGACGAAGATATTGCTTTTGCGCCGATGACGCAGCTTTCCGCGTGGCTTCGGCAGGGCAAGCTGACCAGTCGGCGGCTCACCGAGATTTATCTGGCCCGTATCGAAGCGCGGAACCAAGACCTTGAGTGTTTCGCCACGGTGACGCCCGACCTCGCGCTCACCGAAGCTGATGCGGCGGACAGTCTCCTTGGTGCGGGAGAATGGCTCGGCCCGCTGCATGGCATTCCTTACGGCCTGAAAGACCTTTTCGACACGCAAAGCATTGTCACGGGCTGGGGTGCGGAACCGTTCCAGAACCGAATCCCCGAAAGTGATGCGGTGATCGTGCAGCGCCTGCATGCCGCCGGTGCGGTTCTGCTTGGGAAAACCACCGTCGGTGCGCTCGCCTATAACGATATTTGGTATGGCGGGGTGACGCGCAATCCATGGAACCTGAATGAAGGCTCAAGCGGATCTTCCGCCGGGTCCGCGTCGGCCACCGCTGCCGGGCTTTGTGCTTTCGCTATCGGCACTGAAACGCTTGGCTCGATCACATCACCCTCTCAGCGCTGTGGGACGACGGGCTTACGCCCGACCTTCGGACGGGTTGCACGCACTGGCGGCATGGCGCTCTGCTGGACACTCGACAAGGTCGGCCCAATCTGCCGCTCGGTCGAAGACACGGCCATGGTCCTTGACGCAATCAATGGCAGCGATATTGGCGATCCCTCCTCTATCGAGGCACCATTCCATTTCGACGCCAATGCCTCGTGGAAAGACCTTCGCGTCGGCTATCTGCCCGACGCGTTCGAAGACGGCGCAACCGAGGTCGATCGGGCCGCTCTTGAGGCCGTGCGTGATCTCGGCGTTGATCTGCGCGAGGTCAGCTTGCCGGACCTGCCTTATGGGGCCCTGATCAACATCCTTTATGCTGAGGCTGCGGCGGCCTTTGAGGAACTGACGCTAGAGAACACCGACGATACGCTGACCTGGCAGGATGACGGGGCCTGGCCCAACACGTTCCGAAAGGCGCGCTTCTTGTCTGCGGTCGATCATGTTCAACTCGACCGGCTCCGCTTACGCGTGATGAAGGCGCTCGACGGCCTCTTCAATGAGATCGACGTGTTGGTTGGACCGTTCATGACCGGCCCGATGCTGGTTGCGTCGAACTTCACCGGGCACCCCTGTTTGCATCTGCGCGCCGGATTTCTTGAGCTTGGAACGCGCGGCAAAGCCAGCCTTGGCGCTGGCAAGCTGAGTGTTGGCGAGGAAGATGTCGACGGCCAGGTTTTCACGGTGCCGCAGGGCATCTCGCTTTGGGGGCGGCTGTTCGAGGAAGGGCCGTTGCTGAACTTCGGCATGGCGCTTGAAACCGCGCTCGGCGTCGCCGAGCGGCGCCCAACCTTTGCGCGCTAACCCAATGTTCCGCCGGTCCTATGCCGGCGCTGCGCATGTGCCACGGGGGCCAAGCTTGCAGCCCCCGGTCAATCCAACCGCTGGACGCATCCAGCGGCAACAGAGGAGATAAAGACAATGAAACGTAGGGAGTTTCTCGCCACAAGCATCATCGCCACGGGTGCGCTTGGATTTGGGTTCGGGCCCGGCCCGCTTCGCGCGCAAGAACCCGTGTCAGGCGGCACGCTGATCTGGGGCCATTCGGAGACCACCCAGAACCTCGACATGCACCAGACCGGCACCGCCTCGACCGCCCGGGTGCTGCAAAACATCCACGACTCCATCGTGACGATCAATTCGGAGATGGAAGTGGTGCCGCAGCTTGCCGAGAGCTTCGAGGTCTCTGAAGACGGGCTGACCTATACGTTCAACCTGCGCGATGGCGTGAAATTCCATGACGGCTCGACGATGACCGCCGAGGATGTGATCTATTCCTTTGAGCGCTGCCGCGACCCTGAGGTCGGCGCGGTCAATTTCGAAGTGTTCAACGATGTTGATGCCTTCGAAGCGCCGGACGATCTGACGGTCGTGATCCGCATGTCACGCCCGAACGCGCCCTTCCTGGCCCGTCTTGCCGAGAATGGGGCCGGTGTGGTCATGCCTGCTGGATCAGGTGACACACAAGGCACCGCCCCAACGGGCGCAGGCGCGTTCCGTTTCATGCGCCGAGAGTTTGGCAATGAAGTGGAACTTGAGCGCTTTGACGAGTACTGGGATGGCCCAGCCTATCTCGACGGCATTCTGGCCCGAGAGATCACCGAACCCACCGTGCGGCTGACCGGGCTGCAGACAGGGGAGTTGCATTTCATCAATGACATCCCGGCCGAACGCGTCGCGCAAGTGGAAGGGGATGCAGATATTCAGGTCGTGACCTGGGCACCCCTGAACTTCGACTTCCTGAATTTCAACCATGATCGGGAGTTGTTCCAAGACCGTCGGGTCCGCCTGGCCTTTGACCTGATGATCGACAAAGAAGCATTGCTTCAAGGCGCGCTCTGGGCGCAAGGCGATACCACCCCAACGCCAAGCTTCCCCAACGATGCGACGCGCAACGGCGATCTGACGCAGCGGGCGCAGGATATCGCGCAGGCGCAGGCCTTGTTGGAAGAGGCCGGATATCCGCCGGGCACGCTGAACGTGGTATTCAAGGTGACCACCAACTACCCCTACCATGTCGACAGCGCGCAGATCATCGCGGAATGGGCGCGGGCGGCGGGCGTCAACATGACGATCGAACAGCTCACTTGGGCCGATTGGCTGAGCCAGGTCTGGGTGGATCGCGACTTTGAGATGACGATGATGAACTTCTTCACCATCTGGGAGCCGGATCGCCTGTACTACAGCCTCTACCACAGCACCGGTGGCTTCAACTATCGCAGCATCAGCGATCCGCTCATTGACGAGTTGACCGAGCAAGCCCGGGGCGAAGTCGATCCCGCCGCGCGCCTTGATCTCTACCGCCGCATTCAGCAGCACCTGTTTGACGAGGCGCTTGATGTAATCCTCTGGTATCGCAACGGCACGATTGGTGCGACGCCGGAGGTCGGCGGGCTGGACACGGTGGTGCATCCCAACGGGTCCAACCTCAATTTTCACAAGGTCTGGCTCGCCAGCTGACGAGCTTCATGCGTGAGGCGGCCCGCCGCCTCACCGCTTTCCCTGTCTCCAACCTTCGGTCCCCCTCTGATGGTCTATCTCGTCAACCGGCTCCTGTCGGTCGTTTTGACCCTGTTCCTCATCTCCATCGTCACCTTCGGGATCACCAATATCCTGCCGGGCGATGTGGCGATGATGATCATGGGCACGCAATCGAACCCCGAGGCGCTCGCAGGTTTGCGCGAGTCGCTTGGGCTGAACGACCCGTTGATTGTACAATACGGCCGTTGGATCGGCGGCATGCTAACCGGAGACTGGGGCGAGTCCTTACTGTTCCGCGAACCGATTGCGCCACTCATACAACAGAAAGTGCTGGCCAGCGGGCTGATCGTTCTGCTCTCCATGGCGATCGCGCTGGCGCTCGCGATACCCTTGGGCGTTTGGGCCGCTCGGCACCGCGACCGGTGGCAAGACACGACTTCCTCGACCACCGCGCTCTTGGGCCTCAGCATGCCGGATTTCTTCATCGGCATCATGCTGATCCTTCTGTTTGCCGCCACGCTTGGATGGTTGCCCTCGTCGGGCTTCGTTGACCCGACCGAGGACTTCTTCGGCGCTGTCCGGCACGCGCTTCTGCCGTCGCTGGCCCTGGCGCTCGGGTTGATGGCGCATCTGACACGCATGACCCGGTCGGCAATGATGGGTATCTTGAACCAGGAGTTCATTCGCGTTGCGCGGGCCAAGGGTTTGCCGGAACGCACGGTGGTTTGGGGCTATGCGCTGCCCAATGCTATCGGGCCGGTGATGACGGTGGCGGGGTTGCAGATCGGCTATCTGTTCGGCTCGATCATCGTGATTGAGAGCCTATTTTCTTACACCGGCATGGGCTGGCTGACGTATCAGGCGCTTCTCAACCGCGACATCCCATTGATCCAGAGCACAGTCTTCGTGATCGCTGCGGTTGTGATGTTGGTCAATCTGGCCGTCGATCTGCTCTACCGCGTGATTGACCCGCGCATTCGGTTGGAGTGAGGCGATGCGTAAGTTTCTATCTGCCAAGGCCCTGATCGGCTTCACCCTCGTCGCGATTGTCCTTGCGGTGGCCGTGCTCGCGCCGCTTTTCATCCCAGCCGAACGCGCCACGCAGATGGTGATGACCGCGAGGCTGCAACCACCGTCTTTCGAATACCTGCTTGGTACCGATCAGTTGGGGCGGGATCTGTTTGCACGGGTGATGCTCGGGGCTCAAACCTCGCTCACCATCGCGGCGCTCGCGGTGGGCATGTCCATCGTCTTGGGGCTGCCCCTCGGCATCATCTCCGGGTATTTCGGCGGACGGGTCGACAATGTCCTGATGCGGATCATCGATGCGCTGCTGAGCTTTCCAGCATTGCTTCTGGCGCTGACAATCTCGGCCATCCTCGGCCCCAATTTGCAGAACACGATCATCGCAATTGGTATCGCCTTCACGCCTTTCCTTGCACGGATCGTCCGCGGCGAAGCCCTGCGCGTGGTGCAGATGCCTTATGTCGAGGCGGCCCGCGCTGCGGGAACGCGGGACGGCGCGATGATCATCCGCCATATCCTGCCCAACATCATGCCCGCGCTCATTGTCCAGGCCACGATCAGCCTCGCCTTCGCCGTGCTTGCTGAGGCCGCGTTATCCTTCCTCGGGCTCGGGACACAGCCCCCGATGGCCTCTTGGGGCCTGATGATCCAGGCGTCGCGGCAATTCCTCGACATCGCGCCCTGGACCGCGCTGGTGCCGGGCGCGGCCCTGGCCATCACGATCCTCGGCCTGAACCTTCTCGGCGACGTCCTGCGCGACGTTCTCGACCCCAGAGTACGGTGACCCGGATGCGCGACCAGACCCAACCCGCCGCCCCGCTCTGTCGATTGAGAACCTCCGCGTCGAGTTCCAAGGCGAAACCGGGCCGATCACCGGCGTCAAAGATGTCAGCTTCACGGTTCAGCCCGGGGAGACGGTGTGTGTTGTGGGCGAGTCTGGATCGGGCAAATCCGTCACCTCCTTGTCTCTCCTCCGTTTGGTAGAATTTGGTGGCGGCAAAATCGTCTCCGGCAAACTCTGGTTCCGTCCTGAGGAGAAGGATCCCATTGATCTGGCCCAATTGCCGACCGAACAAATGGTCGACTTGCGTGGCGATCAGATCGGGATGATTTTCCAAGAGCCGATGACCGCGCTCAACCCGATTTTCACCATTGGCCGACAGTTGACGGACGGACTGCGCCGCCATCGCAAGCTTTCGGCCAGCGAGGCCGAGGCGCGCGCGCTTGAGCTTCTGAAAGAGGTCCGTCTCCCCGAACCCGAGCGGCGGCTGACGCAATATCCGCATGAGCTGTCCGGCGGCATGCGCCAACGCGTCGTGATTGCGATGGCCATGGCCTGCCGCCCGCAACTTCTGATCGCGGATGAACCGACAACGGCACTCGACGTGACGATCCAGGCGGAAATCTTGGGGCTGATCAAGCGGCTCAAGCGGGAAACCGGGATGGCCGTTTTGTTCATCACCCATGACATGGCCGTGGTGGCACAACTCGCCGACCGGGTCGTGGTGATGCGCCACGGCGAGCTTGTCGAGGAAGGCCCGGTTGAGCAGATCTTCGCAGATCCACAGGCCGATTATACCAAAGCCCTCCTTGCCTCCGTCCCCAAGCTGGGTGAGATGCGGGGCAAGCCGGGGCCGGAGCCGTTGCGCATCCCCGGGCAGCCCGATCCTGTTGCCGCACCGACCATGGCCGATACACCGAGGGAAGATCGCCCGATCCTCTCGGTCAAAGGGCTGACCACACGATTCCCCATTCGTGGCGGCTTCACCCGCCGCGTCGTGTCAAATGTGCACGCTGTTGAAGACGTGACCTTTGATCTCACCGCAGGCGAGACGCTGGCCCTTGTTGGGGAGTCCGGCTGCGGCAAGTCGACCACCGCACGCTCGATCTTGCGGTTGGTGGACCCGACCGCTGGCGATGTTGTTCTGGACGGGCAAGATATTCTGGGCCTCAATCCCCGCGATTTGCGTCGGGCGCGGCGCAATATGCAGATGGTGTTTCAAGATCCGTTTGCCTCGCTCAACCCTTTCATGCGGCTGCGCAAGCAGGTTGCCGAGCCGATGATGAATTTCGGCTTGGCAACCGGCTCCGATCTCGAAGACCGGATCGCCACCCTGTTTGATCGCGTCGGCTTGCCGCGGAATTTCATGCGCCGCTTTCCGCATGAGCTTTCTGGCGGACAACGCCAACGCGTCGCCATTGCCCGAGCACTTTCGGTCAATCCAAAACTCATCATCGCGGACGAAGCCGTATCGGCGTTGGATGTGTCGGTGCAGGCACAGGTCCTAAATCTCCTGATGGAGCTGCAAGCGGATTTCGGGCTGTCTTACCTGTTCATCAGTCATGATATGGCGGTGGTCGAGCGGGTCTCGCACCGCGTTGGCGTAATGTATCTCGGGCGGCTGGTCGAAATCGGCCCACGGGCGGCCATATTCGAAGACCCGCGCCACAGCTACACGCGCGCACTGCTCAGCGGCGTGCCCATCGCCGACCCGACGCAACGGGCCCTCAAAGAAAGCGTCGCATTCAAGGCGCTGCCCTCGCCGATATTCCCAGTTGGGCATGCCCCCGCCCCACCGGTCTATGACGAGGTTTCTGCCGGTCACTTTGTGCTTCAGATTTGACGCTCATGACTTATGGCTATGAGAGCGCCGTATGAAGCGCTTTCAAGCGGCCATGATCGGCTGACCAGACCGGGCCTCTCACAGATGTTCATGCTCGCGACGCTGACATGACCGAAAATCTGTATTGCCCGTGAAAATGGTGCGGGTGGAGGGACTTGAACCCCCACGCCTTGCGGCGCCAGAACCTAAATCTGGTGCGTCTACCAATTTCGCCACACCCGCTTGCGCTGCGCTATGTAGCAGAGGCTTTCCGGGCAGGATAGAGGCAAAACGCATGGCTCGACGACCATCAAGACCAATGGGTGAGAGGAGCAAAACCAGCCTCATGCCGGGCGATCTGCGCGGTCTTCGAAAACCTTTTGGGAAACCTCACGTTTTGGAGTAACATCTCGTTAATCAAAATCGAGGCAGAATTGCCCGTGATCCGAGAGCAGGACTCAGATGACCGACCCCTATGACCAGTCTCGCACTGGCACGTCACCCCCTATTGAGACCCGGCTAGAGGCAGCTTTGCCTCTGGGCACAACCGTTTTAACGCTTGATGGTGCCCTGCCGGTCGAACATCTCACACCCGGAGATCGGGTGATCACGCGAGATGCGGGCGCGCAGCGTCTTCGCGCCATTATACGCCGAAAAGTGCCGCAGGGGTTGCGCATGGTTCGGGTCGGTCGCGATGCTTTGGGCGGCAAACCCGATGCGGACATCACGCTCTTGCCGCATCAACGCATCCTGATCCGTGATTGGCGCGCCAAGCTGCTCTATGGTGCCCCGCAAGCCAAGGTCGCGGCGGCGCGGCTGATTGATGGTGAGTTTATCGGTTGGGCCATCGACACCCCAACCGACGTGATCTCGCTGCATTTCCAGCGGCTGCATATCCTTTATGCGGGCGGGTTGGAGTTACAGAGCGCCAATCCGCATTACGCGCCAGGTTTCGGTGCGCAGTAACTCGAAGAAATCATCCACAAACACGCTGCGTCGTCATCAAAACATCTGAAAGAGCGCGACTCGCGCGCGCCCATCCCGCGGCAGCACGGGCCGAGGATGGCTCTCTTTAGGGGGCCTGACGAGGGGCGCCCGCCCCCTCCAAGGCCCGAAACACCTTTGGCAGCATTTCGGGCAAGTCTTCTGCGATGAGACCAGGGCCGAAGGCGCGGGCACATTCCACATGGAGCCACGCCCCCGCCTCCGCGGCCTGCATCGCGTCAAGCCCGCGCGCCATCAGCCCAGAGATAAACCCGGCTAAAACATCCCCCGCGCCCGCCGTCGCCAGCCAAGGCGCGGCCTGTTCATAGGCTGCCGAGTTGATCGCACAGCGCCCGCTCGGACCCGCGATCACCGTGTCCGGCCCTTTGAACAACACGACGCAGCCGGCCCGCGCCGCCGCCTCTCGGGTCGCATCGACTCTAGAATAAGCCGGGCCCGTTTCGGATATGGCGTTTAGCTTCTCTGCAATATCTGGGAACAACCTGGCAAACTCGCCCGCGTGAGGCGTCAACACCACCGCCTTGTGAAGCAAGGCAAAAAGCGCCTCCGGCTCCGCCTCGAAGGACATTAACGCATCGGCATCCAACACAACCGACCGCTCCGACTGCAACGCAACCGCAACCACCTCCCGCGTCGCCGCGCCAACCCCCATCCCGGGGCCGAGACAGAGCGCGTTGATCCGTTCATCCTCCAACACCGCCGCCAACCCGTCAGCGCCATCACATTTCCGAAGCATGATCGCGGTCAGTTGTGCCGCGCATTCCATCATCGCCGACCCCGGCGCGGCCACCGTCACCAGCCCGGCACCGACTCGGAGAGCGCCCCGCGCAGCCAAACGGGCCGCGCCGGTGCGGCCCATCGGACCAGAGAGGATTACCGCGTGGCCATGGGTGTATTTGTGCTGATGAGACTCCTTTGCGGCCATCGCGACATCACCGCCATCCGCCAGCCGAACCACATTGCCCGGCGGCACGACCAAGTTACCCCCGACCGCCCGCCCGGATGCCCCCTCGAGCCCAATGCTCTTCACAATCGTTTTGCCGCTGATATCCGCGCCATCGCTTGCGCGATGCCCGATCTTCTCACTGTGGAATGTCACTGTCAGATCTGCCGGGATCGCCGTGCCCAAAACGCGGCCGCTATCCGAGCACACTCCACTGGGAATATCCAATGCGACAACGCGCCCGGAGTCGTCGCGCGAGAAATCTCGCGCTTCGGCGAAGATCGTGAACGGCCCCTGGAAAGGACGTATCAGGCCCGTCCCAAAGAGCCCGTCGACAAGCAGGTCGACATGTTGCGGGATCACCAGGTTGTCAGTCTCCGATGACGGCGGGTTCACGGCATAGACGCTCACCTCGCCCATCTCCACCCACCGCTCATAGTTCACCTTCGCATCCGGCGGCAGCTTGTCAGGATCACCGTAGAGAAACACCTCCACCTCCCAGCCCCACTCTTTCAGCAGCCGAGCCACGACAAACCCGTCGCCGCCATTGTTGCCCGGCCCGCAGAGCACCACCGCCCGGTGCGGCGCCGCTTGAAGCTCCGGCCATTCCTCGAAAATCGCCTCGACCACGCCGCGACCGGCGCGTTCCATCAGTTCCAGCCCTGTCACCTGCCCGCTTTCGATCGCGGCGGTTTCGATGGCACGCATCTGCGCCGCCGTTAGCAATTTAGTCACTGGACATCCCTCACGATTCACTTCTGCCTAAAAGATAGGCGCAACGCACAATCTCTCATCGCCGCGCACGGATTCCCCTTCCGGCATGGCCCCTGCGTCATGCTACCCGATTGCTCCAGCCATGTGAAAGTGGTGTCACGGGCGGGCATGCAAGGCGAGGAGGCGCGGGTGTCATGAAGAAGATCGAGGCCATCATCAAACCGTTCAAATTGGACGAGGTGAAAGAAGCCCTGCAAGAGATCGGCATCCAGGGCCTGAGCGTGACCGAGGTCAAAGGCTTCGGACGCCAGAAAGGCCATACCGAGTTGTATCGCGGCGCCGAATATGTGGTGGATTTCCTGCCCAAAGTGAAAATCGAGGTGGTGCTGGCCGATGATCAGGTCGATGCCGCCATCGAAGCGATCATTGATGCCGCGAAGACCGACAAAATCGGCGACGGCAAAATCTTCGTCTCCCCCATCGAACAGGCGATCCGCATCCGGACCGGCGAGGCCGGCGAAGACGCGCTGTAACCCTTTGAGAATTTTGGGGCGCTGCCGCCCCAGCAACAGACCCAAACGTTAAGGAAGGTCACGATGAGCAAAGAGAACGTTCTGTCCATGATCAAGGATGAGGATGTCGACTATGTCGATATCCGCTTCACCGATCCGCGCGGCAAGCTGCAACATGTCACGGTCATGTCCGATCAGGTTGATGAGGATTTCCTTGAGGAAGGCTTCATGTTTGACGGCTCGTCGATTGCCGGCTGGAAAGGCATCGAAGCCTCGGACATGAAACTGATGCCCGACACCGAAAGCGCCTATATCGATCCGTTCTATGCGGAAAAGACGCTCTGCCTGCATTGCTCCATCGTTGAGCCCGACACGGGCGAAGCCTATGAGCGTGACCCGCGCGGCACCGCCGAGAAAGCCGAGGCCTATCTGAAATCCTCCGGCATCGGCGACGCGGCCTATTTCGGCCCCGAGGCGGAGTTCTTCCTGTTCGACGACGTCCGCTTCTCGGTCGCGATGAACAAAGTCTCTTACGAGGTCGACGCACAGGATGCGTCCTGGAACACCGACAGCGAGTACGAGATGGGCAATATGGGCCACCGCCCCGGCGTCAAAGGCGGCTATTTCCCGGTCAACCCGACCGATGCCAGCCATGATCTGCGCTCGGAAATGCTCTCGACCATGAAGCGCATCGGCATGAAGGTCGACAAGCACCACCACGAGGTGGCCTCGTGCCAGCATGAGCTTGGCCTGATCTTCGACAGCCTGACCAAACAGGCCGATGAGCTGCAGAAATACAAATACATCATCCACAACGTGGCCCATGCCTATGGCAAATCGGCGACCTTCATGCCGAAGCCAATCGCGGGCGATAACGGCACCGGGATGCATGTGAACATGTCGATCTGGAAAGACGGCAAGCCTTTGTTCGCGGGCGACAAATATGCCGATCTGTCCGATGAGGCGCTCTATTTCATCGGTGGTGTGCTGAAACATGCCAAAACGCTGAACGCGTTCACCAATCCGTCGACCAACAGCTACAAGCGCCTGATCCCGGGTTTTGAAGCGCCGGTTCTGCGCGCCTATTCGGCCCGCAACCGCTCCGGTTGTGTCCGTATTCCATGGACGGAAAGCCCGAAAGCCAAGCGCGTCGAAGCGCGGTTCCCCGACCCCTCGGCGAACCCCTATCTCTGCTTCGCAGCTCTGCTGATGGCGGGCCTCGACGGTATCCAGAACAAAATCCATCCCGGCGATCCGTCGGACAAAGACCTCTACGATCTGCCGCCGGAAGAGCTGGCCGGTATCCCAACCGTCTGTGCCTCGCTGCGCGAAGCGCTTGAGGCTTTGGAAGCGGATCATGACTTCCTTCTGGCCGGTGACGTGTTCACCAAAGACCAGATCGAAGGCTATATGGAGTTGAAATGGGAAGAGGTGTACGCGTTCGAACACACCCGCACCCGGTGGAATACCTGAACTATTACAGCTGCTGATTGCAGGTGAACCAAAACACAAAAGGGCGCCGGCAGTGGCGCCCTTTCATCTTAGAAAGATGGCTTTGAAGCTGGCCGATCAACAGATCCGGCACCAGTGAACCCGGTGGCCTAGAACCGCGTGAACCGCGAGGCCCGGCGCATCATGCGCATGGCTTGGCGGGTGTTTTGCTGACTATTCTGCACTTTCTCACGCTGCTCTGGCGTCATCGCGTTTTCGCGGTCTTGGCCCTGACCCCGGCGCGATACGCGATCAATGCCCGCATCCACGCCGCGATTGACCACGCGTCGAATGATGCGATTGATCACCATGGTGATGATACGATCCATGTTTTGCGCCTCCATTTCGGTGCTGCCGCTTAATATAGGGCAAATATCGGCAAAAATCAGGCGCAAAGGCCGTCATTCGCCAAATAGCTCGTCCTGGCCATCATCTTCTGGGCCATCATCGAGTTCGGAGAGATCATCTTCGCCACCCGGACCAGGCATCATTGAAGGCGGCAGGCGGCTGTCGAGAAGCCCCGCCGAACGGAGTTCTTTCAGGCCCGGCAGGTCGCGGGCGCTTTCCAGCCCGAAATGATCAAGGAACCCTTGCGTCACGACATAGGTTACAGGGCGCCCCGGCGTCATTTTCCGCCGCCCGAACCGGACCCACTCCATCTCGATCAACTGATCCACCGTGCCTCGGCTGACGGAGACGCCGCGGATTTCTTCGATCTCGGCGCGGGTGACCGGTTGATGATAGGCGATAATCGCAAGCGTCTCGATCGCCGCGCGGCTGAGTTTGCGAGTCTCGACCGTCTCCCGGCTCATCAGAAACCCAAGATCGGCAGCCGTGCGGATCGCCCAGGCATCGCCGACTTTGACAACGGTCACGCCCCGGCCCTCATAGCGGCGGCGGAGCAGCACCAGCGCTTCGGCCGCATCGCAGCCATGCGGCATCCGCGCCTCCATCTCGCGCGTGCTCATCGGCTCCGTACTGGCAAAGAGCATCGCCTCGACCATGCGTTCTTGTTCGGCCAAAGGCGGGGCCTGAAACAGGCTCTCTTCGGTGTCTTGGTCTGAGTCGCTCATGCGGGATCGTCTTTTCGTTTCAACTGGATCGGCGCGAAAGTCTCTGCCTGCCGGATCGTCACCTTGCCCGCCTTGGCCAGTTCCAACGCGGCGGCGAAGGTGGAGGCGGTGGCGGAGCGGCGGCGCTTTGGATCAAGTTCCCACCCTTCCGGGATATAGGAAGATATATAGGTCCAATCGCCCGCAAACCCAATCAATCCGCGCATCCGGTCCAGCGCTTCTTCCATGGTAAACACACTGTCGCGGTCCATCGTAAAGGGGCGGAACTCGTCGCGCGTCCGGATCCGCGCATAGCCCTGCATCAGGTCGATCAGACTGGCGGTATAGGTGACTTTGCGCGCTGTTGTGATGTCTTCCGGCAGGCCACGCACAAACCGATCGCGCCCCAGGCGGTTGCCCGCCATCAGTTTTGCCGCACATTCCCGCATCGCCGCCAAACGTTCGAGTTGGAACGCCAGATGCGCTGCCATTTCCTCACCAGACGGCCCTTCTTCGGTCGGGTCCGGTGGCAAGAGCAGACGGGATTTCAGGAAAGCCAACCAGGCGGCCATCACTAGGTAATCGGCGGCCAGCTCGATCCGCAGCGTGCGGGCCTTTTCAACGAAAACCAGGTATTGCTCGGCCAATTGCAGGACCGAGACCTTGCGCAAATCGACCTTCTGGGTGCGCGACAGCATCAAGAGCAGATCGAGCGGCCCTTCAAACCCGTCGACATCGACGATCAACGCCTCGGCGGCGCGGCGCTCGGCGACCGCGTCCCATTCCGCGTCATTGTCATTTGCCGGTGTCGGTATCTCAGCCATAAACCTGCCCGTCCAGAAGCGTCGCAAGGTCGGCTTCCACGGCCTCAATGTCAAGCGGATCAGGGGCGCGGCGCCACGCAAGCGCCGCTTCGGCGCGGGTCTTCGCGGGGCCGTCTAAATCACCGCTGGCCGCGACGACCTCTTCCATTTCGGCGCGTTTGCCATTGCAATGCAGAATGATATCGCAGCCTGCGCGCGCGCGCCTGCGGCCCGCTTGGCCAAGCGCCCCGGCAACGCCCCCATGGAAAGATCATCGGTCATCAAGAGCCCGTCAAAGCCGATCTCCTCGCGGATCAGCGTGATCAGGTGTGGCGACATGGTTGCCGGCATGCCATTTTCAATCGCCTCATAAACGATATGCGCCGTCATCCCCATCGGCAGGTCAGAGAGCGGTTTGAACGCCGCGAAATCCACGGCGCGGAGTTCGTCCAACAGCGCTGTCACACGCGGCAAGCTTTTGTGACTGTCCACCTCGCCCAACCCATAGCCGGGCAGATGTTTGAGGACCGGCAAGACACCCCCCGCCAAAAGGCCCTCGGCAACGGTTCGGGCAGTTTCAACCACATCCGGCACGTTCTCTCCGTAAAGCCGGTTTAAAAGAACCGGGTGCGTTGTCTCTCGCGCCACATCGGCGAGCGGCGCGCAGTTCACGTCAATCCCAACGGCCCGCAGCTCATCCGCGATCAGCCGGGCGCGGAGCCGCATGGACCGCGCCGCGCCCTCCGGTCCCGCCTGCCGTACTTGGTCTAGCGCCGGATGCCATTGCCGCCAATGAGGTGGTCCCATCCGCTGCACGCGACCGCCCTCCTGATCGATCAGGATCGGCGCGTCCCGCCCAACTGCGGCGCGCAAATCATCCGTCAGGCGGCGCAGTTGGGCCGGGGTCTCGATATTGCGAGCGAAAAGGATGAAGCCCCACGGTTGCGCATCCGCAAAAAACGCGGCTTCGTCTTCGGATAGGACCAGGCCCAAACAACCAAGAATGGTGGCTGAGGCCCCGGCCATATGCCTTAGCGCACCGTGACCGGGATACAAGCCGCGCCCTGCGCCAAAAGCGTTGTGCAGAAGCGCCGCGCATCGCTTAGATCCGTGAAGCCATGGGCGCGGAGCCGGTAGAACTCCCGCCCGCCAGACACCGCCGGTTGGACAATCCGCGAGCGCCCATCAAAGAAATCGGGGAAGCTGCCGGTCAACCGTTCCCATTCGGACCGGGCGGTTTCTTCGTCATCAAAGGCGCCAAGCTGCACCAGCCGTGTTCCTGATGTGAGCGTATTTGGATCAATCTCCGCGCTGGCTACGGGCGTCGGCGCGGTCGGCGCCGCAAGGCTGGCAACCTGCACATTGGCCGGACGGCCCGTCGGGCGCGGCGAATTTCGCACGCCGGGCACCGAGATCGGGATCACCGCGATGGTTTCGCGGGTCGGTGCGGGATCCGCGTTTTCCGCCACAACTCCTGCCTCTGCATTTTCGGTGGCAGGGGCCGCAGCTTCGTCCTGGATCAGCCGGTCAATCAAGGCCAAAGTCGCCTCGCTGGCTGCTTCTGGGGTCGGGGCTGAGGCCTGCGGCTCGGGCACAACCTCTGTCGTCACCTCTGGCAGGCTGGCGGAGCTGATATCCACTTCGGTCAGTTCCACCGGCGGCGGCGCCAAAACGATCCGATCCGCCGCAGGTTCGGCCTCTTGCCCCTCGGCAATGCGGTTAACCGCCAAACCTTGATGATCCGCCTGACTGCCGCCGGGGTTTTCCGGGGCCACCCGCATCGCACCTTCCAACGCGCGGATCACCGGGACACCGGCCACATCGCGCACCGTCAACTGCCAAGCCCAAACCGCCATGCCTGCGATCAGCCCAAATGAAACCAACGCCCCGGCCCAATTGACCAAGGTGCCAAAGCGCGACGGCTCCACCTGCGGTTGAGACGTATAGGCCTCTTCCTCGAAATACTCGATATCTGCCATGCCTGCCCTCTTTTGCCCGGCACTGGCGCGCGCCGGGGGTCTTGCCTGCTCGGCCCCACCAGCGCGCTTTGTTTATCGAGGTCTCGCCTCAGCGCATTTCGTTAAGCGGGGTCACCCCTAAAATACCAAGACCTGATGAAATAACAACGGCTACGGCACGAATCAGCGCAAGTTTTGCCAATGTTGCTGTTTCGTCATCCTCTTGCAGGAAGCGCAAAGACGGGTCGGCATTGCCTTTGTTCCAAAGGCCATGGAACTCGGAGGCCAGATCGAAGAGGTAAAACGCCACCCGATGCGGCTCATGCGTGCTGGCCGCGATCTCAACCAGACGCGGCCATTCCGCGAGCTTGCCCGCCAGCGCGAGTTCCGCTGGATCAGAGATCGCCGAGAGGTCCGCCGCAGCAAGAACCGCGTCATCCGTTGCAATCCCGGCCTCTGCCGCTTTGCGCAACACCGATGCGATCCGGGCATGGGCATATTGCACATACCAGACCGGGTTTTCTTTCGATTGCTCCGTCACTTTCTCGACGTCGAAATCAAGCGGTGCATCGTTTTTCCGGGTGAGCATGACAAAGCGGGTCACATCCGGCCCAACCAGATCGACCACATCGCGCAGGGTTACGAAAGTCCCCGCGCGTTTCGACATTTTCAGCTCTTCATCACCACGCCGCAGCTTGACCAACTGCGTCAGCTTGACGTCAAGCGGCACTTGGCCATCCGACAGCGCCGAAACGGCCGCCTTCATCCGTTTGACATAGCCGCCATGATCGGCGCCGAACACATCGATGAGCTCATCGAACCCCCTGGAAACCTTATCAAAATGATAAGCGATGTCCGGCGCGAAATAGGTCCAAGAGCCGTCGGATTTCTTCACCGGACGGTCGACATCATCGCCATGTTCGGTGGATTTGAACAGGGTCTGCTCGCGCGGCTCCCAATCTTCGGGCTTCTTGCCTTTCGGGGGCTCAAGCACGCCTTCATAGATCAGGCCCTTGCCGCGCAGATCGTCGATCGCGGCTTCGATCCGGCCCGTGCCATAAAGCGATTTCTCGGAGTAAAACACGTCCATCTCGACGCCCAATTGCGCCAAGTCGGAGCGGATCATCTCCATCATCGTTTCAGTCGCGAACTCCCGTATGTCGGCCAGCCAACACTCTTCGCCCTTATCGACAAACGCATCGCCAACCTTGTCTTTCAGCGCTTGGCCAACCTCAATCAGGTAATCGCCCGGATAGGTGCCGTCTTCAAACGCAACTTCCTGGCCATGCGCCTCCAGGTAACGCAGATAGACCGAGCGGGCGAGCACATCGACCTGCCCACCGCCATCGTTGATGTAGTATTCGCGCGTGACGTCATGGCCGGTGAAATCCAGAAGACTGGCCAGCGCATCGCCAAACACCGCGCCGCGTGTGTGGCCCACATGCAAGGGCCCGGTCGGGTTGGCCGAGACATATTCGACATTCACCTTGCGGCCCGCCCCCATCGTTGAACGGCCAAAACCGGTGCCGGTTTGCACCACATCGCGGATCACTCCACGCCAAGTCTCGGTAGAGAGCCGCAAGTTGATAAAGCCCGGGCCTGCCACCTCAGCGGTCTCAATCCGGGGGTCTGCGCCCAGTTTCACCGCCAAAGCGTCGGCAATATCGCGCGGTTTCTGCCGGGCGGGTTTCGCCAACACCATCGCGGCATTGGTCGCCATATCCCCATGGGCAGCATCGCGCGGCGGCTCCACGGTGACGTTTCGCATGTCCAATCCGGCGGGCAGATGGCCATCAGCCACCAGGGCATCGAGACTTTGCAGAACAAGCGCGCGGATATCGGCAAATAGGGTCATCGGAGCATCTTTCGGGAAACAATTGCGCGGGGGTGTATCACGGGCAGGGCCGAGGTCAATTGCGGTTCCCTGATCGTTGCATATGAAAGATATGTGGCGAGGCGGCCAGCAGTCTGGCAGTCTCGGCCCATCTCAACACCGATGGGAGCGTCCTTATGATGCGTATCTTGACTCCGCTTCTCCTCTGCATGGCCCTCTCTGGACCCGCGCTGGCGGAGGTTCCTCCACCGACCGGTGCCACGATCCTCACCCTTGCTGGCGCGATCACAGAGGGGAACCGTGGCCCCTCGACCGAAGAGGATATCACGGTTCTGGGTCGGATGGGTTTGAGCTTCGAGACCGGGGTCGCGCTTGATGCGGCAATGCTGGCCGCCTTGCCCCAGATCGAAATCGCCACGATGATGCCAGATAACGAAACACCCGCAACATTTGCTGGCCCCAGGCTTTCGGCGGTGATGGAGATGGCGGGCGCAACTGGTCGGTCGGCCTTTCCAACGGCGCTTGACGGGTATCAGGTCGAAATCCCGTGGGAGATGACCGAGACCTATGAGCCGATCTTGGCCACCCATCTGGACGGGGTGCCTCTGGGCATTGGTGATCTGGGGCCGATCATCGTGATCTTTCCTGTGGTGGACGATCCGGACCTGTCCGAGATTTTCGTATCGCTTCAGGTTTGGGCGACGTTTTTTATCGACGTGGAATAGACCCTTACCGCAGGGTTATCCGTGTTTTGTCACGGTCGTTGGCGTGCCGGTGACAAGGTCTGCATGCCTCTGAAGCGCGAAGCGATCTGTCATACCGGCGATATAATCGGCCACGATCCGGGCCAGCGCCGTCTCTCCCTCCGCCTCTTCGACATCCTTGCGCCACTGCTTCGGCAAGGCCTCCGGATGGGCCATGAAATACGGAAAGAGCTCGTTGACCACCTGCGTCACCTCTGCGCGCATCTCGATCACCCCCGGCGCGCGGTACATGCGTTTGAACAGAAACGCCCGGATCAGGTTGAGATCCGCCCAAAGCGCATCGGAAAACCGGATCACGCCGCGCCCTGCCCTGCGGATATCGGCCACGCTCTGCGGCGCGATTTCGGCCAGATTGCCCCGCGCGACCGCAATCACATCCTCGACCAAAACGCCGAAGAACCGCCGGAGCGCCTCATGCCGCCGCTTGTAGTAGTTCAGCCCCGGATAGCGCTGATCGACCTCGGCAAAGCAATCCTGCAAAATCGGGAGGTCTGCCAGCTCATCAGTCGAAAACAGCTCGGCACGGAGCCCATCATGCAGATCGTGATGGTTGTAGGCGACATCATCGGCAATCGCGGCCACTTGCGCCTCGGCGCTGGCATGGGTGTGGAGTTCCAGATCATGGCGCGCGTTATAGGCCGCCAGAGCATAGGGCAGATTGCCTGTGACAGGGCCGTTGTGCTTGGCCAAACCCTCCAAGGTTTCCCAGGTCAGGTTCAGCCCATCAAACTCCGCATAGTGCCGCTCAAGCGAGGTTACGATGCGGATCGCCTGCGCATTGTGATCGAACCCGCCATAAGGTGCCATCAGATCGGCCAAGGCATCTTCACCGGTGTGCCCAAAGGGCGTGTGGCCGAGGTCATGGGCCAGGGCCAAGGCCTCGGTCAGTTCCGCATTCAGCCCCAAAACGCCCGAGATCGTTCGCGCCACCTGCGCCACTTCAATCGAATGGGTCAGCCGCGTGCGATAGTAATCGCCCTCATGTTCCACAAAAACTTGCGTCTTATGTTTCAGCCGCCGAAAGGCCGACGCGTGGATGATCCGATCGCGGTCGCGCTGAAAACAGGAGCGAAACGTGCTTTCCTCCTCCGCAACCAGCCGCCCGCGGCTCTCCGCAGGGTCGCATGCATATACCGCCAGCATCGATGTCTCCTTGTCGCCCCCGTTGCCGCTCCATATATTCGGTTCAAACCCGATGCGACACCGCCCGGAGCTGAAAAATGACCCTGACGCTGACTGTTCCGCCAAAAGTAACGCCGCGCGCCTTCGAGCGTCTTGCCGAAATCAACGAGGATGCGGATGCGCCCAAAGCGCTGCGCGTGGCGGTCGAGGGTGGCGGCTGTTCTGGATTTCAATATGAAATCAAGCTCGACGAGCCCGCCGAGGATGATTTGGTGCTGGAAGGCGAAGGCCAAAAAGTGGTCGTCGATAGCGTGTCGTTGCCGTTCCTGGCCGACGCGGTCATCGATTTCAGCGAGGAATTGATCGGCGCACGGTTCACCATCGAGAACCCAAATGCCTCGTCGTCCTGCGGCTGCGGCACGTCGTTTTCGATGTAGTGACCTAAAGAACGCGCCCGACTATTTGGCGACGCTCGGATGCCTCCGGCGGGGATATTTGAAAAGCAGAGAAGACCGGACCGGGTCCACCCCCACTGTCCCGGAGGCGCTTGGGGGCTTCTCCGCTTACGGCCATCGGCGTCCCCGCCTGTACCGCAAGTCGAGACTAGCGGCGCATGGTTAATCAAACCTGAAGGGTCCTTCTCTGCTTCTCAAATATCCCGGGGGAGTCGCGGCACACGACGGGGGCTGGCCCGCTTCCTCGGCCCGATTGACGCAGATCATGGTGCGGTTTAGCGGAACCCACCAGCGTTAGCCCATAATAAGGAGACGGCGGATGAGCACACCCAGTTTCAGCAGCAATTTGGAAACCCCAAACCTTTTGGTGATCGAGGCGCATGGCAGTCTGGATGCCGTTGGGATGGAAGTGGCGCTTGATATGTTGGTGCGCGAGATGGAGGGCATGCATCATGGCAGCGTCCTGATGCGTGCCGAAGGCGTGGCTTGGCCAAGCTTGGGCGCCATCGGCGTCGAGTTGCGCCATTGGGTGCAGCTAATGGCAATGATCGAGAAGGTCGACAAGGTGGCGGTTCTGACCGATCAGACCTGGGTCAAAGCGGTCGCGGGTGTCGAAAGCGCGCTGCTGCCCAACCTGGTGATCAAGAGCTTTGCGCCTGATGATGAAGACGCCGCGCGCACCTGGTTGGCAGTCTCGGATGAGAGCGAAAGCGTGACCGGCTAGCAACAGCGCCTAGTGGCGTTGCGTATGGGCGCTTCGCTCGCATCGGGTAGGGCCACATCAGATGGGACCGATGCGGGGAGCTTATGCTCTGCACACTGCCATCGGAGGCCAGCGCCGGTTGCACGCTGTCGGGCTTGGCCGCGTGTGGCTTTGGCAGAGCGAGGGCCTCATTGGGACGAAACCAGATCGCGCGCTCGAGCTTAAGCCGGTTCTGCGAACTCGAACTTCGGGGAAATCCCGTCAGCGCTTGGCATTCCTGATCCGTCGAGGCAGAACGGTGGGAGCCGAGGGAGATGCGCCAATGAAAATCGCCACATTCAACATCAATGGGATCAAGGCGCGGGCCCTGGCCCTGCCCGATTGGCTGGATGAGGCGAAACCCGATGTGGCGCTCCTGCAGGAGATCAAGACCGTTGATGAAGGGTTCCCGCGCGAGATTTTCGAAGAGCGCGGATACAATGTGGAAACCCATGGCCAGAAGAGCTTCAACGGCGTTGCGATCCTGTCGAAATACCCGCTGGAAGATGTTGTCCGCGGCTTACCTGGCGATGAAAGCGACGAGCAAGCACGCTGGATCGAGGCGACCGTGATGGGAGAGGATGCCGCAGTACGGGTCTGCGGACTCTATCTGCCCAATGGCAACCCGGCGCCGGGGCCGAAATACGACTACAAACTGGCCTGGATGGCCCGAATGGAAGCCCATGCACGGGCGCTTTTGGCCACGGAGATGCCGGTGGTTTTGGCTGGCGATTACAACGTAATCCCGCAGGATGAGGACGCGGCCCGCCCCGAGGTCTGGCAAGAAGATGCGCTGGCCCGTCCTGAGAGCCGCGCGGCATTTCGGCGGATTTTGAACCTGGGCTATACCGAAGCGTTCCGGGCGCGGGTGTTCGGGCCTGGGCATTACTCGTTTTGGGATTATCAGGCCGGGGCTTGGAACAAGAATGACGGCATTCGGATCGATCATTTGCTGCTCAGCCCGCAAGCCGCCGATCTGATGCGCGATGTGCGGATCGACCATGAGGTGCGCGGCCGGGAGAAACCCTCGGACCATGTGCCGGTCTGGATCGATTTGGCGGCTTAGGTTTCTTTGCGGTCCATCTGGATGAAAGCCGGAACCAAGAAAGTCAGAAACAGCAACCGATAGACATGATGCAGCGCGGTAAAGGCCGGGTCGGCGCCCAGCATGATCGAGAGCGCCGCCATCGTCTCCAACCCGCCCGGCGCAAAGGCGATCATCAAATCGGTAAGCGGCAGCGCGGTCATCTGATTGACCAATAGGGCCGCGATCAGCGTGGTGACCAGGGCGAGCGCGGTCAGAACACCCGACGCTGCCGCTGCGCGGCCACAAGGCTTAGGGTGACGCCGGAAAACCGAGTACCGATAAGCGTGCCCATGACAGCAAAGGTCGGGACCGCGATCCAAATCGGCATCCCGCCTTCGACCACGCCCGCGCCATGCGCCAAGGTTGAAATGACCATCCCCGCCAAAAGCAGCGCCGCCGGGACATTCCAGCGTTTCAGTATCAACCCGATGCCGGTTGCCAAAACCAGGACACCCGCCAGCGCGAGCAGTGGCATCGCGGCCATAGGAGATTGGCTCATCGACAGATCCGCTTCGGTGATCAACGCCACGACAGCGGGGACCAGAAGGGTCAGGATCAGCACGCGCAAAGACTGGATCACCGCTACGATGGGAATATCTGCTTTCACCTCGGTCGAGAGCGACAGGATGAAGCTGAGATGCCCGGGCGTGGCGGCCAAACGGGCAGTATTTTGATCATAGGCGAAGAGGCGTTGCACGCTCCAAGCCCCGCCGAAGAAGATCACCAGAAGTAGCACCGACAAAACCACCAGCGGCAGCGGCCATTGCCGTGCGGCCTCCACCACTTCGGGCGTCACACCTGCACCCATCCCGATCCCTAAAAGCACAAAACACGTGTCACGGAGCAGGATCGGAATGTCCGTTTTCACCCCCATCAACGAGGCAAACGAGACCAAAGCCGCGGGGCCGGTCAAAAACGGTGCTGGGATGCCGAGCGCCCAAGCCAACGCGGCGCCGATCGCCCCGATCACCAGGGTCGTCAGAGTGATTCTCATGCGGTCTCGCTTGAGGGAATGTCTGTATGTGCCATGTCTTTGGCGCGGCGCTGTCCCGAGGTCAAGTCACCCGCGCCACAGAGGCGATGACCCCAAATCACGACCAATCATCAGCTAGTCGGTCGTGAATCCAGCCTCTTTGTGACTGCCATCGCAATAAGGCTTGTTTCCGGATGCACCACAGCGGCACAGATAGAACTTGGTTGTGGTGTCCACTTGCCGGCCCGAGCCCGCCACCACTTCGAGATTGCCCGAGATAATCACTGGCCCATTCGGCGCGACCCGCACATTCAGCGGTCCATCCCGCGCCTCTAACGGTTCCGCCGCATCATTGGAGGCCGGTTCCGACGTCGCCTCGAACCCGGCCTGAATATGCGAGTTGTCGCAATAGGGTTTATTGGCCGATTTCCCACAGCGGCAGAGCGTGGCGCGGCTCCGCACCTCATCACCGATAACGATCTCACCATGCAGTTCCACCGGACCGTTTTCCCAAAGCCGCGCGGTGTTCACCTCGGGCAGCGGCTCATCCGCTCCGTCCTTCCGCGTGTAGCTCAGCGCGCCGGAGGGGCAGGCTTCGATCACCCGGACCAGCGCTTCGGTGTCGGCCTGATCGGCCAAAATCCATCCCCCTTTGGTGCCCGGCTTGAACACATTCGGTAGGCCCAACACACAGCGACGGGCATGGATACAGGTCTTGGCGTCAAATTCGATTGTCAGATCATCGGTTTCGACCGGGCGCATGGAGATCTCCATTGGCTGAGGGAAAGATACACAATGCGCAAAGAGAACCACAGCGCGGAGGCTTGGGGCAATAGATTTGCGCGCCGCCTTCTCCGCAAGCTCAATAGGTTAATCCTAAGGCAATCCACGAGCCTTCGGACGACAAGATCGAGCGGCACGCCTTGCCAACGGAAAATTCCCGGGCATACTCAGGCGCATAACACTTCAGGGAGCAATACCATGACACTTCGCTTTACCGCGATGGCGGCCGCCTTGCTGGCCACCACCGCCATGACCGCCGCCCCGGTCGACGCCGAGACACTGCGTTGGGCGCGCGCCGCCGAGGCGCTGACGCAAGACCCCCATGCGCAAAATGAGGGCCCAACCACGACATTGAACCACCAGATTTACGAGCCGCTGATCCTGCGCAACATGGAAGGCGCGATGGAGGCGGCCCTCGCCACCGATTGGCAACCCTCGGGCGACAACCCGAATGTATGGGTGTTCACGCTGCGCGAAGGGGTCACCTTCCATGAGGGCCAGACCTTCGACAGCGCCGATGCGGTCTTCTCGCTGAACCGCGCGATGTCGGACAACTCGAACTTCCGAGAGCTGTTGAGCGGTGTTGTCGATGTGCGAGCCACCGGCCCCTACACGGTTGAAATCGAAACCGACGGCCCCAACCCGCTTCTGCCGAACAACCTGACCAATATCTTCATGATGGATGAAGGTTGGTCGACGGAAAACGGCGCGGTCGAGGTGCAGGATTATGCCGGGGGCGAAGACACGTTCAGCGCGCGCAACTCCAATGGCACCGGGCCTTATGTGCTGCAAAGCCGTCAGGCGGATGCGCAAACCGTGCTGACCGCGTTTGAGGATTATTGGGGCATCGGGGAATTCCCGCTGGCGGCCTCCGAAATCATCTTCACTCCGATCCAGAACCCCGCGACCCGTGTGGCGGCTCTTCTGTCGGGCGAGGTGGATTTCATCCAAGACGTGCCCGTGCAGGACCTCGACCGTGTGGCCAGCGCCGACGGGTTGGGCCTTGCCACCGCGCCGCAGAACCGGGTGATTTTCTTCGGTCTGAATGTCGGCGCAGAAGATCTGAGCCGGGATAACGTGGAGGGCGCAAACCCGCTCGCCAACCAGCAGGTGCGTCAAGCGATGGACATTGCGATCAACCGCGAGGCGATCATGCAGGTCGTGATGCGCGGCCAGTCGGCACCCGCCGGTGTGGTTCTGCCGCCGCCGGTTCATGGCTGGACCGAGGCGTTGGATGCCTATCCCGAGTACAATATCGACGCAGCCAATGCGTTGATGGAAGAGGCCGGATATGGCGATGGGTTCACGATCCAGCTCGACTGCCCGAATGACCGCTATGTCAATGACGAAGCGATCTGTCAGGCGGCCGTGGGCATGTTCGCTCAGATCGGCATTACGGTGAACCTCTCCGCCCTGCCCCGCGCGCAGCATTTCCCGCTGATCGCGAATGGCGAGACGGATTTCTACCTGCTGGGTTGGGGCGTTCCGACCTATGACAGCGAATACATCTTCAACTTCCTCTATCACACGCGTGATGAGGGCCGCGGCAGCTGGAACGGCACCGGGTTCTCCAACGAGGTGATGGATGAGATGATTGTCGGTCTGTCCTCTGAGGTTGATCTGGACGAGCGCGACGGCATGATCGCCAGCCTCTGGCAGATGGCTGAAGAAGAGCTGATCTATCTGCCGATCCACAACCAGATCCTGAACTGGGGGGTCAGCGATGACTGGTCCACCTTGGTGGATGCGGATGATCAGGTGAAGTTCAAGTATTTCTCCACGAACTAAACCGCGCTTGAAATGTTGATCGACAGGGCGTCGCACATGCGGCGCCCTGTTGCGTTTGGGCGGGGCCTCGCAATGCGCTTATCACGGCGTTGTGATCTCTTTGCCTTTACACTGGCCCAGCTTCTGCGTCAGGCTGCCACAGGCCCCGATGGACGGCGGGCCAACCACTTACAGGGAATTGCTTGCATGAAACGCGCACTCACTCTCACCGCCATGGCGCTCTGCCTTGGCACGACGGCCGGGGCGGAGACCTTCCGCTGGGCCACCACAACCGACCCGCAGACCATGGACCCGCATGCGGTCAGCTCCGCGCCGGTTCTGGGTTTCTTGAACAATGTTTACGAAGGTCTAGTCCGCCGCGGTCGCGACATGTCGATCGAGCCGGCGCTGGCCACCTCTTGGGAACCGATTGGCGAGGGCGAAGGCTGGCGCTTCAACCTGCGCCAGGGTGTGACCTTCCACGATGGCAGCGCATTTGATGCCGAAGATGTGCTGTTCTCTTATCAGCGTGCGTCTTCTGAGCAATCCGATGTGGCAAGCTGGTTCTCGCCGGTCTCTGACGTGATCGTGGTGGATGATTTCACCGTCGACATCATGACCTCTTCGCCGCAGCCGATCTTCCCGGATTCTATCGCGAACTGGATGATGATGGACAGTGGCTGGGCCGCCGCCAATGGCGCGGAACTCCCGTCCGCGACGAGGAAAACCACGCAACGCTGAACGCCAACGGCACGGCCGCCTTCATGCTTCAAGAGCGCCAGCCAGGCCTGACCACGGTTCTGGTGCCCTATGACGGTTGGTGGGGCGAGGTGGAACACAATGTCACCCGCGCCGAACTGACCCCGATCCAGAACTCCGCCACTGCTGTGGCCGCGCTCCTGTCGGGCGATGTGGATATGATCAATCCGGTGCCGATCCAGGATGCCGAACGCCTGTCAGGCTCTGACGGCGTTCAAGTGATCCAAGGCATCGAAGCGCGCGTGATCATGCTGGGCTTCGCCCATGATCATGAGGTGCTTTATGCCGGCGGCGATGCTGGCGCGCCGAACCCGTTCTCGGATGTCCGCGTGCGTCAGGCCGTGGCCCACGCAGTGAATGTCGACGCGATCCTGCAAACCATCATGCGCGGCAATGCAGAACCGGCGAGCCAGTTGGTCAGCCCGGCGATGCGCGGCTATTCCGAAGCCCGCGATGCCCGGCCCGAGGTCGATCTGGATGCGGCGCGGGGGTTGCTGGCCGATGCAGGCTATCCCGATGGGTTCTCCTTCGGCCTCTCCTGCCCCAATGACCGTTACCTGAACGACGAAGCCGTCTGTCAGGCCGTGGTTGGGATGCTGGCACAGATAGGGCTGGAGGCGCAGTTGGATTCCATGCCGGTCTCGAATTACTGGCCGGAGCTCCGCGCCGATAATTTCGACATGTATCTTCTGGGCTGGTCGCCCGGCACCTTTGATGCCGAGCATCCGATCCGCTTCCTGGTTCACACCAATGGCGAGCGCCTTGGCACTTGGAACTTCGGCGGCTATTCCAACCCGCGGATCGACGAAATGCTGCCGATGATCCAATCCGAGATCGATGACAGCGCACGTCAGGCGATGCTGGATGAGGCCGCCGCGATTATTCAGGACGATATGGTCTATGTGCCGATGTATGTGCAGCCGCTCGTTTGGGGCGCTGGCGACAATATCGAACTGACACAGCGCCCGGATAACTTCTTCATCCTGCGTTGGGTGACCGTAAACTGATCTGAGTTTTGGACGCGCCTGTCGGACGGCTCCGCCCGGCGCGTTTTGAGACAAAGCAAGACAGGGCGTATCGCGAGATGCGCCCTGTTTGATTAAGGAGGCGCGATATGGGTGTGATGATCGAGGGGGTCTATTATGCGGAGGATCCGGGGCCGGACACGACACTGAATGGCGCGTATGAGCGGCAGAAAGCCACGATCCGGCACTGGATCACCCGCGATGGGTCCTCGGGGTTTGGGCCTGAAGCCGGACGCTATCATCTTTATGCCGCCTGGAACTGCCCTTGGGCGCATCGGGCGCTTTTGGCAATCTCCCTCAAGGGTTTATCCGAGGTGATCAGCGTGTCGTATGCCCGGCCACGGCGGACACCGGAGGGCTGGGTTTATGATGAAGCGGGGCCTTATGCCGACCCGTTCAAGGGCGTCACGGCGCTGCATCAGGCCTATGCCCTGGCCACCCCGGCCTATACCGGGCGGATCACCGTGCCGCTTCTGTGGGACCGGGAGACCGATCAACCGGTCTCGAACGAAAGCGCCGATATCGTGCGGATGCTGAACGATGCATTTCCCGGCCCCGACCTTGCGCCTGAGGCGCTGCGCTCGGAGATCGACGCCTGGAACGCGCGGATCTATGCGGAGGTGAATAATGGCGTCTACCGCGCCGGGTTTGCGCGGACACAAGAGGCATATGACGCCGCCGTCCTGCGCCTCTTCGCGACGTTGGACGAGATCGAGGCACATCTGGGTCATCATCGCTGGCTCTGTGGAGACCGCTTTACCGAGGCGGATCTAAGGCTGTTCCCGACGCTGGCCCGGTTCGATGTGGCCTATCACTATGCGTTTAAATGCAACATCCGGCGCTTGATGGATTACCCGCGCCTGTGGGCCTACGCCCGCGAGATGTACCAGATGCCGGGTGTGGCCGAGACCGTCAAACTCGACATCTACAAACAGGGCTATTTCTCGCCCTCGGAGCTCCGCAACCCGCTTGGGATCGTGCCCGCCGGGCCCGTGGTCGACTGGACCCTGCCCCACGACCGCTAAGCGTCGCGGCGGGCGCGCGAGGGCTGGATGATGGCGGACAAATCCGAAGCTTTCGCGCCTAGGTCATTGATCGAGGCGGTTTTGAAGCGCCATGCCTCATTGCCGTCTCCCATCTGGCTCGGGAAACCGCCGGGAGTTGCCGCGCCGTTGTGGAGTATCAAACGCGTGTGTTTCTTTGCTTTCGGAAAGACGCGCGCGGTAACCGGTTTCATCGGGTTGTGATAGGCCGCAAGCCATGCATCCACATCCGGCGATCTGGTCAGTCCCCGGCCCCATCCAACGTGGTGATCAATTTCGTGATCACCCCATCTTTCAACGTGAACCGGTTCTTGCCACTGCCCCGACCGCCGGGGATTGAGGGTGAGTGGCAGGCCCAATCCACCTGCACCTCGCCGTCCACGACCTGCGCGCCCAGCACCTCGATCCGTATGTCCAGCATCGGCATTTCCCAACCAAGCGCCATTGCCTTGATAATCGCGGCCCGGCCTTCATGGCGGCGCGTTTCCCCAGTGAAGGGTTCTTCATAGACGGCATCCTCGGCAAAACAGGCCTCCAATGCCGCTGCGCCGGGCTTGCCCGCCTGCATGGACAAAAAGAAATTACTCACTTCCACCGGAATTTGGGCCATACTTCCCTCCATGTTCGATGTTTCATCTGCCGAAAACCTGCGCCGCGCCCTTGAGGGGCTGACGGCGCGCGACGGTTCCGCCATGGCGTGGAGTGCCGTCCCCGCGCTTGGCCGAAGCTGGTCATCACGTGGAGATCGACTTGACCACCACCGCCATCATCGGCGCGCCGGTCATCATCGCCCACCCGCCGGCCCCCACCTTCCAGGGGTTGACGCCCCGCCAGCGCGAGGTGGCGCAGTACCTGTTGCAAGGCCAGTCGAACAAAGACATCGCCCGCCATTTGGGGATCAGCCCCGCCACCGTCAAAGATCACGTCCATGCCATCCTGACCCGTCTTGGCCTCAAGCGCCGGGGCGAACTTGCCGCCTATGCCCGACAGAACAGAGCCTAACAAGCGGGCATCGCCCGGCCCATCCGCCAAAGGATGGATCACAACCACAATAACCGGCCCTCCGGCCTCTTGACCCCAGTCATCCAGCAGATCAGAAGAGCCAGATGCTTAGCTATATCATCCGCCGTGTCCTCCAATCCGTTCTCGTGCTGCTTGTTGTCGGGTTGGTGGCTTTCGCCATGTTCCGCTTCGTCGGCGACCCGATCGACAACATGCTCGGTCAAGAACGCACCATGGAAGATGTCGAACGGCTCCGCGCGCAGCTTGGCCTCGATCAATCCTTTTTCGTGCAGTATTACCGCTTCCTCGAAGGCGCGGTGCAGGGAAACTTTGGCATCTCTTACCGCCAAGGCCGGCAAGTCTCTGAAATCATTGCCGAACGCATTCCTGCGACGCTTGAATTGGCGGCGGTTTCTGGGGTGTTCGCCTTGGTTCTGGGCATTGGCCTGGGCGTGTTTACAGCGATCCGACGAGATGGGTTTGCCTCAAATGCGATCATGACGTTATCGCTCATCGGGGTGTCGCTGCCCACCTTCCTGATCGGGATCTTGCTGATCTATCTGTTCTCGGTGGAGCTTGGCTGGCTCCCCTCATTTGGACGTGGGGAGGTCGTCCAGCTTGGAAGCTGGTCCACCGGCTTCCTCACACAATCGGGGCTCTTGGCCCTGATCCTGCCCTCGATCACGCTTGGGCTCTATCAGATGACGCTGATCATGCGGCTGGTCCGCTCGGAAATGCTCGAAGTTCTTCGACAAGATTACATCCGCTTTGCCCGGGCGCGCGGCTTGAAACAACGGGCGATCAATTTCCGCCACGCGTTGAAAAACACTCTGGTGCCGGTGATCACCGTGACCGGCCTGCAACTTGGCTCGATCATCGCTTTCGCCATCATTACCGAGACGGTGTTCCAATGGCCGGGCGTCGGCCTCCTCTTCATTAACGCGATCCAGTTCGTCGATATTCCGGTGATGGCGGCCTATCTGATGCTGATTTCGGTGATGTTTGTCGGCATCAACCTGGCCGTCGATCTGCTTTATGTCGCGATTGATCCGCGCCTTCGGACTGAGGGGAAAAGCCAATGACCGATACCCCGATCACCCCGGAAAAACCGCGCGCGCAGTCCCGTCTGGCGATCGCCTGGGACAGCGATGTGGGCTATTCCTTCCGCCACTCACCGGTGGCGATGGTCTCGCTTTGCCTGACACTGATTCTGGTATTGAGCGCCGTGTTCGCGCCGCTCATCGCGCCGCATGATCCGTTTAATCCGGCCACGCTGAACCTGTTGAACGGGTTCACCGCCCCGGGCGAGGCCAATGCCTTCACCGGCGAAAGCTTCCTGCTTGGAACCGACGACCAAGGCCGCGATGTGTTCTCAACCATCCTTTACGGGCTGCGCATCTCGCTTTTCGTGGGGTTTGCGGCCGTGGCCTTTGCGATGGTTCTGGGCATCTCGCTTGGCTTGCTTGCCGGCTATGTTGGCGGCTGGACCGAGACGATCATCATGCGGGTCGCAGATGTCCAGCTGACCTTCCCGGCTATTCTGGTGGCGATGCTGATCTTTGGGGTCGCCAAAGGCATCACCCCGATTGAATACCGTGATCAGGTGGCCATTTGGGTCCTGATCATCGCGATTGGCCTGTCGGATTGGGTGCAATTCGCGCGGGTTGTGCGCGGAGCGACCTTAGTCGAGAAATCCAAGGAATATGTGCAGGCCGCCCGCCTGATCGGGCGCTCGCCATTTGCGATTATGGCGCGGCATATCCTTCCAAACGTGCTTTCGCCGGTTCTGGTCATCGCCACGATCTCACTGGCCCTGGCCATTATCGCGGAGGCCACGCTCAGTTTCCTGGGCGTCGGCGCGCCCCCAACCCAGCCCTCGCTTGGCACGCTGATCCGCATCGGCCAAGGCTTCCTCTTCTCCGGTGAGTGGTGGATCTTGTTCTTCCCGGCCTGCACGCTTTTGGTGCTGGCGCTGGCGGTCAACCTGTTGGGTGACTGGCTCCGCGATGCTCTGAACCCGAGGTTGCGCTGATGGGACTGCTTGAAATCACCAATTTGACGGTGGAGTTTCCCACCCGTCGCAAGACCTTCGTTGCCGTAAATAAGGCTGATCTGACCGTCGAACCAGGCCAGATCCATGGGCTGGTGGGCGAAAGCGGCGCTGGCAAATCGACCATTGGCGCCGCCGTTATGGGACTTTTGGACAGGCCCGGCCATATCACCAGCGGCACGATCCGCTTCCGAGGTGACGAAATCTCGGGCCTTGATGCGGCGGCGATGCAGGCCCTGCGCGGTAAGAAAATCTCGATGATTTTCCAAGACCCGCTGACTTCTCTGAACCCTCTCTTCACGGTGAAACAGCAGCTGGTCGAGACCATTCAGGAACATCTGGGGTTCGACGATGCCGCCGCCGAGGCCCGCGCCATCGAGCTGATCAACCGCGTCGGCATTCCTGATCCGGAAACCCGCGTGAACCAATACCCGCACCAATTCTCCGGCGGGATGCGACAGCGGGTGGTGATCGCGCTGGCGCTTTGCTCGGAACCCGATGTGATCATCGCGGACGAACCCACAACGGCGCTCGACGTGTCGATCCAGGCGCAAATTCTGGACTTGATCAAAGAGCTGGCCGCGGAGCGCCAAGTGGGTGTGATCCTGATCACCCATGATATGGGTGTGATCGCCGATACGACCGACAAAGTGACGGTGATGTATCAAGGCGAAGTGGTGGAAAGCGGCACGACCGAGCAGGTTATGGGCCAACCGAACCATCCCTATACGAAATCGCTCATCGCCGCCGTGCCGCGCCCGACGGTGAAGCTGCATCGCTTCCCCTTGATCGGATACGGCGGGCGGGTCACCGAGTTTCATATCGAAGACTTGGCGCGCAACTGGCCCTCGACCGACGCAGAACGGGGCAGCAAGCTGTTGGAGGTCACCGGTCTGACCAAACGCTTCCTGCAAAAGCCCGCGCTTCTGCCCTCGCGGCGGGAGTATTTCACCGCCGTGGACAGCGCCAGCTTTGAGATCAAGCAGGGTGAGGTCTTTGGCCTGGTGGGCGAAAGCGGCTCGGGCAAATCCACCATCGCGCGGATGATTGCGGGGCTGTATGCGGTCGATGGCGGCTCGGTCCAATTCGAAGGGCAAGACGTGACCGCAGGGCGGCGCGGCGTGCCAGAGTTTTACCGCAAACAGATCCAGATGATCTTCCAAGACCCCTATTCCAGCCTCAACCCCCGCATGCGGGTGGATCAGATCGTGGCCGAGCCAGCCCGGCACCATGGGCTTCTGTCCGGTGAGCCGTTGAAGGCCCGGGTGGATGAACTGCTGGATCGGGTTGGTCTTGGCGCGGAAGCGGGCTTGAAGTTCCCACATGAGTTCTCCGGCGGGCAGCGGCAGCGGATTTCCATCGCGCGGGCGTTGGCGACCCAGCCCCGGTTCTTGATCTGTGACGAGCCGACCAGCGCGCTGGATGTCTCGATTCAGGCGCAAATCCTGAATATATTGAAGGATTTGCAGGAGCATCTGAACCTAACGATGTTGTTCATCAGCCACGACCTGCCCGTCGTGCGGCAGATGTGTGACCGCGTCGGCGTGATGAAAGGTGGGCAACTGGTTGAGGTGGCCGAGACCGAAGCGCTCTTTGCCGATCCGCAGCATCCCTATACCCGCGATCTTCTCTCGCTCATGCCGCGTCTGGATGGGTTGTCGAACGAGGGCCTCGCGGTCGCATGAACGAAAACCGGCCCGCCGTGGGGAGCGGCAGGCCGGGGCACATCCGGGTCTGATTGGGGAGGATCAGAGCCCGGCGAGGGTTTCGATCAAACCAAGGATCGCGGCCAGTTCCGGATCAATGCCATCCTCGTCTTCTGGTTCAGGCGTGGCTTCAGCGGTCTCCTCTGGGAACGGCGACGGCATCACCGGGATCGGCATGGGCGTCGCATCGGCAATCTCGGGGAGAGGGGTGAAAAAGCGCCGCGCCAAGTCGCCTTCGGTGATCCGGGCGATGACCTCGGGGCTGAGCGTGACGCCCGCGTAATGCATGTCGTCGCAAGATTCCATGCCGGCATCAGCACAGATCCCGGAACGGGCAGCGCCATCGCGCGCGCGGATCACTTGCGCATAACACGCGCGCAGATCGTCTTCCGCGCCGGCAAATGCAGCGGGTGACGTGGCCAGTGGGCCTGCGAGGGCGGCGAGCAGAATGGCGGTGCGGATCATGGGACGATCTCCAGAGCTTGCGCCGGGCCCAGCACCCCGCGCGTCTATGCTCATAGGTTGTCCGACCTCAGACAAACGTTCAAAGAAAGCCTAGCAGCCGCCCGCGCGGACCAGCCCCCAGCCGAATTCCGCATCCCGGCCCGGGCTACCCAAATCGACGGAGGCGGCGCGGAGCCGGTTGCGCACCGTCTGCACCGAGCCACCGGGCGCCAAACGGGCCGCAAGCGCTGTGATGATCGGGGCAGCGTAGGACGTGCCGGAAGCATAATGCGCGCCGCGACGGGTGGCCACGAAGAGGTCAACGCCAGGGGCCGCAAACTCGATATGCTCGCCAAAATTCGCGCGGCGATAGCGGCGATAGCCCGCGTCAATGGCGGTCACTGCGATCACATCCGGATAGGCCGCCGGATAGGCGGCCAAGGCCTGACCATTATTGCCCGCAGCGGCGATCATCACCGCACCTCGTCTGGCGGCGGCGTCAAGCACATCCGCCATGGCGCGGTTTTCCGGCCCCGCGAAAGACATATTGATCAACCGCACGCCCTGGCTCAGGAGCCGATCCAATGCGGCCGCGATCCGCTCAATATCGCCGGCCTCCCGGCCCCTCGATTGCGTGAAGGCGGAGATCGCATGGAGCCGCGCGCCGCCCGCAAACCCGGCCAGGGCACCCGCCTCATCCCGACCGGCCATCAAGATCGCCACGGCGGTGCCATGATCCGCGCCGGGTGGCCGGTCATCACGGTTCAAGACGCTCTCATTGGTGACACGAACCCGGGCCAAAGCCGGGTGCGACGGGTCAACCGGCCCGTCGATCAGCCCCAATGTGACCGAGCCCGACAACTGGCACCGCTGCGGGGCAGCCATGCCGACCATTTCGGGCGCATAAAGCCGAGGCGAGCCTTGGGCAAAGCGGTAAATCGCATGGATGTCGACGAAACTCTGCGGGGCCGCCGCATCCAGCCGGACTTGGGCAAGGGTGCTGGTCAATCCTTGCGGAAAGGCAAAGAAGAGCGCGCGGCGGTTCAAGGTCGGGTAGTCCCGCGTGCGGCGCAGATCGGCCCCGAGATCGCTGAGCGCCTGGGCCGCGGCATTCGATTGGCCGGGCGGCCCGATCACCACATATTCGATGCGGCCTCCTGCGATACGCACCGCATCGCGCGATGCGCGCCGCCGCGCGTGCCTTCGCCGTCATCATCCCTGTTGGTGACAACGCCTTGGCCACCTTGGCCCCCGGTTGTTTGTGCCGAAGCCATAGGCCCTGCCACGGCGAAAGCCGTCACGAAAATGAGCAATGCCGCCAGTCGTTGCATGGTCACGGCCTCTTAATCAGTGGCCATCGCCTCAAAGGTATCGATGATCCCACCCTCGGCAGCCCTTAAAATCTCGGCTGCGGACTCCGCCATAGCATCGTCGAAGATCGCCAATTCGTAAAGCCCGAGGGCAGACGGGCCGGAAATGATCTCCACCCCGGCTGTCAGAAGAAGGTCCCGCATCTCGGCTTCGGACGTCCCCGGTGCGAACCCGACGACAAAGGCCGCCTCACCCTGCGTTGCACCACCACCGCTGGCCAATTCGAAGCCGGGCTGATCCGGCGCGGTCATCACAAAGACCGTTTGCGCCAAGCCCGCCGCCAAAACCAGCGCAGCCGCAATCTGCCAGACCCTGAGCCGTCGGAGCGGAACGACATTTTCGGGCGAGGCTGTTGGTGTAATGTCCTGCTCCGTGCCCTCCACATCCCGCATCAGCCGCGCCAACCCAAACTCGCCAGGGCTCTGCACCGCTTCGGCCTGCATCGCTTCGCGGAGCGCCATCAGCACTTCCAACTCGGCGCGCAAATCGCCATCTTCGGCAAGGGCTGCTTCGACATCGGCGCGTTCCGCCTCGTCCAGTGTTCCATTGGCATAAAACGGCAGCAGTTCTTCGATATTCTGGGTCATGCCGGAACCCTCCGTTCCACAAGGCCCGAGAGACAGCGCATCAACAGTTTCTTGGCGTGAAAGACCCGGGTTTTGATTGTGCCCTCGGGCACGCCCGCAACCTCGGCAATCTCGCCATAGGTCATGTCGTCATAGAAGGCCATCGCGATCGCGGCGCGGTGGTCATCCTTCAACGTCTCTAGGCAATGACGCACATGCTCCGCCTCTTGGCTCGAGGCCAAACAGGTCTCCGCATCGGGGCTATCATCCACGCTGTCGGGGGTTTCTCCCATCAGATCGGTGCGCCCGCGTTTGCGGTGCGCGTCGATCACCTTTCGGTAGGCAATGCCAAAAATCCATGTCTGCACTTTTGATCTTCCTTCGAAACGGCCGGCGGAACGCCAAACCTCCATAAACACGTCATGGAGTATGTCGCTGGCTTCAAAGGAATCGTTCAATCTGGAGCGGATAAATCGGAAAACCGGCTTCTCCAGCGCCTTATAAAGCGCCGCAAGCGCCTGTTTGTCGCCCTCGGCAACGCGCGCCAAAAGCGCCGCTTGGGTCTGGTTATCGGTCATCGCGCCACCTGTGGTCGGGCGGTTTGAAAGCTTCGCATGTGTCCTCAACCTGGCAGGTCCGGAGTATTCGGACATGTCTTAACAATTTCAGGGCTCTATGGATATGCTTTCTCTGTCAAGACGCTAGAGCTGAGCACTGACGTCCAAATCAGCGACGAAAATGCCGTCATGGCCGCCAGTCGCCGCAGCCACCAAGAGCGCGCCTGCCGCTTGATGGTCAAGATGGGTCTCATATTCCAGATGCGCCGCCCGGTCGGTGAAGGTGATGATGAATCCGTAGGAATAGGTCTGGGATTTTTGCTCGAAATCCAGGTTGGGCCCATGGGCGAGGTCCAGCATGCCGGGTAGCTCTGCTTGAAGCCCTTCAATCAACGTCATCGCATCGGACACTTTCGCCAAGGCGTCTGAATCATGCGCGGCGATATAAACACTATGTTTCAGCATGTTATGCAGGTCCTTCAATTAAAATGGCGCGGAAATCATTCACATTTGTCAGGGTCGGCCCGGTGATCACTTGATCGCCCAAAGCCGCGAAGAACCCATGCGCGTCGTTCTGCGCTAAAGCCTCCGCCGCATCCGCCCCCGCCGCCACTGCTTTGACCAGAGTCTGCGGCCCGATCACGGCACCGGCAACCTCCGCCGCCCCATCCACGCCATCCGTGTCACAGGCCAGTGCGTGGATACCTGGCGCCCCCTTTAACGCCAAAGCCAGCGCGAGCGCATACTCCGCGTTCGGCCCGCCAACGCCCGCGCCGCGGCGCGTCACGGTCAGTTCACCGCCCGAAAGGATCAGATGTGGCGCGGCGCCAGGTGCCATCGCCCGTTGGCGGGTCAGCGCAAGGGCGGCGTGTTCGGCCGCAACGTCGCGGGCCTCTCCCTCAAGCGCATCACTCAGGATTTCGACGGTTATACCCCCTGCTCCGCCAGTTCTGCGGCGGCAGCCAGAGATTGCGACGGCGCGGCGTAGAGGCGGTTCTCAACCGTTTCCAAACGCGGGTCGCCGGGAGGCAGGACCCCAGTGGGCGCGGACAAAACCGCGCCCACCGAGTCCGATATGTCGATCCGCCACTCCGACAAAATGCGTGCGGCGTCTTGTGGGGTGCTGCTATCGGCCACGGTTGGACCGGACCCGATAAAGGCCGGATCGTCGCCCGGCACATCGGAAATCAGCAAGGTCAACATCTTGGCGGGATAGGCTGCGGCGGCCAGTTGCCCCCCTTCACCCGGCTCAGATGTTTGCGCACCGTATTCATCTGATCAATCGGCGCGCCGGAGGCCAAAAGCGCGGCGTTGATCGCTTGCTTTTCGTCCAAACTGATCTCGCCCGCGGGCTGCACCAGCAAAGCCGAAGCCCCACCCGAGATCAGCGCCAAGACAAAATCATCTGGGCCAAGGCCGTCAAGCAACGCCAACATGCGGGCGGTTGCCGCCTGCCCGGCTGCGTCCGGCACGGGATGCGCCGCCTCGACAATCTCGATGCCCTGGCAAGGGCGCGCATAGCCATAGCGCGTGATGACGAGCCCGTCGCAAGGCCCCCAAACGCTCTCCACCGCTTCCGCCATACGGGCCGACGCTTTGCCCGCGCCGACCACCAGCACCCGGCCATCTGGTTTGGGCGGCAGGTGATCCGGCAAGCTGCGCATCGGGTCCGCGACTTCGACCGCCCGGTCAAAGAGGGCGCGGAGGCGGGTTTCTGGTGTCATATCTGCCCTCGTTGACTGGAGGCCCGGGTTACGAGATGCACATCGGTATAATACTCCGATGGTGGCTTCCTTCCATTCTCCAACCAATTTAACATCAAATTAGCCGAAAAATCTCCGAAACTTGCAATATCACAACTCACCGAGGAGAGCTGTGGATAAACCTGTGCACATTCTTCGATATCGTCGAAGCCGACCACTTGAAACTCAGGTCCGACCTTGCGGCCAATCTCCGCAAAGCCCGACAACATGCCCAGGGCCACGAGGTCATTAAAACACACAGCCGCATCGATCTTGGGATGGTCCCGTGTCAGTTGCAAGGCCGCCTCCCGTCCGAACCCCCGCGCTGCGCGACCGGGCAAGATGAACGGTTTGCGTCCTGCGGCGGCCAGCGTGCTGAGATAGCCCGACAGCCGCTCTTGTGTGATCGGCAACCCCTCCACCCCGCCGACGAAGGCGATATTCTCAGCGCCAGTGTCCAAGAGATGCTGCGTCGCCTCCGCCCCGCCGGTTGCGTAGTCGAAGGACGCAAATGGGAAGAGATCGGTCCGCGGATCCGCGCAGCGCAACATCTGTAGACACGGCAGACCGGCGCGCGCGATCCGGTCGAACATCGCCTCCGTCTCGCCATAGGCGGGTGAAATTACCAAGCCTGACACGCCATGCTCAATCATCGAGCCTGCAACCTGGGCCTGCAACGCGTCGTCCTCATCAGTGTTCGAGATGATCGTGGCATAGCCGCGCGCGGCGAGGCTCATCTGCACAGAGGTGGCAAATTCGGTGAAAAACGGGTTGCGGAGGTCGTTGATCACCATCCCGATCAGGCCCACGCCGCCCGCGCGCAATTGCGCCGCCGCCCGGTTATAGACATAGCCCAGATCGGCCATAGATTTGCGCACCAGATCAGCGGTCTCCGCCTTGACCAGCGGGCTCCGCTGCAACACCAGCGAAACCGTGGATTTTGACACGCCCGCATGGTCGGCCACATCCAATATGGTCGGTCTTTTGCTCAACCCCGCCTATCCCCAGTCGATCCCATACACGCCCAATAACACGCGCATCCGCGCCTCCGCCAGATCAGGCCGGGCCAAAAGCCGCGCCTGATCCGCAAGGCGAAAGACCTCCGCATAATGGGTAATCTCGCGGGCGGATTGGAACCCGCCGGGCATGATGAAATGGTCCTGCGCACCGTTCAGCCAAGCCAGAAAGGCGATGTCCGCTTTGTAGAATTGCGTGGGAGCTTTGAAGATTTCTCGGCTCAGCGGAACGGTTGGTGCCAGAAGCGCGTGATAGGTCTGAGGATCGCCCTGCGCGAGCGCCCCAAGCGCCTGCGCCGCGGCAGGTGCGATCGCCGCGAAAATGCCGAGAAGCGCGTGGGAATGGTGTGCCCCGTCGCCCTCGATCAAGGGCGCATAGTTGAAATCATCACCGGTGTAGAGCCGGACATCCTCCGGCAGCCGCGCGCGGAAGGCTTCTTCATGAGCCTGATCCAAAAGGGAGATCTTTATGCCATCGACCTTATGTTGATGCGCCTTGATGATCGCCAGCACCGCGTCGGACGCGGCGGCCACATCAGCGCTGCCCCAATAGCCAGACAGCGCCGGATCAAACATATCGCCGAGCCAGTGCAAGATCACAGGATCCTTTGCTTGGCCAAGCAAATGGCCATAAACGCGCGCATAGGTTTCGGCATCCGCCCCGATCGCCGGCAGCGCGCGGGTCGCCATCAAGATGATCTGCCCATCCGCCGCCTCAATCGCCGCCATTTGCTCTTCATACGCCGCGATAATGGCATCGGCGGTGCGGAGTTCTTCCAACGGCACCTGATCGGTTCCAGCGCCGCAGGCCACGCGCGGGGTTAGCGGATGCGCCTTCGCCTCGATCATGGTGCGCTCGATTAGCTCTTTAGCAGTGGCCCAATCCACCCCCATCCCGCGCTGTGCCGTGTCCATCGCTTCGGCGAGACCAAGCCCCTGATCCCAAAGATAATGGCGGAATTTCAACGTGCTGTCCCAATCCACCGCTGGCCGCCCCTGCCAGGGCGCGCGTTCGGCCAAGGGATCACTCACCACATGGGCCGCCGCAAAGGCCGTGCGGGTGAAGGGTACCGATGGCGCGCGTGGGGTTAGCGGATCACCTTGCAATCTGTAGGGTTCCAGCGTGCCGGAATAGGTTGGGAGCAGCATCGGATCATACCCCATGATCGGCGCGGATCATGTCGGCGGCTTTCTCTGCGATCATGATGGTCGGCGCATTGGTATTGGAGGAAATCAGCCGCGGCATGATCGACGCATCGACCACGCGCAACCCACTGATCCCATTGAATTTCAGTCTGGTATCGACCACCGCCGCAGCATCCGGACCCATGCGGCACGTCCCCGCCGGGTGATGGTCTGTCTTGGCATTGGCGCAGGCGAAGTCGTGGAGCTCTTCGTCGCTCTGAACATCCGGGCCAGGCAACACCTCCCGCTTCACGAAGGGTTTCAGCGCATCCTGGCGCAGAATCTCCTGCGCCAGTTTCAGCCCCCGGATCGACATCTCGCGATCATGCGGGTCGGCCCAGTAATTCGGATCGATGAGGGGCGCGGCCGCCGGGTCCGCACCGGCCAATCGCACGGTGCCACGCGACCTGGGGCGCAGATAAGCCGAGTTGAGGGTGACACCGGGGTTCGCCATCTTCGCAACGCCCGCTTCGATCCCGGAGCCGAGGCCAAGATGGAACTGAATATCCGGGCTGCGCGCGCCCTCTTCGGCATACCAAAATCCGCCCGTTTCAAAGAGGCTGGAGGCCACCGGCCCGCGCTTGGTGAGCAGATATTGCAGCCCCGCAACCGCGGACCAATGTGGCTTGGCATATTTGTCATAGGTATGATCGCCGGTGCATTCGGAGATGGTAAACAGGTCCAGGTGATCTTGTAGATTGGCACCGATCTCCGGCTGATCGAGGATCACGTCAACACCCACCTCTCGCAGATGATCCGCCGGGCCAAGCCCGGAGAGCATCAGCAATCTGGGCGATCCGATCGCGCCGGAAGACAAGATCACCTCCTGCTCCGCCATCACCCGAGCGCCATCCATCAGTTCCACACCAACCGCACGATGGTTTTCAACAATGAGCCGGCGCACTTGAACACCAGTTTTGACCGTCAAATTGGGCCGATTGCGAGCCGGTTTTAGATACGCAGCCGAAGTTGAAGATCGGCGCGCATGTTTTTGAGTAAGTTGATAAAATCCAACACCATCTTGGGTCTCTCCTGTCATGTCATGATTGCGCGGAATGCCCAACTCAGCCGCTGCGTCGAAATACGCATCGCAGATCGGCAAGGGCGCGCGGGGTTGTGAGACGCCAAGCGGACCGCCCTGCCCGTGATAAGTGTTGTTATAGGTGTCATTGTCCTCAGCCTTGCGAAAGTAAGGCAGCACATCGTCGTAGCCCCAGCCATCGCACCCGATCTGCCGCCACTCATCGTAATCGAGCGCATTGCCGCGCGTGTAGATCTGCGCATTGACGGTCGAACCGCCACCGATCACCCGAGCTTGCGTATAGTTGAGTACGCGGTTCTGCATGTGCCGCTGCGGCACGGTCTGCCAGCCCCAGGCGCCGATCCCTTTAGTCATTTTGGCGAACCCGGCAGGCATCTTGTAGAACGGATGCCAATCGCGGCCCCCGGCCTCTAACAGGCAAACCGTTAGGTCAGCGGACTCAGACAGCCGCGCCGCGAGGACGCACCCGGCGCTTCCGCCGCCAACGATGATAATGTCGTAGCTCTCCGCCATCTTCCCCTCACAACCGCTGGATCGACAAGCCGCCATCGACCGGGATCACTGCCCCGGTCGCGAAGGCGAATTGTCCGCTCGCCAAGGCCGCAACCGCGCGCCCGATATCGGCGGGCTCGCCCCATCGTTTCGCCGGGACCAAACCGGCCTGAATCGACGCGTCATATTTGTCTTTCACCGCCGCGGTCATCGGGGTGTCGATGATGCCGGGACGCAGGTCGAAAACACCGATCCCCGCCTCGGCCAGCCGAGCCGCATAGAGCTGCGCCATCATTGCGGCAGCGGCTTTCGAGATGCAGTATTCGGCCCGCTCAACCGAGACCATTTCGGCACTGACCGAGGTGATGAACTGGATCGATCGATAGGGCCCATCCAGGGCGGCCAACATGCGCCGGGCCACCTCTTGCGCCAGGAAGAACCCGCCGCGCAGGTTGACGGCCATCACGTGATCGAAACTCTCGACGGTCATCTCGAGCATGTCACCCCGGATCTTGGCCGGTACGCCCGCATTGGAGACAAAACAACTCACCGGTCCGAGACGCTCGCCAACGGCGTCAAGAAGGCGAGCTTCGCCGCCTATCTCACTCAAATCATATTGAAAATACTCTAAGCCCAACGCCGAAACGGCCTCTCGAACTGCAACGCTATCTGCCGGAAGCTCCGCGCAAATCGCAACCCGAAACCCGGCCTCTTTCAGGGCTTGCGCAATGCCAAACCCAATCCCTTGTTGTCCCCCAGTGATCAACGCGACGCGGGTCATCCGGCAAGCTCCGTTTCTGTGATATGTGCCGCGCTGCGCAACGCGTTGGCGGCGATGGTAAGCGCCGGGTTCACGGCGGCCGAGGTCGGCAAAATGCTGGCATCGGTGATAAAGAGATTGGGATGATCGAAGCTCCGGCCGAAGGAGTCGACCACGCTGGTCGCCGGGTCGCGCCCCATCCGCGCGGTGCCGCATTGATGCGACGGCGTGCGGCGATCAAAGGGACGTGAGAGGATCACCGGGAATCCCGCCTTGCGCAGGATCCGTTTCAGGCGAGCAACCAGGGCTTCATGGGTCGCCCAATTGGAGCACTTCCAATCCAGCACGATCCGATCCTCTTTAAGCGTCACCCGGCTCTCCGGATCGGGCAGATCCTCCGACATGACATAGAAATCAATTGCATGATCCGCGATCCAGCGGGCCAGCGGACGTGGCAATCGCGTCTGCGCCGCAAGGATCGGGGCGGAGACCCGGCCAAGCAGTTGGATATTGCCAAGCGGTGCATCACCAGGGCCGCCGCTGGTATAGAAATCATTGATCTGCAGCGTCTTTTGGTAGGTCGCGCGGTTGCGGCGGAACGGATGGATCGCCAGCGCGGCGGAGCAATTGTGGTTCATAAAATTCCGCCCGACCTGATCGGAGCGGTTGGCAAGACCGGTCGGGTAAGCTTCAGTCGCGGACCGCAGCAAAAGTGCGGCGGTGTTTACGGCCCCAGCGGCCAGTGCCACATATCGAGCGGTTATTTCGACCTGGCCCGTCGACCCGGTCGCGTGAACGCCGAGAATGCGGCCCGCGCCATCAACCTGCAGCTTGTCAACATGCACACCCGTCTCAACCGTCACATTGTCAAACGCCAAAGCTTGGGCCAGCCCGACGCTCTCCGCGTCCATTTTGGCGCCGGTTGTATCTGGAAATGCGTCCCAAGGCGTCGCTGCGCGCGCCAACCACTTCGGCAAATCCACGCCAAGTGGTAAAGAGGAAGGGTGCAGCCCCACCCCAATCAGACGCGCGCGCAGATCGGCAATCTCGGACTCATCGGGCAGCGGCGGATGTGGGTAAGCCCCGGAATGCGGCGGCTCGGTCGGGTCTTCGCCAAGCATCCCGCGCACCTGATACATCTCTTCGGCCGCCTGATACCACGGCTCAAGCGCCGCGTAGGTGATGGGCCAGCCAGTCGTCGTGCCGCCCAGATGGGCAATCGGCGCAAAATCCGCCGCGCGATAGCGCAGCAAGACCGCGCCATAGAATTTGCTGTTGCCGCCAACGCAATAGTAATTGCCGGGATTGAACGGTTGCCCCGCTCCATCAAGCCATGTCTCATCTGGCCGAAACACACCCTCCCCGAATATCGCCTGCGGATCGCGTGCATCGGTGCAGTCGTCCAAGCGCTCACCCCGTTCCAGGATAACAATGCGTGCGCCGGTCGGCGCCAGAGCGGCGGCCAATGTGGCCCCGCCCATGCCGGAGCCAATGATCAAAACGTCGATGCTCATCCTGCAACTCGCATTTGGAACCTTCCAATTCCAACTCAAAAGAAAGGGCGGCACGCGGGCCGCCCCGATGGGTCAGCCGATCCGATCTTCGGTCTTGGGATCGAACGCCACAGCCTTGTCCATATTGATCGCGAAATCAAATGCGCTGCCGGGATGCACATTTGCATCGGCCCGCATCCGCGCGATGCAATCCTTGCCCGAGATGGTCGAGGTCACGAATGTGTCGGCCCCGGCCGGTTCCGTGACACCCACCGTGTTTGGGAAGCTTTGCACATGCAGCGCCTTGCGATCCGCACCTTCCGGGTCGGTGATCGCCTCGGGCCGGATACCAAGGATGATCTCCTTGCCCAAATAGGCGCGCAAATTGGCGGACTCTGCGGCGAACCGCAGGCGGACCGGTTTGCCCTCGGCATCGGTCACCTCGGCATGAAGCGCGCCATTTTCGTCCACCACCGTCGCGGGCAGAAGGTTCATCGAGGGCGACCCCATGAAGCTCGCGACAAATAGATTGGAGGGGTTGTTATAGATCTCGCTCGGCGTGCCAAGTTGCTGCACATAGCCGTTGAACATCACCGCGATCCGGGTCGAAAGCGTCATCGCCTCAATCTGATCATGGGTCACGTAAACGATTGTTGTGCTGAGCTTTTGGTGCAGTTTCTTGATCTCGGTCCGCATATCGACACGCAGCTTCGCGTCGAGATTGGAAAGCGGCTCATCAAACAGGAAGACATCCGGGTTCCGCACCAAGGCACGGCCCATCGCAACCCGCTGGCGCTGCCCGCCGGAAAGCTGGCCCGGCTTGCGGTCGAGCAGGTTTTCGATCTGCAGAAGCTTGGCCACATCGGCCATCGCCTTCTCGCGCTCCGGCTTCGGTGTGCCATGCATTTCCAAACCAAAGGTGATGTTCTGGCCAACCGTCATATTCGGGTAGAGCGCATAGGACTGAAACACCATCGCGATATTGCGTTTGGACGGGTGGACGCCATTCACGACCTTGTCCTTGATCGCGATCTCACCGGACGTGATCCCCTCAAGCCCCGCGATCATGTTCAACAGCGTGGATTTTCCGCAGCCGGATGGGCCCACCAGAACTAGGAACTCCCCCTCCTCCACCGAGATATCGACTTGGTGCAATACCTCGACCGCGCCGTAGGATTTGGTGACGTTGTTGATGTCGAGAAAACCCATGGGTCTATCCTTTGACTGAGCCGGCCATGAGACCGCGCACGAAATATCGGCCCGCAACGATATAGACGAGCAAGGTGGGCCCGGCGGCCATGATCGCGCCGGCGAAATGGACGTTGTATTCGCGCACACCGGTCGACGAATTGACGAGGTTGTTCAGCGCCACCGTCATCGGCGCACCGCCGCCGCTGGCGAAGGAGGCGCCAAACAGGAAATCGTTCCAGATATTGGTGAACAGCCAGATCACGCAAACAACCGTGATCGGCCCCGATGACGGAATCAGGATGCGCCAGAAAATCTGGAAAAACCCGGCCCCATCAATCTGCGCCGCCCGCACCAGCTCCGTCGGGAAGGCGGCGTAGTAGTTGCGGAAATAGAGCGTCGAGAACCCGATGCCATAGACCACATGGACCAGCACGAGGCCCGCGGTGGTGCCCGCGACATCGAGGATACCAAGGATACGGGCCATCGGGATCAGCACGATCTGAAACGGGATGAAGCAGGAAAACAGCATCAGGCCGAAGACCAACGTATCGCCCCGGAACCGCCATTTGGTCAGGATATAGCCGTTCAATGCTCCGATGATCGTGCAGATCACCACCGCTGGCACGACCATCCTGATCGAGTTCCAGAAATAGGGACGCAAGCCCGTGGGTTCGACACCGATCTGCGCCGTGGACCAGGCATCTAGCCAGGGCTGGATCGTCCAGACCTCCGGCAGGGCGATCATCTGGCCACCGGTGATCTCGCTAAGCGGTTTGACCGAGTTCACCAGCATGATGAAGAAGGGCAGAAGGTAGAAAAGCGCGAAGAGCAGCAAGAAAAGATAGATGAAGGTGCGCGTGGCGCGGCTCATCCGAATGGCACTGTCTTGGGAGGCGATGGACATCACTTCTTCTCCCTAAGTTCGGCATAGAGATAGGGCACCATGATCGCGGCGATGGTCATCAACATGATCACGGCCGAGGAGGCGCCGATCCCCATTTGGTTCCGGGTGAAGGTATAGGAATACATGAAGGTCGCCGGCACAGCAGTCGCGTTTCCGGGGCCACCACCGGTCAGCGCAATGACAAGGTCATAGGATTTGATCGCCAGGTGGCTGAGGATCACAAATGCACTTAGGAAAGCGGGCCGGAGCTGCGGGATGATGACCCGGCGATAGAGGTTCCAGTTCGACGCACCGTCCATCTGGGCCGCCTTCAGGATTTCGGTGTCGATACCGCGCAGGCCCGCCAGGAACATTGCCATGACGAAGCCGCTGGTTTGCCAGACCGCCGCGATGACGACGGTATAGATCGCCATCTCCCGGTCTTTGATCCAGTCAAATTCGAAACTCTCCCAGCCCCAGAGATGCATCGTCGCTTCGATCCCGATGCCGGGGTCGAGAAACCATTTCCAAGCGGTGCCGGTGACGATGAAACTGAGCGCCATCGGGTAAAGGAAGATCGGGCGCAGCACCCCCTCACCCCGGATTTTCTGATCGAGGAAGATCGCGAGGAAGAGGCCGATCAGCGTACAAATGATGATGTAGAGCGAGGCAAAAATCGCCAGATTGGTGATCGCGGTGTCCCATTCGCGGATCCGGAACAGGTTCTGATAGTTCTGTAGGCCCACCCAATCATAACTGGGCAACATGCGACTGCCTGTAAAGCTCAGATATAGGGTGAACAGGATAAACCCGTAAACGAAGATCAGGACCATCGCGAAGGACGGCGCCAAGACAAGCTTTGGCAGCCAGACTTGGATGCGCGTGCGCAAATCCGTGGGCGCGTTGGCGGCCATGGCGATCCCTCCCTAATGGTTCTGGCAGATACGTTTGGAAGTCCGGGCCGAGGTGGCGGGGCACCCCGGCCCGGACGGTGATCAGATCAATCGCTTACTGTGCGATCGAGACAGCGGTGACCATTTCCTCGGCCGCGGTGGCCGCGTCATACTCGCCGTTGAAATGTGCGGTGATCACATCATACATCGCGTTCTGCACCGACGGATTGTTGGCGTGGCCATGGGCCATGGAGCCAAACAGTGTCCCGTTCTCGGCCGCTTCCGCCAGCTGCGCCATGCCAAGCTGGCCGCAGGCGTCAAACGCTTCATCCGAGATGTCGGTCCGTGCCGGCACAGAGCCTTTGACGGTGTTGAACGCCACCTGGAATTCCGGGCTCATCACCGACGACGCCATGGACATTTGCGAGGCCATTGCCGTCTCGTCTGAGACGTTGAACATCGCAAACTGGTCGGAGTTGAAGGTCACGGTGCCTTCGGTGCCGGGCACGCGGAAGCACTGGAACTCGACGCCGGCGGTCTGACCTGCATTGATGAACTCCCCCTTTGCCCAGTCGCCCATGATCTGGAACAGCGCATCGCCATTGGCAACCATCGCCGAGGCGAGGTTCCAGTCGCGACCAGAGAAATTGTCATCGACGAAGCCGCGCAGGGTTTCCATCCGCTGGAACGCTTCAACCATCTGATCGGAGCCTAGGGCGTCCGCATCCAGATCGACCATCGCGGCCTGATAGAACTCCGGCCCGCCGACGCCCATCACCATGGAGTCGAAGATCGTAGCGTCCTGCCAGGCTTGTCCACCATGGGCGAGCGCGGTGTAACCTGCATCCTGTGCCGCTTGCATTGCGGCGACGAACTCATCCCATGTTCCGGGCTGTTCGATGCCGAGCTCTTCCATCAACGCGGTATTTGCCCAGACCCAGTTGGTCGAATGCACGTTCACCGGCGCCGCCACCCAAGAGCCGTCATAGGTGGAGAAGCGCTGCAACGCCTCAGGCACAACATCGGACCAGTTCTGCTCAGCAGCCAGATCGTCGAGATTTGCAAGCGCGCCTTCGGCGGCCCAATCCTGGATCGAGAACCCGAGCATTTGCACCGCGGTCGGCGGATCGCCAGCCGTCACCCGGGCGCGCAGCACGGTCATCGCGTCAGATCCGCCGCCGCCAGCGACGGGCATGTCCATCCAACCGATGCCCTGGCCTTCCAGATCCCCTTTCAGCACGTTCAGCGCCGCCGCTTCGCCGCCTGAGGTCCACCAGTGCAGCACCTCAACCTCTTGCGCCGCCACGGCTGTGACCGACAGGGCCACCGCAGCTGCCGAGAGCGGCAGTTTCCTAGTGAATGTCATGATTGTCCTCCCTTTTTGTCGCGAGTCCCTTTTGGACTGGCGGAATTAAAACGTTATAATTCGACACAAAGTCAACGATAAACTTTGACATAGCGACGCATCGTGAACACGAATTACTTGCCTTTATAAGTGATAAATGCCGCGACGCCGCAATGCACCCGCAAAACGCTTTTCTGTTGAAACGTTTCAAAAACTGACCATAGTTGCAGGTAATTCTCCTGCTGGATAGACCCGCCCCATGACCCGCGACGCCGACGAAATTGCCCCGCTTGCCCCAAGCGAAAAACCGACCCTCCGCACCATTGCGGAGATGACGGGCTTCGCAATTGCGACCGTTTCGCGCGCCTTGGCGGATGACCCGCGAATCGCCAAAACGACGCGTGAAAAGGTCGCCAAGGCGGCGAAATCGGTGGGCTATGTCCCGGACCGTGCGGCGCGGCGCTTGCGAACCGGGCGCACGCAGGTGGTCAGCCTTCTGCTCAATACCGAGCATGAGTTTCTGGGCTTCACCCATGAGTTTCTGACCGGCATCACCGAGGCGCTTCGCGGTACCGGCTATTCCGTAACCGTGGTGCCGGATCAGGTGGGGGAAGATCGCTTGGCGCCGGTCCGCACCATCCTTCGCAACAACTTGGCCGATGGGCTGCTGTTCACCCGCACCGAGTGTTTTGATCCCCGCGCGCGGCTGTTGATGGAAAGCGGGTTTCCCTTTGTCAGCCATGGACGAACCGAGTTCACCACACCCCACGCTTGGGTCGATTTCGACAACGAGGCTTTCGCGCGCGCTGCCGTCCATCGGCTGGTCGAAAAGGGCCGCAAACGGATCAGTCTGATCCTGCCCGAGGATCGGTTCACCTTTGCCCAACACTTGCGTTACGGCTTCATGAGTGCCGTTCGAGAGACCGGCGTCGAGTATGAAATCGTCACCGATGTGACGCTCGATTCCTCGACCCGCGCGGTGTCTGAGGCGCTGATCCAGCGGCGGCAGAAGCCGAACCCGCCGGATGGCTATATCTGCGTTGGCGAAGTGATGGCGCTGGTCACGCTTTCGGCGCTGGACGATACCGGCGTCACCCCAGGTGTCGAGGCCGATGTGCTGGCCAAGCGCGCCTCGCCGATTTTCGACAATATCCGCCCACGGATCGAAACCGTCTTCGAAGACCTGCGCGCGACGGGCCGGGCGATGTCGGAGATGCTGCTCCGCCGGATGGCGGGCGAGCCGCCCGAGGAGCTGAACGTCATGTTCAAACCCGATGCTGGATTTGGCGACAAAAGCTGACATCACGCCACCCAAGGCGCACGCGTGTCGCCAATGCGCATCTGAACGGTCTTGACCTCCAGGAACTCCTCCAACCCATAGTGCCCGAGCTCACGCCCCTGCCCGCTTTGCTTCACCCCGCCAAAAGGCAATTCGGCAAAGCCATCCATCCAGGTATTGGTCCAGACCGTGCCCGCCTGCACCCGCCGGGAGAAGGTCAGGCAGATATGGACATCCCGGCTCCAAACTCCGGCGGAGAGGCCGTAAGAGGCGGAATTCGCGAGAGAAATCGCGTCTTCCATATCGCGGAACGTCAGGACAGACAAAACCGGGCCAAACACCTCTTCTGAGGCGATCGGCATCTCCGGCGTGACGCCGGTGACGACCGTTGGGCCGTAGAACTGGCCATCCATTCCCTCCAAGTCCAGTGCTGCGCCCCCAAGGGCCAGCGTTGCACCGGCGGCGACGGCCTGCTTGACGTAGCCGTCGATCTTGGCCTGATGCTCCGGCGAGATGATCGCGCCGACTTGAGTTTTCGAGTCGAGCGGATCGCCAAAGGGCACCCGGCGGGAGAGCGCCACAACCTTCTCTGTCAGCGCCTCGGCAATGTCCTCATGCACAATGATCCGGCTGCCGGAGTTACAGCATTCGCCAGCGTTGAAATAGATGCCGAAGGTGATGGCATCGGCAGCGGCGTCCAGATCGGCATCCGGGAAGATCACCTGCGGATTCTTGCCACCCAGTTCCAGCGAGACCTTTTTCAGTGTCTCCGAGGCGGCCGCGCTGATCCGTTTGCCAACACCGGTTGAGCCGGTGAAAGACACCATATCCACATCCGCATGGGTCGACATCAGCGCCCCAACGGGGTCGCCGTGACCCAAGACGATGTTGACCACGCCAGCAGGCAACCCGGCCTCTTGCAGCAACCCACCGAGGATCACGGTCGTCGAGGGGGTCATTTCCGAGGGTTTCACCACCGCCGTGCAGCCCGCGGCGAGCGCAAAGGGCAGTTTCTGGCTGATGATCAGGAAAGGGAAATTCCAGGGCGTGATGAGCGAGACGACCCCGATCGGCTCTTTCAACACCAACCCCAACATGTCGGGTCCGAGGCTGTTATGGCTGTCTCCATGCATGGTGCGCGCCAGCGCGGCGGCGTAGCGCCAAAGGTCTGCCGCGCCATCGATCTCGGCCTTGGCCTGGCTGATCGGCTTGCCGCTTTCAAGGGTTTCGATCAAGACGATCTGATCGCGCTTTTCGTCAATAAGATCAGCGACTTTCAGTAAAATCTTCGCGCGATCAGCACCGGAGGAAAACGCCCAATCGCCCGCATCAAAGGCACGCCGTGCAGCGGCGATCGCCGCTTCGGTCTCGGCCACGCCGCCTTGCGCGGAGCGGCTGATCAGATCGCCATGGGCCGGGGAATGCCGCTCGAACCAAGCGCCATCTGCGCTTTCGACCCAGGCACCATCGATCAGGTGTTTGCCGATAAACGGCTCTGCCGGGATCGGCGCGTTGGTGGCTGGGATCAGGGTCAGGTCTGTCATCACTTACGTCCCAGGGAAATCTGGTTTGCGTTTCTCGGTGAAGGCGGCGACGCCCTCGGCCTTGTCGGCACTGGCGGCAATCATCCCGCCGGCAAGCGCCTCAGTAACGGCCGCGCGGTCTTCATCGGCGGCGGCATGGATCAGGTATTTTGCCACTTCGGTGGCGCGCGGGCTGGTTTGAACCAAGCGCGCTGCGATAGCCTCAGCCGCCGCCAGCGGGTCATCTGCTACGTCGGCGACGAAGCCGAGCGCCAACGCCCGCTCCGCATCCAACCATCGCCCAAAAAGCGCCATCTCTTTCAGAACCGGCTCTGGCAAAAGCCGCAAGAGCCGCTGCGTGCCGGACCAGCCCGGCACGATGCCCACCGAAGTCTCCGGCAAGGCCAGACTCGCCTCCGGCGCCATCACCCGGATGTCGCAGGCCGCCGTCAGTTCCAACCCGCCGCCAAACGCATGCCCATGGAGCACCGCAATCGTCGGTTTCGAAAGTCGCGCCAGCCTATCAAAGACCCGGTGCCCGTCGCGCACCCAATGACGCGCGAAATCGGCGGGGCTGAGACCACCCCAGGCAAGGATATCCGCGCCAGCGCAGAAGGCTTTGGCCGGTGCGGCGGTGAGCAGGACGCCCAGAACCGACGAGTCCGCATCGAGCGTCGCGCAATGGGCCTCCAGGGCCGCGAGCATCTCGGGTGTAAAGGCATTGAGCTTGGCCGGATTGTCCAGCTCCAGCCGGGCGATTGATCCCATATGCAGATGCACCGCACTCATAACGTCAGCCCCATCGGCTGCTCCGACAACAGGCTGAGCGGCATCGCGGTCGCATCATCGGAGACCGTCACCCGCCCCTCTGAGGCCACAACGATGTCCCGTTCCGGGTCGATCCCGGGCATGATTTCGGTCGCGAGCAGACCGGCCTCGGTCAGCCGCATCACGCAGCGCTCGGTGACGTAAAGCACCTCTTGGCCTTGGTGCAGGGCCCGTTGCCCCGCGAAGGTCACATGCTCGACAGCCTCAACCATTTTGGTGAACTTGCCGGGTTGAGAGACGCTCAGCCCCGCCTCGGTCAGCGACAGGCCCGCGCCCGCCTCGAAATACCCGGAAAACACGATCTTCTTTGCATGCGCCGTGATATCGACAAACCCACCACAACCGGCTGTCAGGTAAGGCTTTTTCCCAAGCTTTGAGACATTCACATTGCCCTCGATATCGACCTCGAGGAACGACAGGAACGAGACGTCAAAGCCGCCACCCTGGAAATAGGTGAACTGGTTCGGGCTCGGCACAAAGGCATCGGCGTTCGAGGCGCAGCCAAAGGCAAACCCGGTGAGTGGCATGCCGCCCACCGCGCCCTGTTCGATCGCCCAGGTCACGGCTTGCGCCTGCCCCTCTTCCAGCAGAATGCGCGGGACAATCGCGGAAATCCCAAAACCCAGATTGGCGGTTTGGCCCGCCTGCAATTCCATCGCCGCGCGGCGGGCGATGATTTTTTCCACATTATGCTCGGCCAGCGCGAAACTCTCCCAAGGCCGCATCACCTCGCCGGAAATCGCCGGGTCATAGGCGGTTTCGGTGGTCTGTTTCTGATCCGGCGTGACCACGATCAAATCCACCAGATGGCCGGGCACATGCACGTCATGGGGGCGGAGCGAGCCTGCCGCCGTCACCCGTTTGACCTGCGCAATCACCAGGCCACCATAGTTTCGGACCGCAATCGCTTGATCCAACCCGCCAAGCGTCGCGCCCTCATGCTCATAGGTCAGATTGCCACTCTCATCGGCCGTGGTCGCCCGGATGATCGCCACATCGGGGACGATGTTGGGGAAATGCAGCCAGGTTTCGCCGCCAAACTCCTGCCGATGAACGATGGGGCGATCCGCCGCCAGATCATTCATCGCGCAGCCTTCGCGGATCGGGTCAACGAAGGTCTCCAGGCCGACTTTGGTCAAGACACCGGGCTTCCGCGCCGCCACATCCCGATGCATGTCGAAGAGAATGCCGGAGGGCACATTGTAGGCGGCGACGCGGTTCTCGACGACCATCTGCCAGATGGCGGGCATCGGCAGATTGGACGGGCCGGACGGGTACGATCCGCCGATAATCGTGCTCAGCAAACCATCGTGCGCGATGTGGTCGACGCCTTTCACGCCATACATGTCCCCCGCCGCAATCGGGTGGATCGTGGTGAGGTCACGCGGATGCCCTTCGGCTTCGAACCGCGCGCAGATGGCCCGCAAAACCGCATCCGGGCAGCCCAAAGCGGAGGAGGAGGAGACGGTCACCACCGCCCCATCTTTGATCCGCGCAACGGCCTCGGCCCCGGAAACGATCTTACCCATTACTCAGATCCCGCCATAGTCGACGGCGGTCCGCTGACCTGTCTCCGCCGCTTTGGTCACTGCCGCCGCGACGGCAAGAGACTTCACACCATCAGCCCCATCGGCAGATGGTCGCCCCTGCCCATTCACCGCATCGCAGAACAGGCCGATCGCGCGGTGATAAAGATTGTGGGTGCTGAAACTCAGCGCTTCCGTCCCGGCCTCAGTGGTCAGGATAATCTCGCCCACCGGCTGCTGCGTCATCACATTCCGCGCGACAATCGAGCCTTCGGTGCCATGGATCTCAAACCCCGATTTTGCAAAGCGGTGGGTGAAGCTCTCATGAGTCATCACGGTCGCGCCCGATGGCATCGACCAGACCGACATCACGCTGTCTTCAACGCCCTGCCCCATGCCGGCACTGGTCGCGATGGCGACCACATCCACCGGGTCCTCGCCGAGATGAAACCGCACCGTATCGGCGTCATGGACCACGATATCGGGGATCACGCCACCGCCCGCGCCCGGATTATCGAGCCGCCAGCCCTGCAGATGCGGTGGCAGATAGACCGCGTGGAAGACGCGCAGGCTCAACACATCCCCGATCCGCCCAGCCTGCACCGCCTCGCGGATCGCCAGATGGCTGCCCGCATTGCGCAAGTGATGGTTGGTGGCAAAGACCAACCCCGCCTCCTCCGCCGCGCGCACCATCTTGGCGGCGTCTGCGACATGCATCGCCAGCGGCTTTTCGCAAAGCACATGTTTACCCGCTGCAATCGCGGCCATGGCTTGCGGGAAATGCTTTTCATTGGTGGTGGAAATGTAAACGGCGTCGATTTGGTCATCGCCGAGAAGCGCGTCCAGATCGCTCAAACCATGGGCAACCCGATGCCCCGCCGCGTAAGACGCCGCGCGATCTGGGCTGGATGACAAAACGCTAACAACCTCGCCACACTCGACCGCCCGAAATGCGCCAATCATATGCTCGGCGGCAATCGTACTGGCCCCGATCAGACCCCATTTCATTCAGACATCCTCCCATCGTTCCAGATCATAACGCGACTCACCTCAAATTGGAACGTTCCACATCTTTATTGGATCGATCCAAAATTCGTCAATAGATTTCTTGTGAGGCCTCTGGTCCCTGGCGCTGAGACAGGTAATAGTTGCAATCACAACGAGCGTTGGGAGGCGCACGTCACGCATGACTATCCGGTTCTTTTCCGACGCCAAACGCCCGGTCCATTTGGGTCCCTATCCGCTCGAAAGACTGGCCCGTGGGCCGATGCCGGACCTTGACCAAGTGCCGCTGTTTCAACCGCTCGATTTCACACGCGCTGAGGTGCCGCACTCCATCGTGAACGCGATGACGGAATATCAGGCGATGATGGACGCGATCCGCGACGGCTTGGTCAACAAGGCCCGTGCCGACTGCCCCGCCGATCCAACAGAACGCGCCAACCACCTGAAAGCCTTTGGCTATTTCGCCGACGCCTCGATGGTGGGTGTTGGGCCAATCCCAGAGGCCGCGCGCCTTGATCAGCCCTACCGCAACCCGGGCATCGACGCGCTGGCCCATGACTTGCGCACCAAACAGACCAAGACACTGGCCTCCGGCATCGACATGATCATGGCCGATCTGAAAGAGGCCGCCGAAGCCCCGCCCAGCACCATCGACAGCCACAGCCGCGCGATTGTCTATCTTTACGAAATGCCACGCGACCCGCGCCCAGAGGAGCCTGGCACGGCATGGCTGGAAGACGCGCAAGCGCATCGCGCCTGTCTGCGGTCCACCGAAACCGCCGTGGTCCTCGCCAATTACATCCGCATCCTGGGCTGGGATGCGAAAGCTCACACGGCAACCTCGGCCGATGTAGATCTAAACCGGCTGACCGTGGCGGCGGGGCTTGCGACTTGGGAAGACGGCAAGCTGGTAAGCCCCTATCTGGGCGATCGGTTTGGCGTGGCCATCGTGACGACCGATTTCGACCTGACGGTTGATCAGCCGCTGGTCCCACTCGCAGAACAACCCTGGTTCAAGACCAAAGGCCCGGCCTGGTGGGTTGGTAAGGGCTTCGCCAAATCGGCCCTGAACGGTGACCCGTTCGCCAAACGCGACTTCGTCAACGGCCCTCACCCGTTTGAGACGCTAAAGCGGGTCGAGACACCAACCACCTATATCGACGAGGCCAATGTGGCCCGCGTCCCGAAACGCGCCGACATGTTCGCCCGCGCCCAGTTTGGCGACATGGGGAAATCGAACCAAGCAGCGGCCACGGGCGGATATTATGTGCGCAAAGCCGCCCCCTCCATGGCGCAGCGGCGGATGCTGGGGGCGTTCGTGCTCCTACAAGACGGGGCATCTGAGGATGGCCCGCGCCCGGGCGATGCTCAGGCCAATGCCGAGGCAATCAAAGCCGCAAGCTATTTCCTCGGCGTCGACGCCGTGGGCATCAGCCGCTGCCCGGATTGGACCTGGTACTCGCATGACGCGCGTGGCGAACCGATCGACCCGCCCCATGATCAAGCGATCTCGATGATCATCGATCAGGGATACGAGACGATGGAGGGCGCTTCGGGCGATGACTGGATCAGCGTCGCACAGAGCATGCGGGCCTATCTGCGTTTCTCGCTTCTTGGGGGTGTGATTGCCAAGCAGATCAGGAACTTGGGCTACAAGGCGAAAGCCCATTCAGTGATGGATGGTGAGGTGCTACAGCCGCCGCTTTTGCTGCTTTCTGGCCTGGGCGAGGTCTCCCGCATCGGCGAAGTGATCCTGAATCCGTTCCTCGGCCCGCGCCTGAAATCTGGCGTCGTGACGACAGACATGCCGCTCGCCCATGACAAACCAATTGATTTCGGCATGCAGAAATTTTGCGACAGCTGCAACAAATGCGCCCGCGAATGCCCCTCCGGCGCGATCACCGCCGGGCCGAAGTTGATGTTCAATGGCTATGAGATCTGGAAATCCGATAGCGAACGCTGCGCCAGTTACCGGATTACTACGCTCGGCGGCGCGATGTGCGGGCGCTGCATGAAGACCTGTCCCTGGAACCTGGAGGGGCTTTTCGCCGAGAAACCGTTCCGATGGGCCGCGATGAACATGCCCGCCGCCGCCCCGGCGCTGGCCAAGCTCGACGATATGGTTGGCAATGGCGGGCTGAACCCGGTCAAAAAATGGTGGTGGGATTTGGAGCTGGAGGAGGATGGCGGCTATCGCCCGACTCAGCACAAGGTGAATGCCCGCGATCTGCAACGCGATCTGGACCTGAGATACGAGGATCAGACGCTGGCGGTCTACCCCGCCCCGCTGGCCCCGCATCCCTACCCCTACCCGTTCCCCATGGATCGCGAAGCCGGGATCGAAGCCTATCAGGCCATGGTCACGGCCGAGGAGTACCAGACCCGATTGGCGGACGGCGACGAAAGCGTGGTCCACCGCTACACAAATGATGGCGACAGTCCGGTCTTGCAGGTGGTCGTCGCAAAGTCTGAGGCGATGACGGCGGATGTCACCAAATACGAATTCCGCAACCCCGATGGCGGCGACCTGCCCGAATGGACCGCGGGTGCGCATCTCGACATCGTGGTCGCGCCCGAATTCCTGCGGCAGTATTCCATGTCCGGCAACCCGGCGGACCGGTCCAAGTATCAGATCGGCGTGCTGCGGGAGGATGGCGGCCGGGGCGGCTCGAAACTGATGCATCGGATTTTCAGCGAAGGGCGGCGGATTTTCATCTCGAAACCGATCAACCATTTCCCGCTGGTCGAGGAGGCCCCGTTCAGCGTGTTGATGGGCGGCGGCATTGGGATCACGCCGATGATCGCCATGGCGCATCGGCTGCACGCTTTGGGCAAGCCCTTCGCGCTGCATTACTGCACAAAATCAAGACGCTCGGCGGGATACCTGGACGATCTTGCGGCGATCCCCTGGGCCGATAACCTACATCTGCATATCTCCGATGAAGGGACGCGGGCTGATCTGGACACAATCATGAAAGCAGCGCCAGAAGGCACCCATATCTATACCTGCGGCCCCGAGGTTTTCATGGGCGCGGTGATGGACAGCGCCGAGCGCGCGGGCGTACCCGAAGAGGCGCGGCATTTGGAGTATTTCTCCGTCCCCGACCTGCCGGAATACGAAAACCACGATTTCACGCTGCGCCTGAAAGATGGCCGAGAGCTGCTTGTTCCGGCGGACAAGCCCGCCACAGATGTGCTGGCTGAAAATGGCATCCATGTGGATGTAAAATGTTCCGACGGCATCTGTGGGGTCTGCAAATGCGGCGTGATCTCTGGCGAAGTGGAGCATCGCGACTTCGTGCTGTCGAAAGCGCAGCGCAAGGACGCGATGATCCTCTGTCAATCCAGGGCTGCGGTGCCCGACGGTGTGGTCGAGATCGACCTCTAACCCCGGTTGTAATAGGTCATCACCGCGTGTTCAGCCTCGGCAAAGAACAACCAGCGTTCGGCCAAAAGCCCGCCGAGAAACGCCAGAACCGCGATCACCATGAAGAGCCCGGGCAAGACCCCCCATGAGGCCAGAAGCGTGGCGACCAGCGGTAGCGCACCGCCAAGCGCAATCGCGATCTGGCGCAGCTTGGCCTGGTGTTTGCGCGCCACCTTGTACCCCATTTCCTTCAAGAGGTAATTGCCGCCGGTGTGTGGTGCTTCCAGCATCCGCACGCGGCCCATATGGCCAAGCCCGGTCGCGCTATCCGGGGTCGACAGTGCCGGTGCCTCATCGCCACGCCGCCACCAGAGCAGTTTCACCACCCAAGCCACAAAGATCAGAAGCGCGGCCAGAGTCGGGAGGATCCCGCCACCGCCATAGGCCATCACCCGCAGACTGGCATAGAGCAACGCTCCGCTGGCCAGTGCGAAGCTCAAGAACATCACCGGTGTCAGAGACTGCGACCAGCGTTGGACGGTCTTGAGCTGCCCATAGATCATCGAGGTGGAGTAGACCGTCACCAAAGACAGGATGGCGGTGAGCAGGCCCCATATCTGCCCCGCGCCGCCGATCAATAAGATCAGCGCGAAGAGGCCCGCAATGGCCAAGGTGACAATCGCCAACACCCCTTCGCGGGACAGCCAAGAACTGCGCCATTGGCTCAGCGCGCGCCAGGCCCGCTCCGGATGCCCCAGATGAAAGGTGGAGGAAATCAGCCCGGCACCCGAGAGCCCGAAGCCAAGGATAAAGCCCGCCCAATAAACCACGCCAAGCGGTGGCAGTCCGAAAAACGCCGCGAGCCCCAAAGCGGCCAAGAGCCCGAACCCGGCACCGGAGCTGACGGTGAAGAAAATGATCGAATAGGCTGGATGCATTAGAGTTTCTCCAGGGCACGGTCGAGCCAGCCGAAAAAGCCATCGGCCTTCTCCTCTGCGCGGCCCGCGGCCAAATCGGTCAGGTCAGGCAATTCCGGCACCGGCGTCACGGTTTTCGGTCGCGGCGGCAGATATTTGTTCACCGGTTTGGTGCCCTGCTCGGGCATCAGGTCAAACCCGCCCCGCGTCTCGACCAATTGCGAGATATCCGAGTCTGGATCACCCAGATCACCGAAATGCCGCGCGCCTGCCGGGCAAGTGCGGACGCAGGACGGCACCCGGTCTTCCTCGGGGATATTCTCGTTGTAAATCCGATCAACGCAGAGGGTGCATTTCTTCATCACCTTCTCAACCGGGTCCATTTCCCGCGCGCCATAAGGGCAAGCCCAAGCGCAGAGGCCGCAGCCGATGCAGGCATCCTCATTCACCAAGACAATCCCGTCTTCGGCGCGTTTATAGCTCGCCCCGGTGGGGCAAACCGTGACGCAGGGCGCATCCTCGCAATGCAGGCAGGATTTCGGGAAATGCACGACGGCGGCCGGGCCATCCTCGGGCTTGGCCTCAAAGGTGTGGACCCGGTTCAGAAAAGCACCGACCGGAGCGTCGCCATAAGCGTCTTGATCGCCCAGGGCAGCGCCATAGCCGCCAGTATTCCACTCCTTGCAGGAGATCACGCAGGCATGGCAGCCGACGCAGGTGTCGAGATCGATGACGAGGCCGAGTTTGACATCGGACGGCGCGGGCAAACTGGTCATGTCCATTCCTCCCCAAAGGCCACATCGCCTTCCGCTGTTCCAACCGGGCTTTCCTGCGCCTCGATCTGCGGTTCGGGCGGCCCGGCCTCCGCCGGTTCGATCCGCACGCGCAGGTCATACCAGGCCGCTTGTCCCGTCACCGGGTCAGAATTCGCCCAACGCAGCCCATCCCCTTTTGGAGGAAGAAGCTCGCTGATCAAATGGTTGAGAAGAAACCCCTTTGTCGCCTCGGGCGCGCCCGGCGACAGAGCCCACGCGCCTTTGCGTTTGCCAATCGCGTTCCAGGTCCACATCGTCTTGCCATTGGCCGCATCGGTCCGCCGCACCGGCACTTTGATCTTGCCGTGATGAGAGATCACCCAGGCCCAACCACCATCGGTCAAACCGGCGCTCTCCATCACCTCGCCCGGCACATAAAGCGGGTTTTGGCCGTGGATTTGCCGGAGCCAGGCGTTTTGCGAACCCCAGGAATGATACATCGCCGCCGGGCGTTGCGTGATCGCGTGCAGCGGGTAATCGGCAAGCTCCACCCCGGCCCCTTCAAAGGGCGCATACCAGGTGGGTAGCGGGTCAAAACTCTGACCTATCTGGTCTTTCAGATTGTCGGGCGGCTGCCGGTCACCATGGCCTTCGGCGGCAAGCTGAAACTTGCGCAATGTCTCATTATAGAGCTCGAACGTCACCGGCTGCGGCGCATCGAAGAAGCCCATCCCAACGGCCCAATCCTGATACGCCGCATTGGCCATCTTGTAGAACCGCGCCTCCTCCGGGATTTCGCTTTCCCAAAAGCCGCCATTTTCGATGTAGCGCTGCAACTGATCCGGATTGGGATCGCCGCGACCGTTTTCGCTGCCATCGCCGCGCCACCCGGCCAACGGACCCACCCCCGGTTTGCGCTGATGCCGAAGAATGTAGTCGGCATAATCGGCATAGGCCGCCGCGCCGTCCTCCGTCACAAATCCGGGCAGCCCCAGACGCGCGCCCAGATCAAGCAGTGCCGATTGGAAGCCGCGCACATCGCGATCAGGCTCCACCACAGGCCAGCGGATCGCATCGGCCACCGCATCGGGCTCAGAAATCGGTCGGTCAAGCAGCGAGATGCAGTCATGACGCTCCAGATAAGTCGTATCTGGCAAGATCAGATCGGCATAGGCCACCATCTCCGAGGAATAGGCATCGGAATAGATGATATGCGGGATTTTGTAGCTGCCATCGGCATGTGTCGCGCTCAACATCTCCATCGTGCCGCGCGTGTTCATCGATGAGTTCCACGCCATATTCGCCATGTAGAGGAAGAGCGTATCGATCTCGTAGGGGTCGCCCGCAACCGCGTTTGAGATCACCATATGCATCAGCCCATGAACCGAAAGCGGTGCTTCCCATGAAAACGCTTTGTCGATCCGCTCCGGTTGCCCGTCGGCGTCAATCCGCAGGTCCTCGGGTCCTCTGGGATACCCCAAATGCGGCCCTGGCAGCGGCGCGTTTGGAAGGTTTTCGGTATGCGGCGTCGGATGCGCCGCGACCGGCTTGGGGTAAGGCGGTTTGAAGCGGAACCCGCCCGGGCATTCGACCGACCCCAGCAGAATCTGCAACAGATGCAGCGCGCGGCAGGTTTGGAACCCGTTAGAATGCGCCGAAATCCCGCGCATTGCATGGAAGCTCACCGGACGCCCAATCATCGTCTCATGCCGCTCGCCGCGCATATCTGTCCACGGCTGATCAATGGTGATCGCCTCGTCAAAGGCGGTGCGCGCCAGTTCCGCCGCCAGATGGCGGATCGTGTCGGCCGGCACACCGGTTTCCTCGGCCACAGCATCGGGCGCATAACGTGGATCGAGATATTTCCGCGCCAGAAGCTCAAAAGACGGCACCGCTAGGCTGCCATCGGGGAGTGTGACCTCGCCCTTCATCGCGGCTTGTGTGCTGATCTCGGAGGCCGGGCGGGCGCGCGCCTCTTGCCGGTCCCAGACCAGGGGTGCGCCATCATCATCCCGGGCAATCAACCCGTGATCGGCCCCGCCCGGGTTCTGTACCACCAAATGCGCCGCATTGGTGTAGCGCATCAGGTAGTCCAGATCGATCTGCCCGGCCCTCAGCAACTCATGCACAAGGGCCAAAATGAACAGCCCGTCGGTGCCCGGGGTGATCCCAACCCATTCATCAGCAATCGCGTTATATCCGGTGCGGACCGGGTTCACCGCGACCACTTTAGCACCGCGCGCTTTCAGCTTGCCCAGACCCATCTTGATCGGATTGCTGTCATGATCTTCGGCCACGCCGAAAATCATGAACATCTTGGTCCGCTCCCAATCGGGTGAGCCAAATTCCCAAAACGCGCCGCCCATGGTGTAGATGCCAGCGGCCGCCATATTGACCGAGCAGAACCCGCCATGGGCCGCGTAGTTCGGGGTGCCATATTGCTGCGCCCACCAGCCGGTGAAGCTTTGGCTCTGATCGCGACCAGTGAAAAAGGCCAGTTTCTTTGGATCGGTCTCGCGGATCGGTTTCAACCAAGAGACAGCCGTTTCAAGCGCCTCGTCCCAGCTGATCTCTTCAAACTCCCCCGATCCGCGCGGCCCGACACGTTTCAGCGGCGCTTGCAACCGTGACGGCGCATAATGCTGCATGATCCCGGCGGACCCTTTGGCGCAAAGCACCCCCTTATTGACCGGATGATCGCGGTTGCCCTCAATATAGCGGATCTTGGGCGCGCCATTTTCATCCGCCTTGAGATGGACATTTATCCCACACCGGCAGGCACACATGTAACAGGTGGTTTGGCGAATTTCGTCGGAGACGTCTGGCGATAGATCCAGATCAGGCTGCTGTAACGTCACGTGTAGCGCCCTCGCATCCGGGCTGGTGTCGCTCCATAACTGTCTACGATTATCGCCATTTAGACCCTCCCAAGCCACAATGGGCGCGTCTTGGACGGCGCCTTTGCTGCACATTGTGGGCAGAAAGTACCGATGACAAGGGCCAGAACGGCGAGCGGATAAGGCCAGTGGGCTTGGCAGCTAAGGCCAGCCCACAAACAACGTCAATCAGATGGCCCGCTCAATCAGATCGCCCAAAGGTTGTGCTCCGGACGTCGACCGCCGTGATGACGACGTAGCTCACACCAAACTCGGCAGCCACAACACGATGCCAGGGAACGCAACCAAGAGCGCGATGGTGATGCCGTCAGCGATGAAGAACGGTGTCACGCCGCGGAACACGTCTTGGACCGAGATATCATCTCGCACACCGGCCACCACGAAGCAGTTGAGCCCAATCGGTGGCGTGATCAGGCAGAACTCCGCCATTTTCACCACCAAAATCCCGAACCAGATCGCACACATCGGCCCGCTCATCCCGAAGGCACTTTCTGCCGCCGAGACATCGAGGCCACCATTCAATGCCATCACCGCAGGATAGACGACCGGCAGCGTCAGAAGCAGCATGCCAATCGCATCCATGAACATGCCCAAGACTGCATAGGCCAGAAGGATGCAAATCAGGATCAACATCGGCGACATCTCAAGTGAGGTGATCCAATCCGAAAACGCCCCTGGCAGATCGGCGAACCCTAGGAAGCGCACATAGATCAAGACGCCCCAGATGATGGTGAAAATCATCACGCTGAGCTTGGCCGTCTCCAGAAGCGCGTCTTTCAGTTGTTCCCACCGCATCCCGCGATAAAGCGCCATCAAGAACACAACGAAGGCGCCGATCGCGCCGCCTTCGGTAGGCGTACCCCAGGCATCGCCGCCGAAGGGGTTGTAAACAAAGAAGATGATGATCACGACAACAAACACGATCGGCAGAGCGGGCGGCAGAGCCTCGAAGCGTTGCCGCCATGTGAAGCCGCGCACCGGCGGGCCGAAATTCTTGATGGTCAGCGCCAGACCGATGATCAGAAGACCATAGATGATCGCGGAGAATGCGCCCGGGATGAACCCTGCAAGCAGCAGTTTGCCGACGTCCTGTTCCACGATGATCGCATAGATCACTAGGATCGCAGAGGGTGGGATGAGGCTGGCCAACGTGCCGCCAGCGGCCACGACGCCCGCCGCGAAACGCTTGTCATAGCCGATCTTCAACATCTCCGGGATCGCGATCCGCGCGAAAACGGCGGAGGTGGCGACCGAGGCGCCGGAGACTGCCGCGAACCCCGCCGTGGCGAAGACGGTGGAGACGGCAAGACCGCCGGGCACCCAGGCCATCCAGCGTTTGGCAGCCTCGAAAAGCGCTTTGGTCAGACCGGCGTAATAGGCGAGATATCCGATCAGGATGAAGGTCGGGATCAAGCTCAGCGCCTGGCTGGAAATCTTCGAATGCGGCACCTGCCCGGCGGTTTGCACCGCGACGCCAACCGCCCAAGAGAAGCGCTCTAAATCGTAATCGCTGCGCGCCCAGAAAATCCACACCAGGCCAACCAGACCGGCGAGACCCGCGGCAAAGGCGACACGCATGCCCAAGACCACCATGACCAGCAGGCCACCGGTGACAAAAAGGCCAATATCAATCGAATCCATTCTGCCGCCTCTTAATCATCTGCGCCCGACACATGGTCGGCTTCCAAACGGGCTTGGGTCGCGGCATCGGCGACCAGCGGCACCGCCACGGGCTCGGTAGCGCCGGAGATCAGCGCGCGGGTATAGGCCACGATCTGCAAGACCAAACGCAGGCAGATCACCGAAAACGCCACAGGCGCCAGAAGCTTGGCCGGCCAAATCGGCAGCGCAATATCCATCGAGCTATCGCGGCTCCAGAGCGGCGCGTTGAAATCGAAGCTGCGCTGGAAATGGGTCCAACTGCCCCAAACCAGAAGCGCCATCAGCAGCAAAATCGCCAATGTCGTGATAAGCTCGGCCAGCCAAAGCGCCCGCCCTTTCAGCGCCCCCACCAGCAGGTCCATCCGGATATGCCCGCCTTCGCGCTGCGCATAGGAAATGCCCAAGAAGGCGATGATCGGCATCGCCTGCTCGATCCAGTCGACATAGCCCGGCACAGGCTGGTTCATGAAATTCCGCCCGCTGACCGAGATCACGGCCAAGATCATCAGCGCGAAGACCGCAAGCCCACTGATCAAAGCGAGGAATTTCTCCAGCCGGAACAAGGTCTGATCCAACCGACTGAGTTGGCTATCATCAGACCGTACCAGAGACGCACCAGCCATGGCTGCCCCCTTTCAAAAGAGACGTGAAAGCGCCCCGTCCGGTCCACTGGAGGGATCGGGCGGGGCTCGTCGAGTTTGGCTTAGCTGCCGTCGGCGATCATGCCGGTGACGTAATCGTAAAGCTCCTGCGCCGGGAGGCCCCGCGCGGTGTTCTCTTCGATCCAGGCGGCGGCTGCGGGGGCAGCAGCGGCCTCGCGGAAGGCTGCAATCTCTTCATCTGTGAAGGTCACGCGTTCGATCCCACGCTCGTCCAGCGCCGGACCCCACGCGGCCATGGTCTGGTTTTCATAGTACTCGACATAGTGGTCGAGCGCTTCGTCCACCGCACCTAGAAGCACCTCGCGATGCGCGTCTGAAAGCATATCCAGCGCGTCGGAATTCACCACAACCGGGCAGTTGACGGTGCCGGGGTTGAGGTTCGTCGTCCACCACGTGCCGTTTTCGATGGTGCCAAAGGACATATGGGCATGCGGCGCGAAGCTGACGGCGGTCACAACGCCGCTATCCATCGCCTGGCGCACTTCAGTGGCCGACATCGAGGTCGGGACCGCGCCAACGGTCTCCATCGCGGCACCAATGCCGCCGGTCGCGCGCACCGCGAGACCCTCGAAATCGGCCAGTGTTGCGGGCGCATCACCGCTGCCGACGATGTTGTATTGCGGCAAGGGCGACGGCATCAGCAGCGTCGCGTTCCAGCGTGCCAAATCGGCCTGAACCGCCGGATGCTGATAAAGCGCTTGGCTGATCTCGCGTTCTTGCTGCAACGTGGTCACGCCGAGGAACGGCAATTCCAAAACGGTGATCGAGGGGTTTTTGTCCCGGTGATAGCCAGCGCAGAACTGCGCCATCTCAAACGCGCCAATCGAAATCCCATCTAGGTTCTCGCGGTTGCCTGAGAGGCCGCCGTAAGAGATGTTCATGGTGAACTCACCATCGGTGCGCTCAGACACCAGTTCGGCCAGGCGTTCCACATGTTCGGTAAACGCGCGGCGTGTGCCCCAAACCGAGACGTTCCATTCGGTGGCAAGCGCCTCAGTCACGAAACTGGCGGACAGAATGACGGCGGTGGTTCCGGTTAAAATCTTCTGCATGGGTCTCCTCCCTGGATCCTGCATATGTCGGTCTGCGCAGCATCACGGATTCGTGTGGCTTTGCCTATGAGAGATTTTGCCGACAGGATCCGCCCTGCCCTGCGGAAATCCGCAGAGCTTAGAGCAGCGCATCTTTGTCGAGGCCGAGCTTGACGATTTTCTCGTTCAACGTCCGCCGTCCGATGCCAAGCGCTTCGGCGACGGCGTCCATCCGACCTTGATGGGCGCGGATCGCTTTGCCGATCAATTCGCGCTCAAACACCGCCACGGCCTCGCGCAGGGTTTCGGGCACATCTTCGACAAGAGGATCGCTTTGGATCGCTGCCGCGACTGACCCCGCACCGCGCCGGGCCGCCAGAACCCGGCGTTCGGCAGCGTTGCGCAATTCGCGCACATTGCCGGGCCAGTCATGGGCCAGCAAGGCCGCCACGTCCTCGGGGCCAAGCTCCGGTGGGGTGATCTCATAAACCTGGCCGAACTCTTGCAGGAAATGGGTGTAAAGCAGCACCAGATCATCACGGCGGTGCCGGAGCGGCGGCAGGGTCAACACCATTGTGTTCAACCGATAGAGCAAATCCTGGCGCAAATGGCCGTCCTGCACCGCCTGCTCGGTGTCGAGATTAGAGGCTGAGATGACCCGGAAGCGCACTGAAACCGGCGTCGTGCTGCCGATCGGGGTGATCTCTTGATCCTCGATCACCCGCAGCAATTTCGCCTGAACCGGCAGGGGGCACGCGCTGATCTCATCCAGGAACAACGTCCCGCCGCTGGCCGCGATCAACTTACCCGCATGGCTGCCTTTGATGCCAAACATCTCCGTCTCGAATTGATCCGCCGGGATCGCGGCACAGTTTAACGGCACGAAGGGCGCGGCGGCACGCGGCCCCAGATCATGCAGAGCGCGGGCAACCAGTTCTTTGCCGGTCCCGGTCTCGCCTTGCAGCAGCACCGGCATATCGATCTCAGCCAAGTCCAATATCTCTTCGCGTAGCCCGGCGATCTCTGCGGTCTGACCAATCAGAAGCCGATCGAGCCCGGAGAGGCGCGCCAATTGCACTTTCAGCCGCTCGGTGCCCTTGGCCATGCGGTGTTGTTCGGCGGCATGGCGCAGGATGGTCAGAAGACGGCGCGGCTCATAAGGTTTCTCTACGAAACTATAGGCCCCGTCCTGCATCGCCTGCACCGCTGTCGGGATATCCCCATGGGCGGAGATCAGCACCAAGGGCGGGGCGATATTGTGATCAAGGCTGGCCAGAAGCTCCAGGCCAGACATGCCCGGCATCCGCACATCCGACAGGATGACGTCGGGCTGCAACTCGGGCCAAAGCGCCTCGACCTGCGCCGCGCGCGAGACCGCTTCGGCCCGCCAGCCCGCGGCCTCCAGCAAGTTGATCAGCGAGACGCGCATGGATTTGTCGTCATCCACGATCAGAATGCTGTATGTATCTTGCGCGCTCATGCCACCGCCTCTGTCACCGGCATCTCCACGCGGAACACAGCGCCGCCGTCGTCGCGGTTTTCGGCTGTCATGCGCCCATGATGCTCTTTCACGATCCCCGCCGAAATCGCGAGGCCCAGCCCCATCCCCTGCCCCGACGCACGGCTGGTCACGAAGGGTTCTTGCAACTCGGCCAGATCCGCGCCGCCCAGCCCATGGCCGCGATCTCGGACCTCAAACCAGGCTGTCTGACCGGATATGCCCATCTCGACACGCAATGCGCGGTCATCCGTTTCTTCCATCGCATCCAGGGCATTGCGCAGCAGATTGGTCATCACTTGCTCAACCCGCAGCTTGTTGCCCTGCACAATCACCGGATTGGCCGGCAACGTGGTCTCAAGCGCAACCCCGCCCGCTTCGATATTCGGTTGCACCAATGTCAGCGCCTCGCCCATGGCCGCACGCAAATCGACAGGCTCCAAGGCCTCCGCCCCAGGGCTGGCAAAGAACTTCAACTGCCGGGTGATCCCGGCCATTCGCTCGACCAGCCCGCTTAATTGGCCAACCGGTTGAGACCGGGGCGGATCGGTCATTTCGGCGGCGGCCAGATGGTTGCGCATTGCGGTGATCGGTTGGCCCAACTCATGGGTGACCGACGCCGCAAGTTCGCCCAGAGCGGCCAAACGGCTGGCGCGGGCCAACTCATCACGGGTGCGTTCCAGCCGCCGCTCGGCTGCGCGACGCTCTTCGATCTCGACCGCCAGGCGTTCATTGGAGCGGCGCAGCAGAACCTCTTCAGCCTCGGACCGGCGCAGCGAGGCCTCGATCTGAACATTGCGCCGCAGCTGAAACGCGATCAGCAGTGCGCCGCCCAAGATGATCGCGAGACCGGCGGCGAGCCAGCTTCGCGTCACCGCAGGCTCGTCAGACGCAAAGTAGTGCAGGACCCAATCATGCGGCAGCCGGTCCGTGGTCAGATGTATCTGCTCTTGGCCCGCAATCTCGGCCCTGGTGTCGCCCAGAAGTGTCCAGTCGAGTGGTGCCAGGTCTTGCCCGTCAAACTGCCGCGCCTCTGCGATTTGGGCGCGTTGATCAGCGCTGAGCGGCGCGAGCGCCCGATAGCGCCAAGATGGATCGGAGGCGAGAAGCACCACCCCATCCTGATTGACCAACACCACCGTCTCGCCAGCTTCGCGCCAGGTGTTTTCCAACCGGATCAAATCGAGCTTGAGCGCGATGACACCGACCACCGCGCCCTCGTCATCCACAACCGGATCAGCGATGAAAAACCCAGGGAGCCCCGTGGTCGCGCCGATGCCGTAAAACTCGCCCTGCCGTCCGGCGAGCGCGTCCCGGAAATAGGGGCGGAAGGCATAGTTCTGCCCGACAAAGCTTTGCGGTGCGTTTGCGTTGGACGACGAGATCGTCAGCCCGTCGGGCGTCATCAGATAAATCGCATCAAGCTCCGCCTGTTCCGCAAAGGCCGCCAGCCGGATATCAAGCGTTTCGGTCGGCGCGCCCGTCGCCGTCGCCACCACAAACGGGTCGCGCGCCAGGACAAAGGTTAGATGTGAGAAGCGCTCAAGCTCGGCCACAACCGTGCTGCGATAGAGCGACAAGCGCCCCTCGGCCTCAGTCAGTTCATTGGACAAAAACACCCGATAGGCCAGCGTAAAAACCATGGCCGCAACCGCCAGCGGCAAGACGCCATAGAGCAGACCCGGGCGCATATAGCGCGCCAGACCGTCGACCACGCCAGCAGGCGGAGCAACGATGGTCGATGTTTTGCTCACAACGGGCCCCTCCTCCCCAATCCGGCCGTCCCCCTTAAGACTGACCATTTCATTTGATGCCACGCCGAGGGGCGTTTTCGCAATGCCGGGTGGGTCACCTTATCTGGCGAACGGGTTTGCGTCCGGTGAGGCGGGCGTATAAGTTGGCGATCAACGGAAAAAGAGCGGTTTGGAAACACCCCCAATATGCAGGTTGTCTATCATCTCGGCGCCCCTTGCACCGACGAAGATCGGCTGATCAAATCGCTGTTGCAGAACCGTGCGCAGCTGGCGGGTTTGGGAGTCGTGGTTCCACCGCCCGGTCGATACCGTTCAGTGATCCGCGATGCGAGCCGGGCCCTGAAGGGGCTGCTGCATCAGAAGATATTCAAGACGCGCTGCTTGATGCCATCATGGATGAGGAAGACTGCGAACGTCTGGTCCTCTCGGACCCGCATTTCATCTGCATCAACCGTCTCATGGTGCAGCGGGTGCAAATCTGGCCGATGATTGAGCGCGAAACGACGAAGCTGCGCAATCTGGTGCCGCACGCGCAAGTCGAATTCTTCATCGGGATGCGCGACCCCGCCACCTTGATTCCCGCCCTGTTCAAAGCATCGCGGTTCACCGATTTCGATGAGTTTACCGAAGGCATGCAACCCGGGGCGGTGACCTGGTCCGAAATGCTGGGCCGGTTGCAACGGGCTCATCCCGACTGCCAGATCACGGCGTGGAACAACGAGGACACCCCATTTCTTTGGGGTCAATTGATGCGGGAACTGGCAGGGATCGGCAATGATGTGTCGTTGGCTGGCGTTGATGATCTGCTTGAGTCGATCATGGATCCGGCCGGATACAAACGGATGCAGGCTTATGTGGCGCAGAATCCACCCGAAACCGAGATTCAACGGCGCCGGATCGCAGCGGCATTTTTAGACAAATTTGCCTTGGAAGATGCGATCGAAGAGGAACTCGACGCCCCCGGGTGGAGCGAAGAGATGATCGAACAGATGACCGAGGCCTATGAGGCCGATATGGACTATGTCGCGGATTTGCCCGGCGTGACCTATATCAGGCCCTAACCGTCCCGTCCGGCGATCACCGCATCCCAAGCGCTTCTTTATACATCTCCAGCACCGCCTCTTCTTCGGCGATATCATCCGGTTCCCGTTTGCGCAGCGCGATGACTTTGCGGATGACCTTGGTGTCATACCCTCGGCTCTTGGCCTCGGCCATGACCTCTTTTTGCTGATCCGCGATATCCCGCTTTTCCGCGTCCAAGCGCTCGAAACGCTCAATGAACTGCCGCAGCTCGTCGGCGGTCACGCGGTAGCTATCGGAGGGGGTTTGAGCGTCATCCATCATGTCTTGGGGACCTTTATGTTCGCAGGATCGGGCCAAAGCTCTACATCTCGCACTTGGGAGCCGCAAGTGATGCTGGACCCCGGCGCGCAAATTGCGCAAACTGACACACTCTGACGATGAGGAATGTGGCCAATGGAACTGTTGATCTGGATCGGAACCGGACTTGCGATTTTGGGCCTCATGGCCATCGGATACTGCATCGTTGTCGCCATCGGCGCGAAACGGGCCAAGCTTTCCGATAGTGAGCTGCGCGCCCGATTGCAGCGTGTCGTGCCGATTAATATGGGCGCGGTCCTGGCCTCGGTCTTGGGCATGATGAGTGTGGTGGTCGGCGTGGTGATGGGCGGCTAACCCCCTGCCAACCGACTGTTATCTCTTTAAAATTCAGCCAAACTGCAAATCGCTACTGTCGAACGGCGCAAGTTGATTGGCCCGCGTGACCTCGCTCTCTAATCAGTGATCCCGTCGCCGCGACGGCCGCCCTCAAAAAACCCGCGCGTTTCCCGCAACATTCAGATTGATGACATCGCTTTCGGCACTGCCGAAACGCGCATTGCTCAGAGCAATTGCGTGAGTATTGATCATAAATTCAGTCTCTCTATGAAAGTCTGAAAAATGGGCCTTTCCAAAAAAGACTCGTGCAAAAGTGATCTTAGGTCCGCTTTTTTGCCCGGATGCGTATTGCCGTCAGACCTGTTCCACACCAGCATGACCGCGAACGACATAGCCAACCGGGAGGTCCCTTATGCGTCTCATTCTCTTTCCAACCACGGCCCTTTTGCTGACGACCAGCCTCGCGCTGGCGCAAGACGCCGCCGATGCCGTTGCACCCGAGGGGGCCACCGAAACCGGCGCGATGGCACTGTCGCAGGCTGCGATGGATGCCATGGCAGCGCGCGATGCCGGGCAGCCTGTAACAGCCGAAAACTGGATGGTCGCCGCGGCCAATCCGCTTGCGGTCGAAGCGGGTGCGGATGTTTTGCGCGCCGGTGGATCAGCGGCGGATGCGATGGTCGCCGTGCAAGCCGTCTTGGGCCTTGTGGAGCCGCAAAGCTCGGGCCTCGGCGGCGGGGCGTTTCTGGTTTGGTATGACGCGGCGACTGGCGAGATCACCACGCTTGATGGCCGCGAAACCGCGCCGATGGCGGTGACCCCCACCCTGTTTCAAAACGAAGACGGCGAGCCACTGGGCTTTTTCGATGCCGTTGTGGGCGGGCTGTCCGTTGGCACGCCCGGCACGCCCGCGTTGATGGAAGAGGCCCATCGGCGGTGGGGCGAGGCAAACTGGGGCAGCCTGTTTGAGGCCGCGATCAGCCATGCCGAAGACGGGTTTGAGGTTTCGGCCCGGATGGCCGGTTCCATCGCGCGAGATGCCGAGCGGCTCTCCACCTTCCGGGCCACTGCGGCCTATTTCCTGCCGAACGGCACGCCGCTGGCCGAAGGCACGCTTCTGCAAAACCAGGCCTATGCCGATACGCTGCGCGCGATGGCCGCTGAGGGTGCCGAGGTGATCTATAGCGGACCGATTGCCGAAGGGATTGTCGAGACCGTGCGCAGCGCCGAGGGCAATCCGGGTCTGCTGTCGCTTCGAGACCTTGCGCTTTATGAGGTGATCGAACGTGCGCCGGTCTGTGTCGAATACCGCGCCTATGATGTCTGTGGCATGGGCCCGCCCTCCTCCGGTGCGCTGACGGTTGGGCAAATCCTTGGGATCGTGAACAATTTCGACATCTCGGACCCAACCGATCCTGACACTTGGCGGCTGATCGGCGATGCCTCCCGCCTGGCCTTCGCCGACCGCGGCCGCTACATGGCGGATAGCGATTTTGTGCCGATGCCGACGGCGGGCCTGGTCGATCCGTTCTACCTCGAGGAACGCGCGGGCCTGATCGCGGGGGATCGGACCGATGGGTTCGGTGCGCTGCCCGAGGTGGCCCCCGGCAATCCGGAATGGGATCACGCGATGCTCTGGGCCGATGACCAGTCGCTCGAACTGCCCTCGACCAGCCATATCTCGATCGTTGATGCAGAGGGCAATGTGCTGTCGATGACCACAACCATCGAAAACGGCTTTGGCTCGCGGTTGATGGCGCCCGGCGGGTTCCTGCTCAACAATGAGTTGACCGATTTCTCCTTCCGCACCCATGTGGATGGCGTCCCGATTGCCAACCGGATCGAGCCGGGCAAACGCCCCCGCTCCTCGATGGCGCCGACGATCGTGTTGGAAGATGGCGCACCGGTCCTGGCCGTGGGCTCGCCGGGCGGCAGCCGGATTATCGGTTATGTCGCGCAGACGATCCTCGCGCATCTGGAGTGGGGGATGGATGTGCAACAGGCCGCGTCGATGCCGCATCTGGTGAACCGCTTCGGCACCTATGACCTGGAAGAAGGTACCGAGGCCGAAGGCTTTGCCGAGGCTTTGACCGATTTGGGTTATGAGGTGAATATCCGCGGCCTCAACTCCGGCATCCATGTCATCGCGATTGGTGACGATGGCTTACAAGGCGGGGCCGACCCGCGCCGCGAAGGCATTGCCTTGGGTGAGTAAAACCAAAACAGGCCGGGGATTTGCTCCCCGGCCTGACGACCGCGCCCGCGCGGTCTGATCATCGACGTACAACGTCTGTTGCGCACGTCGTCTGCGTCAAACCGGCATATCGTTGAAGAGATCATCCAGAAGATCGTCCTCTTCGGCTTGTGCAGCCGCCACTTTCGAGCGTTTTGCGACGCCGGTTTTTACCTCTGCCTTGCCAGCCGTTTTCAGCTTGCGAAGCTCGGTATGCACCTCTTGTGGAGGGGTTTCCTTGGGGTCTTCAGTCATGTCGTCACCTCCCGTGTTACAAAGCGCCTCTACCCGAGCGCCCCAGGGTCGTCATGTGTCTCGTCCCGCGATCCGTTTCAGGTGGCGCATTTGCGGCAAAACGGCGTGAAGGGCAGCAAGTCCAATCGTTCCTCCGAGATCACTTCACCACATTTCACGCAGTCGCCATACTCTCCTGCATCCATCCGGGCGAGCGCGGCCTTGATCTGGCGGATTTCCGCCTGACCGCTGACACCCATCTGTTCCAGCACCTCATCGCCTTCGCGTTCGGTCGCCAGTTCTTCCCAGTCTTTGGATTGGTGGCTATCGAGCTCATCCTCGATCTCATGCAACCGCTCCTCCAAAGCGGTCAAACGATCCATCAGTTGTTGCCGGCGCTGAACCAGGTTTGTCATCGTTTGATCCTCCTCTCAGGGCCCGCCTCGGCGCGGTTTCGCCCTTATCCCATGCTATCTTGCGCAGAACCGTTGAGCTTTGACTTCGATCAAAGGGCATAAGACAGGCTTGACCTTGAGCCTAAAAACCCCAAGATAGTTGACAACGTAAACTTTAACCGGGGAAAAATCGATGCATCCCGAGATCACGCCCTTTTTCGACACCGCGACGAACACTGTCTCTTACGTGGCGCGCGACCCCGCGGGGAAAGCCGCCGCTATTATCGACAGTGTTTTGGATTTCGATCAGGCCTCCGGCCGGACAACAACCGACAGCGCCGATGAGATCATCGCACATTGCAAGGCCGAAGGATTGGATGTGCAATGGGTTCTGGAAACTCATGTTCATGCCGATCACCTCTCCGCCGCGCCCTATCTGCAAGAGCAGCTTGGCGGCAAAATCGGCATCGGCAAGAACATCACCGTGGTGCAGGACACTTTCGGCAAGATCTTCAACGAAGGCACCGAGTTCCAACGTGATGGTAGCCAGTTTGATGCGCTTTTCGGCGAGGGAGACAGCTTCCATGTCGGCCAGATGCGCGGCGACGTCATGCATACCCCGGGCCACACGCCCGCTTGCATGACCTATGTTATCGGCGACGCGGCCTTTGTCGGCGACACGCTGTTCATGCCAGATTTCGGCACCGCGCGCTGCGATTTCCCGGGCGGCTCGGCATCGGATCTCTATAATTCGATCCAGCGGATTCTGGCTCTACCCGATGAGACCCGGGTGTTTGTCGGCCATGACTACAAGGCCCCGGGCCGTGACCAATATGCTTGGGAAACCACCGTGGGCGAGCAAAAGGCGCTCAATGTGCATGTCGGCCAAGGCCGCCCGATCGAAGAGTTCGTCGAGATGAGAGAGACGCGGGACGCCACCTTGGGCATGCCCCGCCTGATCCTGCCCTCGCTGCAAATCAATATGCGCGCAGGTCAGATGCCGGAGCCGGAAGACAACGGCACCTCGTATCTGAAACTGCCCTTGAACACGCTCTAACCCCGAGGCGCGCATGGAACTGCATTATCTTTACGGCCTGCTTGGCGGGCTGATCATCGGCACGGCAGCGGCGGTTTTATTGCTGATCAATGGCAAGATCATGGGGGCCAGTGGCATCTTGGGGTCAATTGCCGACGGATCGGCAGAAGGCAGCGATCGGCGCGAAAAACTGGCCTTCTTGGGCGGGTTGATCGGCGCACCTGCTCTGGTAGCGCTGTTTTTCGGCGCGGGATCGACCAACCTGACGACAAATGTGGTGGTGATCATCGCCGCTGGCCTTCTGGTCGGCATCGGCACGCGGATCGCCAATGGCTGCACCTCGGGTCACGGGGTTTGCGGCATCTCGCGCCTGTCGATCCGCGGCATTGTGGCGACGGTGTTTTACCTTCTGGCCGGTGGGATCGTCATGGTGCTGTTCCGCCATGTTCTGGGGGTGATCTGAGATGCGGATGTTTGCCTCGGCGCTGGCGGGCGCCCTTTTTGGATTGGGCCTGATGCTCTCAGGGATGACCGACACAACCCGGGTTCAGGGCTGGCTAGATATCTTCGGCGCATGGGATCCGACCCTGGCCTTTGTGCTTGGCGGCGCGATCCTTCCGATGGCCGTGGCCTGGCGGATGACGCGGAGATTCGCCTCGCCGATCTTGGGCACCGCATTCCCGCCACCGCCGCAGCACAAGCTCGGTCGCAACGTGGTGGTCGGCTCGACGCTCTTCGGCATGGGCTGGGGCTTGGCCGGTCTTTGCCCAGGCCCAGCCTTGGCCTCGCTTTCTTGGGGTGGTTGGGGCGGAGCGCTCTTTCTTCTTGCAATGGTGGCGGGCATGGTGGTTACACCGCCCCTGCGCCGACGTTTCGCGTTGTTCGCCTGACCGATAGAGAAAGAGTGCCTTATGGATATCCGCCCGCTGACCGAAAGCTATGCCGTCGCCCCGCAGCTTGAACCTGCCGATATGGCGGCCTTGGCCGCGCAAGGCGTCACAACAATCATCTGCAACCGGCCTGACCCGGAAATCACGCCGGACCTCCATGCGGCGCAGATGCAAGCCGCAGCGGAAGCCGCCGGTCTAGATTTCGTGTTTAACCCGATTGTCGGTGGTGCGATGACCATGGCCAATGTGGAAGAGCAAGCCGACGCAATCGCAGGCGCAGACGGCCCTGTCGTGGCCTATTGCGCCAGCGGCAACCGGTCGAGCATCGTTTGGGCCCTCACCCAAGCGGGGCAGTTGCCAACAGATCAGATTTTGGCCGCAACCCGGGCCGCCGGTTATATGCTCGATGGCATGCGGCCCCAAATCGACGCTCTCGCCGCAGACCCACGGGGGTGAGCGGGCTCAGCCCGACGGCGCGCGGCATTCTCTACATGCTGGCGGCGATCTTTCTGTTCTCCGCCATGGATGCGTTGGCCAAGCTTTTGACCAGCCGTTATGAGGTGTTGCAGGTGGTTTGGGCCCGCTATGCAGGCCAGACTCTGGTTGTGGCCGCCGTCTTGGCACCACGACTGCATCTCGTCATCCGCACCCGGCATCTGGGGCTGCAACTCCTGCGTTCCGGTTTTCTGTTCGCGGCGACAGTCTGCTTTTTCCTTGCGCTCAGCCTGATGGAGATCGCCTCGGCCACAGCGGTGATGAACATTCACCCGGTGCTTCTGACCCTCGGCGCGGCACTGATCTTGCGCGAGGCGCTTGGGCCACGGCGGATTTTCGGGATCATCGCGGCGATGATCGGCGCCTTGATCATCATCCGCCCGGGCACCGATGTCTTCACCCCCGCCGCCCTCTTCCCGCTTTTGGGGGGCGTGTTCTATGCCAGCTACGCGCTCAGCACCCGGTTTCTGGGGCGTGACGAGGTATCTTAACTTCGTTTCTCTACACCGCCCTAATCGGCACCATTGTGGCCAGCTTGGTGGTCCCGTTTTTTTGGACCACGCCCGATCTGGCGGACGCAGCGCTTTTTGTGCTTTTGGGGGCGGTTGGCGCGGGCGGGCAATTCCTGCTGATCAAGTCACTGACGACGGCGGAGGCCGGCGCGGTCGCCCCCTTCGGCTATGCCGGGGTGATCTTTGCGACCACTTGGGGGCTATTGGCCTTTGGCGAGGTGCCGGACGCGTTGACCATTCTGGGCGCGCTTGTGATCATCGGGGCCGGTGTCTATGTCTGGCACCGCGAAACCCGGGCCCGCCGCGATACCGCGGCAATATCGCCTGAAACCTAAACCTCGCCGAAAGGTCGCCACCCGAATGGGCGTCTCAAATGCGCAAAGCTTTAACTGGCGCGACTGGCTGACCGATCGCGGGGCGCGCGGGTTGATCGGCCTGGCCCGCGCCCTGCCCTACACGGCCAGGGTGCCGATGATGGGGTGGTTGATGCGCCGCGTTGTCGGGCCTCTCACCGGCGCTCGTGGCCGCGCCTTGGCCAATCTGGCCCATGTGTGGCCCGGGCTGCCCGATGAGCGGGCGAACGACATTGCCAATCGGATGATGGAAAATGTCGGACGCACGCTGATCGAGAATTACTCCACATCCGACCTCTTGGCTCGGGCGGAAGCATGGGACCCGAGCGGCCCCGGTGTCGCCGCTTTGGCCGAGGCGCAAGCAGCTGGCCGTCCCGTGCTGCTGATCACCGGGCATTTCGGCAATTACGAAGCGGCGCGCGCCGCGCTGACCGTGCGGGGGTATTCCATCGGTGGACTCTATCGACCAATGAATAACGGCTATTTCAACCGCCATTATGTTGCGACGATGGAGAGCTTCGGCGGCCCGGTCTTTCCGCGAGGTCCGAAAGGTGTCGGGAAATTCGTGCGACACCTGAGATCGGGCGGCCAGGGCGTGCTGTTGACCGATCAGTATTTCGCCGCCGGCGAACAGTTGGATTTTTTGGGAAAGTCCGCGCCCACCTCGCTGTCGGCGGCGGAGATGGCGCTGAAATACGACGCGCTCTTGATCCCGTTTTATGCCCGACGCTTAGAGGGCGGCCTCGATTTCGACGTGACCCTTGAGGCGCCGATTGCCCATAGCGATGCCAAGACGATGACGCAGGCGCTGAATGACAGCCTCGCGGCCCAAGTTACCCAACATCCTGAACAATGGTTTTGGATTCACCGGCGCTGGAAACCTGGACGCCAGGCGAGATATTTCCGGACTGCGAACGAAGACTGACAAACGCGGCTAGTTGAGGCGTGCGGCCCCGAGAATGGCACCATGTCCGGCGCTTTGAACGATCACCACCAGCGGCGTTTCACTCTGCGGGCGCACCCGCGATTGGAAAGTGCCAGCGCCATCCCATTCATCCATAACCTGCCAAGACGTCACGACATTGTGGTAGCTCACCACCCGGCCCGCATTCTCGCCACGGCGAATATCGACCTCCTCATATGGCGAATACCCAACCAATTGCACCACCATCTCGGGGCGCGGCGGGGCCATGTCGGTTTCGGCACGGATCACATACACATCGTCCTGACGGGTCACGCTGACTGACACCGGGTCGGTCTGTGCACGGTGCGCCATGATCAGATCGGCGACATCCATCGGTCGGTACCCCACGACGTGATCGACGCCGCCGATAACCATTTGCGGCGTGTAAACCACGGTCGACCCTGCTGCACGGCCATAGGCGTGCTGCCGCGCAGTGTATTCAGGCGTCGCGAATGTGTCGGCCCAGCCAATGTAATCCCAGTAGTCCACATGCAAGCTCAACGCGATGATGTCCTCTCGTTGGGCCAGTTCCCCCAAGAGCGCATCCGCTGGCGGGCAAGATGAACAGCCCTGAGAGGTGAAAAGTTCCACCACAACGAGATCGTCTGCCTGAGCCATGGCTGCAGGGGTCAAACCGGCGCATGCCAGCACAAAGGACAGGATCAGCCGCATGAGATACCTTTCGTCACATGGGTGTTGCTCCCCATAGCTAGCGGCGCGACAGCAGTGAGGCCAATCAAGGATTTGCGAGGCCGCGTTACAACCAGCGCCATGTGGCTTCGAGGTATCGCTCAGCCTCAGCTCCGAACGCCTCGACCAAACGGGCCTCCTCGGGTTGGATGAACCGCAGCGTCAGCACGCTGATAAAGAGGCCCGGCAGCAAAACAGCGCTGAGAGCGCCCAACCAGAGGACATAGCCGGTCAAGATCATCACCAGACCCAGATAAATCGGGTTCCGCGAATAGCGATATGGACCCTCGGTGATCAAGGCCTTCGGCGCTTTATGAGGTTCAATGGTGGTCTTCTTGCGCCAGAACCACAGCGCCGACCAGGTGATGGCGGCAAAACCCGCGAAACAGGTTACCAGGCCCAGAAGCTGAAAAAGCGGGCCAAACACAATCAGAAGTGGTAGTTCCGCAGCCAAAAACCAGGCGATAACGACAAAGCCAGCGAGCCAAATCGGCGGCAGGTCGGGAAAGCCTTTCACGGCATCATTCGCTTCAAAAGCACGTTTTTTTCCCGATCGGCCGTTACGACAAATCCACGTGTTTCGAGCGACGTCAGCAGCGCGTCAATTTTTTCTTGCCCAACAATGTGGGGATGCAACTCAACCAACAATGCCTCAACGCCCGTCAGCGCCACATCGGCCAGGAGATCAATCTCCGCGCCTTCAACGTCCATGACAATGATGTTTGGGCGCAACTCCTCCAACACATCGACAAGCGCATCGCTTTCGACAGTAGTAACTGAATTGGTCTCATCGCGTTCATGCAATGAAGATGAAATGATGTTGTTACTTTTGTGGAAGGCGACAGGATTACCATCCACAGTGACCGCCCTCATCCGCAACTCTGGTGAAACCTTGTTGAGTTCGTGGTTCTCGTTGATCAAAAGGCGAAGGTCTGGATTTGCCTCATAGGATACGACATTGCCGTGCCCCGCCAAACGGGCCGCGAGCAATCCAATAACCCCAATCCCAGCGCCGATTTCCAACACCTTGGAGCCAGAGCGCACACTCTGACGCACCAAGGCGCGCTCGGCATCTTCATAGATCTTCTTATAAAGTAGGCTCTGTATGTGTTTTGGTAGGGCTTCGGCCCGAGCAGAGACCTTGATGCCATCAAGAGTAACAAACCGTTTCTTAGTCGCCCGGCCAATCAGCAGCTTGACATTTCGCAAGAATCTCAACTCAACAAACTCCTGTTTAGCCAACCGCCCTTAGCAAAACAACGAACTCGGAGGCCACGATGGCCAAAGCGCCCATAGAAGTCTTCTTTGTCTACCGACAAAGCAGCAAACAGCTTGGCTCAACCCTCATGCGGTGTTTCCAGTTGTGCCAAATCGCGCACGCTCACATCGGTCCTGACTTCGTCTTTCGCACCCGACCGATAATGAACCTTCGGCTGCCCTACTTCAACCGGGCTTGGGTCGACCTACAACCAAAGGATGCGATATTTATTTTTACGAAAGACGCAGTCAGTCGCTTGGACCAAGATGCCTTGATGAGGCTACAACGGAAATCTCGAGCGATCTGTGTTGACTACATCGACCGCAACATAGGGCAGGTTTCGCGGTTGGGGATCGATTTACATATCGCCAGTTCGATGGCGCAACGCGATTATCTGACAGAGAATGCGAACGGCCCAGGGATCCCGACCGCGCAGGTGCCGTTGCTGCTCCACCACGCCGACCTGCGACTACACCAACTGGATATCACGGATATTCAGATGCCGAAGATTGCATATTTTGGCGCTCCTAATAACTGCTATCTGAGTAAAAGGATCGCCAGCCGTGTACCTATTTTCGATGTAGGATTAGCGGATGGAATGGAGAAATTTTTTCGGAGCTTACCTGAGTTCAATCTTCACTATGCTGTGCGTCCTGAGGATCAAAAAACCCTAACAAATCAGTCTTCAAACCCTTTACAAAGGGGGCAACTGCGGCCGTCTGTCGGGCGCCGATTATTGTGAATCGCACAGCCGATGATGCAGAATATTTTCTTGGCCCAGATTACCCCTTCTTTGTCGCCGACCTGAGCGAAAGGGAAGTTCTTTCCATGGTTGATTATGCGGAGGACAGCTTCGGCGACGCCATTTGGAACGACGCGCTTGATAGGATCTTGTATCTTGGCGCGCGCACGCACCCTAAACGAGTCGCCGCCGACTTGGCGGCGATATTGAACGGTCTGACATAACACTTTCTGACGCTAATCGCGACAGACCCTGGGAAGCAAGTGCTCCAGTGATGGCCAGTCCTTGGCCGGCAGGATATGCCGCCTAATACCCTTGGAGAGCCGTACGGCCTGCCGCAGCCCCATTCGAACTTGCGCCCAGACACGACGGCGGCGAAACGCCTTCTGTTCGGCTTCCGAATACCGCTCCAATGCGACCGGCTTCTTCACCGCATCGATCAGTGACGTGGTCGGGATCGGTTGCGGCACACCATAGGCGGCGCATTGGTCAAGCTGGATCGCGAGCGCCGGGTCGGCTTGATAGCTCTCCATCCCATAGGTCGAACTGATGATCGCATCAGAGGGGCCGCCCGCATCCCGCGCATGTTCCAGCATCTCGCGCGCGCCTCGAGGCCAAGCAATATAGGCCGCCGAGCCGGTGCGATCCTGCCAAAGCCGCCGGATCGGCACGGCGGGATGCATGTGGAACCCGACGAATTTCTTCCGGCTGCGGGTCTCCAGGCTGATGTGGTCAATGCCCGGTAAAGGCGCCACACGCGCCAAAAATCCCGGGAGATCACTCGCCAAAACCGCGTCATCCTCCAAGACAAGACAAGGTGCGTCCAACTCCAAAACCCGGGTCCATGCGCGTATATGCGAAGCGCAAAGCGCCATCTCGGTCACGCGTAGGGGCCGCTGCCAGCGGTGCCAAACCGGGTCGTCTTCAGGCGGATCCAAAGTTTGGGGCGTCACAGCCTCGATCCGCTCCCAGTCGAACCCAAAATGATCCATCTGCGCGCGCATGAAGCCCATGCGGTCCGTCGCGCTGGCCATATTGATGATCAGCACGCGCATGGCTCAGTAGCCGCCATTGAAGATTTCGAAATACTGGTCGAGCACGCGGTCTTTAGTGAATTTCGCTTCAAGCGTCGCTGTGCCTGTGGCCACCAGGTTTGCCGCCAGACCCTCTTCATCCCGAACACGCTCAATAGCGGCGGCCGTCCCGTCTACGTCATCGATATCAACCAGCAAGCAATCCTGCCCATCGGTTGCGAACCAGCTTGGCCCTTCGGATTTCGTGGAAATCGTCGGCACCTGTGCCTTCCAGCTCTCCAAAATCACATTGCCGAGGGGCTCATGGCGCGATGGCATCACAAACACATTCGCCGCCGCCACATAGTGCATCGGCTCGTCGACCCACCCAAGAAACCGTACCCGCTCGGACATGCCGAGTTCCGCCACCAGCGCTTCCAATTCGGGTCGTTTGTCGCCCTCGCCCAGCAACCAGAGCCAGGCATTCGGGATCTTCGCCGCAGCCCGGATCAACACATCGAAGCCCTTCCGATGCACAAACCGACCTGAGCCGCAGATCACAAAAGCGTCGTCTGGCGTGTTCACACTCACCCGGCTAATCGGGACCGGCGTAATCTCGCGCGCGAAGTTCGAGATAACCAGCGCAGGTTTTTGCCATCCCAAATCGCGACACGCCCGCGCGATGCCGGGTGTATTCCCGATGATTAGGTCGTTGTACCGGAAATGACGCAAATGCCGTGGATAGTCGCCGAGACGGGTCAGTTTCACCGCTCCAGGATAGTCCGGGATCAGGCGAGACGACCGCGACATCCACGCCATGATGACATCAGGTTGCCAACGCTGGATCATCCGGTGGACCCGCCAGGTCAAAAGAGGCGTCGATATAGACAAGCGGCGATAGTGGTTTTCCATAATCGGACCCAAAGGGGCAATTTCGTCTTTCCAGAGCCGCCCGGGACGGGTCACAAAACGCTGCTCCGCGCCGCGCTCGGCAAAGCCCTGAACCAGATTGACGAAAAACCGCTCTGCTCCACCATCCTTTCCGAAATGCATATGGAGGATTTTCTTGCTCATCAGAGCTGGCCTGCGCGAATGGCGTCGAAAAGGGTTAGGTATTTGGAAACGATACGGTCCTTGGAAAACTCACGCGTCAACGTTGCCTTCCCTTCAGCCACCAGCTGCGCGGCCAGCTCCGGCGCATCCGCAATGCGCTGGATGGCCTGCGCGATACCCGCCGCATCATCGATCTCTGTCTTCAGCGCGTCTTTGCCATCTGTCGCGGCCCAGTCCGGCCCTTCCGACCGGGTGGTGACAACCGGCACGCCGCTGGCCCAGCCCTCCAAAAGCACGTTGCCCAAAGGCTCCTCACGACTTGGGACACAGAACACATCTGCCGCAGCGATGTAATCTGTCGTCCGATCCACCCATCCGACAAACCGTGTCCGGGCGCGAAGACCCAACTCATCCACCAGAGCCTCCAGCATCGGTCGATCTTCTCCATCGCCCACCAACCAGAGCCAGGCGTCAGGGCACAGAGCTGCGGCGCGGATCAAACTATCCATTCCCTTTGTCCGAAAAAATCGCCCCGCACCACAGATCAGAAACACCTCCTCTGGCGTGTCAAACCGGGCCCGCGCCACAGGCGTGATCGGATTCTGGGTCGGAAAATTCGAGATAATCTCAAGCGGCCCTTCCCAACCGATTTTCCGGCAATGTCTCAGAACCGGCGGGGTGTTGCCGACAATACAATCCAGATGTGTAAAATGGCGCGTATGGCGGGGATAATCTCCCAATCGCAACACCTTAGCGGCTTTGGGCAGATTGGGGATCAAGCGTGCAGCGGGCGCGCGCCAAGCTAAGATCGCATCGGGTGCAAATCGCCGGATCTGGCCGCCCAACCGCGCGGCCTGCAGCAAACCGGTCGGGGTTCGGCGGAGAAAGTGCCCCTCCTGCACCGATCCAAACGCGGCCAATTGATCCCGCCACTCATTGCCGGGACGGATCGCAAACTCCTGCGTGATACCTTCTTCGTGAAAGGCTTGCGCCAAACGGAGGAAGAACCGTTCGGTTCCGCCGTCCCGACCAAATTGCAGATGAAAGAGCCGGTCGATACTCATCTCGAGCGCCCCTTCAGGCGGCTGATATAGAGTCCCGTCATATACCCCACGCGGTACTTCAATCCGAGCCAAACCCGCGTGAGCAGCGATCTATCATCGCCCCGGCCCGCTTTCCGCCGCACCTCGCCCACCGTCCCGCTGACCGTGTCTTGCTCCCCGATGGCGATCGGACAGGGCAAGAGCATCGCGACATTAAGATCATACTCCCAGAAAAACTTGTGGTCCTCATCAACAGGGCGGAAAAACGGGCGCGCCTGATCCGCCAGTTTCTGCGCGCCGGCTTTGGTGATCGCATATCCCAGTGTCGTGCTTGGCACTCGAGTGGGTGTGCCAAGCACGAATCCCTGCCCCAGATCGCGCGGCGTTCCCCGCAGCTTCACAGGTTTGAAGGAGAACAGCTTGGTCAGATCCCAACCATCGGCATTGGCCGCCAGACGCTCAATCGCCGTTTTCAGATCCCTGGTGATGCGAAAATCGTCCTCAAGCACGATACCGCCCGGCGCATCACCGGCGGCAATACGCTCCCAAGCCGCGATATGGCTGAGATAACAGCCAATCTCGGGCGGCACCAACGGGTGTTTGGCACGCCTGCGATTGGTTTCGGCATCATAGACCCCCGCGAGATCAGCCGCCGACAAGGCCCGACCATCCACCGCTTCAAGACGAATCCAATCAATGCCGACCGCGTCCAACTCGTCCGCACATCGCGCCAGGCGGCGTGTGTTTTCCGCCATATTGATCACAAATACCGGCCACATCTCGAATAGACACCTTGCCTTGCCGCAGCCGGGTCTTGCCGCACACTCAGTTGACCCGATCCACCGCGCCTCTTGTCCCATGCGCAGCCTTTGTGACACATAGCCGCCAGAACCGCAGAGCGCAAAGCCCCATGCCCCAATCCCTCCCCATCTATGTGATCAATCTGGCCCGCCGCCCCGACCGGCTGAGGCGGATTGGCGATCATTTGGCCGCGCGTGGGGTGGCGTTCATCCGGCAAGAGGCCTGCGATGCGACAACCACCCCCGAGGCAGCGATTGCCAGCGTGATCCACAGCAGCGGCCCTCTTGGGCAACTTGGCCAGGGCGATCGCGCCTGTACCGTCAGTCATAGTTGGGCCTGGCAAGCCTTTCTGGAGAGCGGGGCCAGCCACGCCCTGTTTCTGGAAGATGACATCTATCTGGCGGAAGACTTGGCATCGGTTCTGGACCACGCGGATTGGATCCCACCGGGCATCGAGGCGGTGAAACTGGAGAAATTCGGCGCCGGCGCCTCGCGGCTTTTGCTGGGGCCGAAGATTGGCGCGACACCGATGGGCCGCGCTATTCACCGAATGATGTCCCGCCATGTGGGCGGGGGCGCCTATATCCTCTCGCGCGCTGGTGCCGAGGCCGCACTTGCCTGGCGCGGGAAGATCCGGGTGCCGATTGATCATTTTCTGTTCAATGACACCGTGTCACCGCTCCGCCGGGCGCTGAAACCCGCGATCATTGTGCCCGCCATGGCGACGCAACGCGCCTATGATTACAACTCTGATATCGCGCCCTTGGGCAAGGCGGTCCGGCCAAAAGGGTGGCGCAAACGGCTCCGGACGCTCCGGCGCGGTGCCAATGAGGTCAACCAAGCCCCACGTCAAGTGCTGCAATATCTCACCGGCCAGGCGACACTGGTGGATGTGGCCTTCGCCGAAACCCCACCCGCTCAGAGCCGATAGCCGCCCGCCACGGTCAAAACCTGCCCGGTGATGAAGGATGCCTCGTCGGAGAGCAAAAACGCCACGGCGGCCGCGATATCCTCGGGTCGCCCAATCCGGCCAAGCGGCGTCTCTTCCAAAACCATATCGATGATCTCCTGCGGGCGCGGCTTCTCCACCCGTTCGATCAGACCTGGGGCCACCGCATTCACACGGATGCCAAGAGGTCCCAGCTCGCGGGCAAATGCCGCTGTCGCGCCGTCGAGGCCCGCCTTGGTCGCCGTATAGACTGCTGCGCCAACAGGCGGGCGGATCACATTGAGCGAGGAGATATTCACAATCGCGCCGCCCCTCGGCAGCACTGCCCGCGCGGCATCCATCATCGCGATGGGCGCGGTGAGGTTCACCTCGATCATGTCACGATGGGCCTCGGTCACGCCGCCATCTGGCCCCTCCGCGACGCCAGCAGCGTTGCAGACAATCTCATCCAGCCGCCCCGCCTTCGCCGCCACGTCTTTCACAAGCGCCTCGGCAGCACCCGGCTGGCGCAGGTCACAGGGCACCGCCTCAACCCGGTCGCCAAGCGTGGCCTCCAGCTCCCGCGCCTCGGCCTCGCGGCTGACATAGGTGAAGACGACCTGCCGCCCGGCGCGCAGCATCCGTTCGACGATCGCTCGGCCAATGCCACCCGCCCCGCCAGTGATCAAACACACTTGGTCCGTCATTTCATCTTCCTCCATTGAAGGCTGCAGATGGCTTAGACGCCTGACAGCGGCGAATAGCGCAACGACATGCAAGACAGCCCGCCATCCAGCAGTGCGGCCTGGGTCGTTGGCATCGGCCAAATCTCGTAGCCCGCCGCATCAAGCCGATCCGCTGTCTGCGAGAACCCGTTCGACAAAAACACCGGCGCATTGAAGCGGATCGCGTTGGCCGCGCCCTCCTCGCCCGGCGCGGTCTCAATCACTTTGTAGCCATCGAAACAGCCCGTCGCTGCCAGCCGGGGCGAGGCCAGGATCGTATCGGGGTCCAGAAGGCTGCTTTCGGTCTTGAAATGCAAGATCTCGGGCGGCGTCTCGACCATGCGCAGGCGATAGCCCAGATCCTCGACAATCGGGCGCAAAGCCGCCACGCCCGCCGCATCGGTGCGCGCTGACAAGCCGACCATCACCTCGGTGTCGGAACACAGGATATCGCCGCCATCGACAAACCCGTCGCCGGCGAGATCTCGGACCTCCGGAAACAGGCGGATCAAATCCGGCCGCAGCATCGCGGCCTCTCCCCGACGGCTTTGTGCTTCGGGCCGCAACATAATCGCCACCCCGTTCAGGCAGAGCGCCGGGTCTTCGATGAACACGCTGTCGGGGAAGTCTTCTCGCGGTGGTAGAACCGTCACCTCGGCCCCGGTTTTGCGCAAGGCCGCGACATATGCGGCATGCTCTGCGGCAAACAGATCCGCGTCCGGCGCGCCCCGATCCTCCGCGCGCAACCCATCCGTGACGGATCGGGACGGCGCACGGCAGAGCGCATGGGTGAAGGTAACGGAGTGACCAGCCATGACCTCCAATCTGACCGCAGCCCCCCCGATTGCAAGCCCGAAACGACAACAGCCTCCGGCGGGATCGCCGGAGGCTGTTGCGGGATGTCTTGCGGGCGGTGTTTACGCGGCTTTCGCCAGGTTGCGCAGCACGTAATGCAGCACACCGCCATGTTCGACATATTCTTTTTCGATCGCCGTATCGATCCGGCATTTCAGCTGAATCTCTTTGCTGGTGCCATCGGCATAGGTGATCGTGCAAGGCACGATATCCTGCGGCTTCAGATCGCCTGCCAAACCAGAAATGGAGACCGTTTCGTCCCCTTTCAGGCCCAAAGACGACCGCGTATCGCCGCCGGTGAACTCAAACGGGATCACGCCCATGCCGACCAGGTTCGAACGGTGGATCCGCTCGAAGCTCTCGGCAATCACAGCCTTCACACCCAAGAGGTTGGTGCCCTTCGCGGCCCAGTCGCGGGACGATCCCGCGCCGTACTGCTCCCCACCAAACACAACCAGCGGCGTGCCATTGGCCTGATGCGCCATGGCCGCATCGAAGATCGAGGTCTGCTGCCCATCCGGTCCAAGCGTATAGCCGCCTTCAACACCCTCCAGCATCTCGTTCTTGATGCGGATATTGGCGAAGGTGCCGCGCATCATCACCTCGTGGTTGCCACGGCGCGCGCCGTAGGAGTTGAACTCTCTGACCGGCACCTGACGGTCGACCAGATACTGCCCGGCGGGCGTTGTGTCTTTGAACGAGCCCGCGGGCGAAATGTGGTCGGTGGTGATCATGTCGCCCAAAATCGCCAGGACTTTCGCGCCCTCGATATCGGTGATGATCCCCGGCTCCATCCCCATGCCTTGGAAATAGGGCGGATTCTGCACATAGGTCGAGGTCGGCGGCCAATCATAGGTCTGGCTGTCGGTCGTCTCGACATCCTGCCATTTCTCGTCGCCTTTGAAGACATCGGCATATTTCTCGATGAAGGCTTCGCGGGTGACGGTCTTTTCGACCAGTTCGGCAATCTCGGCCTGGGTCGGCCAGATGTCTTTCAGATAGACATCCTTGCCCTCCGGCGTCTGCGCAATCGGGTCATTCGCGAGATCGATATCCATGGTCCCCGCGAGCGCATAGGCCACAACGAGCGGCGGCGAGGCGAGGTAGTTGGCACGCACATCCGGCGAAATCCGGCCCTCGAAATTCCGGTTGCCCGAGAGGACCGAGGTGGCCACCAAGTCACCCTCGGCAATCGCCTCGGAGATTTCTTTTTGCAGCGGGCCGGAGTTGCCGATGCAAGTCGTGCAACCATAGCCCACGAGGTTGAAGCCAATCGCGTCGAGATCGTCTTGCAACTCCGCCGCTTCCAGATAGGCCGACACAACTTGCGAGCCAGGGGCCAGCGAGGTCTTCACCCACGGTTTCCGGTTCAGGCCCAACTCATTGGCTTTTCGCGCCACAAGCCCTGCGCCGATCATCACATATGGGTTCGACGTGTTGGTGCAGGAAGTGATCGAGGCAATCACAACCTTGCCCGATTCCATCGTGTAATCTTCGCCCGCAACGGTCACTTCTTTGCCCATCGGGCGTTTGAAGGTCTCTGCCATCTCGCGGGTGAACGCCGCTTTCGCATCGGTCAGCGCGACATAGTCCTGCGGCCGTTTCGGGCCCGAGATCGCGGGCACGATGGTGCCCATATCCAGGTGCAGCGTGTCGGTGTAGACCGGCGCGTAATCTGCGCCGCGCCAGAACCCGTTTTCTTTTGCGTAAGCTTCGACCAGCGCAACCGTGTCTTCGTCGCGACCGGTGTTCCGCAGATAGCGGAGCGTCTCACCATCAATCGGGAAGAAGCCGCAGGTCGCGCCATATTCCGGCGCCATATTGGCAATCGTCGCCCGGTCCGCCAGAGGCAGGGTGTCGAGGCCCGCGCCGTAGAATTCAACGAATTTACCGACAACACCGCGTTCACGCAGCATCTCGACCACCTTCAGCACCAAATCGGTGCCGGTTGTCCCTTCGACCATCGCCCCGGTCAGCTCAAAGCCCACGACTTCGGGGATCAGCATCGAAATTGGCTGCCCCAGCATCGCGGCTTCGGCCTCGATCCCGCCAACGCCCCAGCCCAGAACGGCCGCGCCGTTAACCATGGTGGTGTGGCTATCGGTGCCCACCAGCGTGTCGGGATAGGCCACGATTTCACCCGACTGATCGGTGTCGGACCAGACGGTTTTCGCCAGATATTCCAGGTTCACCTGGTGGCAGATACCAGTGCCGGGCGGCACGACGCGGAAGTTGTTGAACGCCGACTGACCCCATTTCAAGAACGTGTAGCGCTCCATGTTGCGCTCATATTCGCGGTCCACATTCATCTGGAACGCGCGCGGGTTGCCGAACTCATCGATCATCACCGAGTGGTCGATGACCAGATCGACCGGGTTCAGCGGGTTGATCTTCTCCGGGTCACCGCCAAGCGCCACCAGACCGTCGCGCATCGCAGCCAGGTCCACCACCGCTGGCACACCGGTGAAATCCTGCATCAAGACGCGCGCCGGGCGATAAGCAATCTCGCGCGGGTTCTTGCCACCCTTCTGGGCCCATTCCGCGAAGGCTTTGATGTCCTCCACGCTCACCGTCTTGCCATCTTCGAAGCGCAGCATATTCTCCAGAACCACCTTCAACGCGGCAGGCAGTTTCGAGAAATCGCCAAGACCCGCGGCCTCGGCGGCGGGGATCGAATAATAGGCGTATGATGTGTCGCCGACCTTCAGCGATTTGCGGGTGCCGGATGTGTCGTGGCCAACGGTGATGGGCATGGGGCTAGGCCTCCCTATAATCCAGTGGAATTGGGTTGGTGCTGCCCCGGCCTATGCCACCAAGATCGGAGCCGATCAAGGCTGATCGGTCGGGGTGCGACACTTTTTGTATGCAATTGCATACCGTTTTTCAAGATGTATCGCGTTTGGCCCCGAGTGAGTCCGCCATTCTGGCCGCTCTGCCGCAGGTGGCCACCCTTCCCTCGCCCCGATCTTTCCGCTACCCCTCGACACGATGCATATGACGGTCACCGATCTGGCCTGCGCACGCGGGTCGCTGCAAGTGCTTGCGGGCGTGTCTTTTACCCTTTCTCCGGGGCAGGCATTGATCTTGCGTGGGCCAAACGGATCGGGGAAAACGACGTTATTGCGAACCCTTGCGGGGCTAACCCCACCTCTGAGCGGACAGATTGAGGCCGCGCCAGACAGCCTCGCCTATGCCGGCCATGCGGACGGATTGAAAGCGCAGTTGAGCGTGGCCGAAAACCTGCGGTTCTGGTCTGGTGTGTTCGGCAAAACCGGGATCGACGCCGCGATCTCCGCCTTTGATTTGACCGAGCTTTTGGACCGCCCTGCGGGCGAGCTGTCTGCCGGGCAAAAAAGACGCCTCAGCTTGGCGCGGCTTCTGGTCACAGGACGGCCGATTTGGGGCCTGGACGAGCCAACCGTCTCGCTCGACACGACCAATGTCGCCCGGTTTGCCGCCGCCGTTCATACCCATCTGGCCGCTGGCGGCAGCGCGATTATCGCTACCCATATCGACCTCGGCCTGCCGCAAGCCGACATCCTCGACATCAGCCCCTTCATTGCCAAATCTCTGCCCGAGCGTGACCCGTTCAGCGATGAGGCCTTCGCATGATGGGTCTGTTCAAACGCGATTTGGCGCTGGCCATCCGGGCGGGCGGTGGTTTTGGCCTCGGCCTCGCCTTTTTTCTGATCGTGACCGTCTTGGTGCCCTTTGGGGTCGGCCCGAATACGGGCGTTTTGTCCACCATCGCCCCCGGCATCCTCTGGCTCGGCGCGCTCCTTGCCTGTCTCTTGTCGCTTGATCGCGTCTTTCAACTCGATTGGGAGGACGGCTCGCTTGATCTGCTTGCCACCTCCCCCTGCCGCTGGAAAATGTCGCGGCGGTGAAGGCCCTGGCGCATTGGGTGACAACCGGCCTGCCACTTGTTGTGGCCGCGCCGATCCTTGGCCTCCTTTTGAACCTGCCCGCGCCCGGCTATGGCTGGCTCATGGCGTCCCTGGCCATCGGCACCCCCGCGCTCAGCGCCATCGGGACATTTGGTGCCCGCGCTCACCGTGGGGTTGAAACGCGGCGGGCTGCTTTTGTCGCTGCTTGTCCTGCCGCTCTATGTCCCGACCCTGATCTTCGGCGCCTTGGTGGTCACGCGCGGCGGCGCAGGCCTTGACGCCATGACCCCGCTGGCGCTTCTGGCCGGTATCACTTTGGTCACGATCGCCACCCTGCCCTTCGCCGCCGCCGCCGCCCTCCGCGTCAATCTGCGCTAGCCCTGCGCGCCCTTGGCATATTGTGAGCGCTCACAGCCCCGCCTACATTCGCGCCCATGTCGTTCTGGGAATACGCAAATCCGCGAAAATTCATGGCGCTTTCGAGCGCTCTTTTGCCATGGGTCGCAGGCATCGCGGCGCTCTGCTTGGGCGTCGGGCTGATCTGGGGCTTTTTCTTCACACCGGATGATTTCCGTCAGGGGTCGACGGTGAAAATCATCTATCTGCACGTGCCTGCGGCGCTCATGGCGATCAACGCCTGGTTGATGATGCTGATCACCTCCTTGGTCTGGGTGATCCGGCGCCACCATGTGAGCGCCTTGGCCGCCAAGGCCGCCGCGCCCGTCGGTATGGTGTTTACGCTCATCGCGCTTTTCACCGGCGCGGTCTGGGGCCAGCCGATGTGGGGCACCTGGTGGGAATGGGACCCGCGCCTGACCTCCTTCTTGATCCTGTTCCTGTTCTATCTTGGCTACATGGCCCTTTGGGAGGCGATCGAGAACCCCGATAGCGCGGCTGATCTAACGGCGGTGCTGTGCCTCGTGGGATCGGTTTTTGCGATCATTTCCCGCTATGCGCTGCTCTTCTGGAACCAGGGTTTGCATCAGGGCGCGACACTCTCCTTGGATGCGGAGCAAAACATCTCAAATGTGTTCTGGTATCCGCTGGTCATCTGCATAGCCGGTTTCGGGTTTTTGTTCCTTGCCCTCGTGCTGTATCGCACCCAAACCGAAATTCGCGCGCGGCGGCTGAAGGCGCTGATTGCGCAAGAGAGGATGGCGTGATGCCGGATTTAGGCCGATACGCAACAGAGGTTTTGTCCGCCTATGCGGGGTCTCTGGCGCTGTTGATCTTGGTTGTTGTCGTCTCTATTTGGCAGGCACGACGGGTTCAGAGGCGGCTGAACTCTGTCGAAGAACGACGCGGGAAATCCACATGAAAGTCAATTGGTTGATGGTTCTGCCCGTGGTGTTGACCGTGGGGTTCTTCGGGATCGCAGGCGTTCAGCTGATGATGAATCAGGACGATCTGCAGCATGGCGTGGACACGATGGCCTTGCGCTCGGCCCAAGAAGGACGCCCCGCGCCAACCCTGGAACTCGCGCCGCTTGAGGGATCCGAGCTTCTGCGTCGGGAGGATCTTGAGGGGAATGGTCTCATCATCGTGAATTTTTGGGCGAGCTGGTGCCCACCTTGCCGTGCGGAGCACCCGGTTCTGACCGAGCTGGCCGAAGCCGGAAATCCGCTCTTCGGGGTTAACTACCGGGATCGATACGATCAGGCGCTGGCGTTTTTGGACGAGCTTGGCAATCCCTATGACAGGATCGGGCGGGATGAGTTGGCCCATAACGGTCGGGATTGGGGGGTCGTCGCCATGCCGGAAACCTTCTTCATCAATGATGACGGTGTCGTGGTCTACCATTTCCGCGGGCCTGTTCTGGCCCGCTCGTTGGAGAACCAGATCCTCCCGGCTCTTGAGGCGGCCGGCTATACTCTGGCCATAGACACCAGCGACGCAGCCTCTGATAGCTAGGGCTTATACCGTATACAGTGGCGACCACTTGCGACAGATGCGTGCAAAGCGATTGAGTTGGCTTTTCTGTGCGCGAATATCTGAACGCGGCCCCTGACAAAGTCAGCCTACCCCTCGACGGTGATGATGATTCAATATGATGAACCGAGCCGAAGGCGTGGACGCGATCGCCGAGCGCCTGTCGGTGCAATAGACAATTGGGGCCGCCTTTGGTGTAGACGGCGCGCCGAGACGCTTAATAGATGTAGCGAATCTGATCCGCCCAATAGCGCTCGACGCGTTTCAAAGAATGGTTGATCTGATTAATCCCATCAGGACCCAGAACCCCATGCGATTGCAGGCCATCGGCATGACGCCCGAAAAGATCAGCCACCACATCGCGCACATGGCGCCCTTTCTCGGTCAATCGCACCCGAACCGAGCGGCGATCGATCTCGCAGCGTTGATGGTGCATGTATCCCATCTCGACGAGCTTCTTTAGGTTATAGGAAACGTTGGAGCCCTGGTAATATCCCCGGGTCTTCAACTCCCCCGCAGTGACTTCATTATCGCCGACATTGAACAAGAGCAGCGCTTGGACGGCGTTGATCTCTAACAAACCAAGGCGTTCGAACTCATCTTTGATGACATCGAGCAGAAGCCTGTGCAGCCGCTCTACCAAAGACAGGGATTCCAGATACCCGGTGATGAAACCGTGGTTGGACGTCTCCGCGACAGGGGCGTGCATACTCATTTGTGACTCCGCATATCTGCTCGATTCAAGAGATGCGGGAAAAAGACCAACAAGGAGTTAAGAGCTCGGCGGATTTGCGTCGAGACGGCGGATTTCCCACGTCTAACCGGCAAAAATCCGCCCGCGATCTTGTCGAGACTCCTAAAATTCGAGCTGAAATCCGGCCTCAACGCCATAACTCACCAAGCCCGACCTGCTCCCGATCCCGTCCATAAAAGCACGTGCGTTGGATGTCAGGCCGCGACCGTTATCAAACATATAACCGAGATCAAGACGCCCGCGCACGGACTCCTCTTCGGTCACAAAGGCTGAGGCTTCGCCGCCGTCGATCTGAGACATAATGCCCGACACACCCCAGGTGATCGTCAAATCTCCTGCATCCAGCGCAAAGGGCATCTCAAAATCCACACCGAGCGATAGCTCACTCAACGCGATCCTCTGCGCAGGAACCAAGGCGCCCGCGCTGTTGAGATAGGCATCTTGCCGATCGTGAACCCTGCTGAACGTCAGGCTCGGATAGGTGCTCAGGTTTTCGCCATGATGCGCGCCACTCACAGCCAATGTGGCGAGCCAGCGCGTCCCCTCGAACTGCTCCGGCACACCCCCGCCGGGGTTAGGGTATTCTTGACCTGTCCCCTCAACAGCCGCCCCTCAAAATAGAGCGGTTGGCCCGGAAGCTGCGCCGCAAAATAGGGGCCGAGGAGCCAGCCGCCACCTTCAATCTCGACACCGTCATTACCGATCATCTGAGCCTGATCAAATTGCAGCATCGCACCGAGTATGGCGGTCGGACCAAGCTCCAAATGACTGCCGAAAACCGCCAAGGCATAGGTCGCGTCTTGCCCGCTGTCATCTTCGCTGCGCGACGCTTGGAAAGACATCCAAACTGGGCCTCCGCCATTGGTCTGGAGATCCAAACTGGCCTGCCCCCGGCTGACATCTGCGATGACCTGGCCCGACCGGCGGCCTCTGAGGAACTCCGTAAGCCCCGGCTGACCGGCAATCAAATCGCGGGAGCGCGCTTGTAGGAAATCGCTGATCTCATCACTATGCGTTGTATCGATGACAACCATTGCTGCAAGGCTCGCCGGCATTGACCCCTGCCCCGATGCATCATGCGCGGCCCCACCGGCCACATTGAGGCTCAGAGGCCCCTCACCCGTGGGGGCTATTTCAACCGAATAGTGTTGCGGCCCGCCCGACATTCCCAGCATCACCGCATTGATCAGATTGATGTCGTTCGATGAAAAGCCGACGACGGGTTCCGAAAAGTCGAACCTGAGCGTCACCGGTTCATCTGCCCTTAATGAAGATGGCATACCGTTGATCTGGAAGCGATGGCGGGTGTCCGTCAGGGACGATTTCGAAGGCTGTGGAGGCTCGGTTACCGCGACCTGCGGCATCCCGGGCGGCATTTTCAGGCAGTCGAACGGAATGCGCCATGTCTGTCGCAGTGAGTTGCATCTGATACACAGCACCGCTGCCGGTGAGTTGGGTCACGGTTGCACCGACCGTCACGAAATCGGAGAGGTCGAGCCCCGTCACCGGTTCCGAAAATGTAGCTGTGATTGTGTATGCCACACCGACGGGCGCAGGTGTGCCGCTCAAAGAAACGGTTGGCGGCGTGAGGTCCGCCAACACCGGTCGCATCACAAAGGCTTCATTCCCGGCCCCGCTTGTCGCGACCGCGACATCTTCGGGAATACCAAGCGAAACCGCACCCTCATTTTGGGGGGTCACACGCGCGGTATAATCCGCGCCGGAGCCGGAGAAGTCCGACAAGGCGGCGTTGCTGCTTTGGATATCGCCAAGCTCGAACCCGGTGACCGGTTCGGAGAAACTGATCTGCACAAGGGCCGGTCCGAGGATTGGGTTGGGCAAGCCCGTGATCGACACCGTCGGTTTCGGCACGACGCCCAGGCTTGTCCAGATATCCGAAGCTTGATTGGGCCGCCCCACGCCGTCGGTTGCAACGCCCTCCGGGATCGAAACAAAGATCGGGCCATTGCTTTCTGGGGTCAGCGTCACCGTATAAACCGCTTCGTTTCCGGAGAAATTCGTGAGCGTCGCGTTTGCGACGACGATATCAGCCAACGTGAACCCGATGACGGGTTCGCCAAATGCGATGGTAATCAGCTGCGCGCCAGTGACTGTTGTGACCGATGGCGTGATATTGACCGCGGGATCGGTCATGTCGGCAACACTGTTGATGGCCAAGGAAGCCACATTCGCATGACCGGCAGCGTCAAAAACGCGACCACTGGGTAACTGCATCTCAACGGGCCCGTCCGCCAATGGGATGAGCGTCACCTGATAACCCGCCCCGCCACCAGACAGATTCGACACCGTCGCATTCAGGGTCGTGAAATCGGCGACCTCAAGACCGGAAACCGCCTCGCTAAACGTGATCGAAACCTGCACCGGCGCCCCAAAAACGGATGGCAGGGGCGAGAGTGTTACGGTCGGAGGGGAGATATCTGCCACGCTCCCAACCCAGTCAGATGCAAGGTTCGGATTTCCCGCCGCATCGTTCAGCCGCCCGGCAGGTAGGCGCAGCGAGACCGCTCCATCCGCATCTGGTGTGATCTGGAAGCGCATAGCTGCTGCCCGTGCCAGTCAGCGCGGACAGTTGTGCATTGACGGTTTCGAAATCGCTCAACTCAAGGCCGAAGACCGGCTCTGAAAACGTCAGGTTCACTGAGGTTGGGCCGGTGATCATGGGCAGCAAGGCTGAAATATTGACCTTCGGGCCGGACATATCCGCCAGCGCAGAAATTGGATCGGAAGCTGTATTGCCATTGCCCGCCATATCGATGGCGGCATCGGCTGGCAGAAACAGGCTGACGGGGCCGTCCGCCTCTGGGGTCAGTGTGACCAGATACTCCGCCCCACTCCCGGAAAACATGCTTATCTGCGCATTGCTCAGCGTCAAATCTTCGACCGTGAACCCGGTCACCGGCTCGCTGAACCGGATCGTCACAAGCGTTGGCCCCGCCAGATCCGGCGGAACCCCTGTGATCATCACCGACGGGGCGCTCAAATCTGCGGTCGCGGTGGCAGTGTTCGAGACGGTATTGAACCGCCCTGCCCCATCTTGGGCCGCATCTGCCCTGACGCCCACGGTCACCGGGCCATCGGCGAGAGGTGTTAGCAGGACCTGATACACCGCATCGGCTCCGGACAAACCACTGACCGAGGCATTGCTGAGCACCAGATCAGTGACGTCAAACCCGCTCACGGACTCATCGAATGTCACCGTGATTGTCACGGCTCCGTTCAGAAGGGCCGGAAGCCCGGTGATCGACACACTGGGCGGGTTTAAATCCGCTGTCGCTGCTATCGATCCACTCTCCTGATTGCCGTTTCCCGCCGCATCCTCGGCCCGGTTTGCCGGGACCTGAATAGAGACCGCACCATCGGAATTTGGGGTCAGGGTCACAGAATAGGCGCGGCCACTCCCGGAAAATCCCGAGAGTGTGGCGTTCTCAACCGCAATATCACCTTCCGCAAAGCCAGTGACGTCTTCGGAGAAGCGAACGGTCAGCGGCACCGCTCCCATGATAAGAGCGGGCAGCCCGGATATAGCAACGTCTGGCACGGTCCGATCAGAGCGGATGCTCAGGGCGGTGGCCGCGAGATTGCCGTTGCCGGCGGCATCAACAGCCACCGCCGCATTGATCATTGCCGTCACCATCCCATCGGCGCTCGGCGTCAGTGTTGCGCTATAGGTCGCGCCGCTGCCGGAGATCGCGCTGATCATGCCGCCCGTGACACTCACATCGCGATCATCAAAGCCGCTCACCGGCTCGTCAAAGACGATCATCAGCGGGAAGCTGGCCGCGTTGCTTGGCGATGCGGCGCTGCTTGACAGAGTAACGCCAGGCGCCGTGTTGTCCAAAAGCGCCTCCCGCGTATCCGGGCTGCCGCTCGTGCTGAGATTGGTGAGGGTATTGCCCGCGAGATCGGTGATGTTTTGGGCCACTGCGAAACCTAAGGTGACCGTCCCGCTCAGAGACGGGATATCTCCCCCAGAGACCACAACATCATAGAGCATGTCCGTTATCGGACTGACCACAACGGTCCCGGGCACAGCCCCGGCAATCGACAAATCGCTGGCATCGAAACCCATGACGGGCTCATCGAATGCCAAGCGCCAGTTCAGCATATGGGCGTTGCTTGGCGTTGTCGCGGGCTGGAGTCGCGTGACGGAAACCAGCCGCGGTGCGGTGACATCGGGGCCATATTCCCGCGATAGGGTTGCTTCGCCGGTTGTATTCCCGGCGGCGTCGCCAAACGCACCGGCTGGCAATCGCACGGTCACAGGTCCGGGGTCGGTCGGGGTGATGACAATGTTCAGGGTGCGCGCATTAGGTTGGCTTTGACTTGTAAGCGTGCCGTTGGTGATCTGAAGTGCGCCGCTTCCAAACCCTGGGATCACCTCATCGCTTTGCATCACAAGGGTTAAATCGCCCTCGGCGAACGGATCGGGCGTGATTGAACTCAAGCTGATGACGGGGCGGTGTTGTCGAGCGTATAGCTCTCGTTTGCTCCGACCGGCTGCGGATCACTGATCGAGTTTGTGGCCAGATCCTGTATCGCCGCGCTTCCGGTCACCGCTAAGCTGACGGTGCCTTCGAAACTCGCCAGAAGACCGCCAGAGGCTGTTACGTCATATTGAGTTGAGTCGATCGCGGCCACAGACAGATCCGCACTGGTTCCCGAAAGCGTAAAATCCTCCGCGCCGACACCGGTTACGGGTTCGTCGAACACAACCCGCCACGTCAGGCTGTCCGCATTGCTCAAGGCATCAGTTGGTGTCCGGCGTTCGATCGACGCAACACGTGGCGCGCGGCGATCCGATGTGATCGTGAAGGTCTCCGCCGCCAGGCTGGGTTGCCCCACCTGATCCAATGCAGCGGCGGACGGAAGGTCGACCGTTATTACACCGTCGCCCGAGGGGGTCAGGTTCGCACTGTAATCCGCTTCGGTTCCTGAAAACCCGCTGATCGCGCCGCCGGAGACGATGAAATCACCCAAGGTCAACTCGGTCACGGCTTCTGAAAACTGGATTGTCAGCGGGATCACCGCGAGATTGGTCGCGGCACTTGCGCTGCTGCCGATCGTGGGCCTCGGTCGCGCCGTATCCAAAATGAAACTCGGTTCATTGGCCCCGATCGGGGCGGTGTCGGTCAGTGCATTACCCACCAAGTCGGTGATGTCTTGCCCCGGCACCAAGCTCAATGTTAGCGGTCCATTACCGGACATAAGCACCGCGCCTTGAAAGGTGATCTCATATTGGCGGTCGGTCAGTCGACGCAGACCGAGAGAGCCTTCCCCTCCGGTCGCGACAAAATCACTGACATCGACATTCTGGACGTCCTCATCAAAGGCAATCTGCCAGACCAGTTCCGGCACGGCACCGGTCAACTCTGTCGTCGGGCGGATCCGTGTCAGGCTGGCGATGGTCGGTGCATCAGTATCCGCGCTGCTGCCCTCGCGCACGCTCGTGACATCTAGGCTGGCCGTCTTTGTGCTTCCATCGGTCGTCACGGTCGCGGTGAACTCAACCATCACGGCGGTCACATCAGCCACGTAACGCAAGGTGCATGCATTTGGCAGCCCATCCACATTCGCCCGATAAGACGCTAGGTAGAAGGGCGGCGCTGTCGACGTGCCAAAAGATGTGGCGCAATCAAGTGAGACATCAGAGATGTCGGCCTTTGGCTGAATCCGGAACACCAAGTCATATATGTTGTCGCTCAGCGCGGGCGGCACGGTGAGCGCAATCAAGACACCGTCGCTTGGGATAGATCCGATTGGCGTGCAGCTGTCCGCGCCAAAGTCAATTCGTTGAAATAGTGTTCGGCCAGCCGCATCCGGCTCCGAGACTGCTGAACAGGAAATTGCCTCCGCGCGGACCGCAGTGAAAGCGCTGCCCAGGACGGCAAGTCCGAAGACAACAACAACGGTCGCCAGCCGGTGGAAAAGACCTGCGCGACGTCCCTCGCTGGAGCATTCAAACCATCGCAACGCATCCGATCGTTCGAATACCACTTGGACCGGACCAGATCGCCCATTCCGTTTGGCCATTGTACTACCAAGACTTGTAACCCCAGGTTACGATGTCTTAACCAAACATTAATAAACGGTTAAATTTAAAGAGAAAATTGTCGAAAGAGATATCCAACCCAGAGGCGGCGGGAACGCTCGAAACGGATTTTATTTCGAGCCGCGCATGTCGATAAGCCGGGGATTAGGCGTTGTCGCCACTGATCGTTTTGGACAGTTCAGCCATGAAATTCTTATAGGCCGCTGGCACAACCGTTTGCCCGGTCACCCAATTGTAAAGGTCGTGATCGGCCTCGGCCAAGATGGCCTCAAACAGGTCCACTTCTGCGTCGGAGGCGGTTGCAAGATGCGCCGCCGCCCACCCGCCCAGGATCAAATCCATCTCCTTGATCCCGCGATGTTCGGCCCGCATCTTCAGACGTTTTAGGCGAATGTCACGCGGCTCTTCTTGCATCAGGAGGTCTCTGCCAACGCGCCTCGCAGGCGTTTTTCCAACCGGCCCATTTTCTCGGCAATCTGCGCCTGCTCGGCGCGCAGCTTGCGCATCTCTGCCAGCATGTCTTCGACACCTGTGGGCAAGCTCTCGACCATTTCAGGGCCGTCCAGCCCCTCGCCCTGCCCGGTCAGGAGCCACATGATCGACACGTTCAACAGCCCCGCCACCATCTGCAATTTGTTGGCCCGGGGCTCGTTTTGGTCGTTCTCCCAACCCTTGATGGTCTTGGTCTTGGTGCCCAAGCGTCGCGCCAACTCGGCCTGGCTCAACCCGGCGGCATCACGCGCACCGGCCAGACGGTCGCCAAAGGTGGCCGTGTCTTCGTCAAACCAGCCTGCGCCGAGTATTGCCTCTTGGGTCATGGGATCTCCTGCTTCAGATGCCGTGCGGGTCATGGGGCCATTCTTGCGATCTAACCAGCCCATGATCCGCGTCGATGCGCCGTTTCCACGCTTGATTGCGACGCGGCGCGACCCTAAGCATGGGCCTGCCTGATGTAAACCGGACCGCCTGACGCGGCCCGACCAGCCCCCGGAGACCGCCGATGCCCTTCCTGTCTGACACTCTGTCCCGTGTGAAACCCTCGCCGACCATCGCGGTTTCGAACCTGGCTGCCGAGTTGAAGGCCGCGGGCAAGGATGTGATCGGTCTGGGTGCAGGGGAACCCGATTTCGATACGCCTCAGAACATCAAAGATGCCGCGAAGGCCGCGATCGATGCGGGTAAGACGAAATACACCGCGCCGGACGGTATCCCAGAGTTGAAACAGGCGATCTGCGCCAAGTTCAAACGCGACAATGGGTTGGACTATGCGCCGGCGCAGGTCTCCGTCGGCACCGGCGGCAAACAGATCCTCTATAACGCCCTGATGGCGACCCTGAACCCAGGCGACGAGGTGGTGATCCCCGCGCCCTATTGGGTCAGCTACCCCGATATGGTGCTCCTGGCCGGGGGTGAGCCGGTGATTGCTGAGGCCCAGGCGCAGACCAATTACAAGCTGACGCCCGAACAGCTTGAGGCCGCGATCACGCCGAAAACCAAATGGTTCATCTTCAATTCGCCCTCCAACCCGACCGGCGCGGGGTATACGGCGGAGGAGCTGAAAGGTCTGACCGATGTGTTGATGCGCCACCCGCATGTCTGGGTGATGACCGACGATATGTATGAGCACCTGGTCTATGGGGATTTCGAGTTCGCGACCCCGGCGGAAGTGGAGCCTGGGCTCTATGACCGCACGCTGACCTGTAACGGCGTCTCCAAAGCCTATGCGATGACCGGCTGGCGGATCGGCTATGCCGCCGGCCCCGAAGAGTTGATCAAAGCGATGCGGAAAATCCAGTCGCAATCGACCTCCAACCCCTCCTCGATCAGCCAATGGGCCGCTGTCGAGGCGCTGAACGGCACGCAGGATTACATCCCTGAAAACAATGAGATTTTTAAACGTCGCCGCGATCTGGTCGTTGAGATGCTGAACGCGGCTGAGGGCATCACCTGCGCGACACCGGAGGGCGCGTTTTATGTCTACCCGTCGATCGCGGGCTGCATGGGCAAGACCTCACCTGCAGGCACAGTGATCGATAGCGACGAGACGTTTGCGACCGCGCTGCTGGAGGAAAAAGGCGTGGCCGTGGTCTTTGGCGGCGCGTTTGGGCTCAGCCCGAATTTCCGGGTGTCCTACGCCACTTCGGATGACAACTTAAAAAACGCCTGCACGCGCATCCAAGAGTTCTGCGCGGGGCTGAGCTAAGACGTCACGATCAGGAAATCACGCGCCACCCGTTTTGGGGCGCGTGTTTTCTGCTGTGTCTCCCGGTCTTCAGCTGCTGACGCTTGTCACGCAGCGCTGGCTCTCAGCATCCCAGGTCGTTCCCTGAGCACAACTGATCGAAGCTTCATTGCTGCCGTGGCCCCAACTGCATTCGGCGATGGCGAGGCTTGGGGCTGTCATCAGCGCCAAGGCGGCCAGAAGGGTCTTGATACGCATCAGGCGTCTCCCTGTTGGTCGATCTCAAGCTCGTCTCTTGCAGGTCAAAGCCTAGCACGGATCGGTCAAAAGACAATCAGCCTTGCCGCGCATGCAGGACAAAGCGCCGCCAGAACACCTGCTCAGGCAGTTACACGGACGGCGTATCCTCAGGGCCAATCCAGCCAAATGGATTATAAGCCACCTCCCAGAGATGCCCGTCCAGATCGCTGAAATAGCCATGATACCCGCCCCAATCGGCCTTGGTTGCGGCTTTGACCAGCGTGGCGCCCGCCGCAACGGCCTCCTCCAAGAGCGCGTCGACCTCGGCCTCAGACGCAAGATTGTGCGACAGGGTCACGCCGGAAAACCCCTGCCCCGCGCCTGAAACGTCCGCATCTTCGGCCAAGGCATCGCGGCCAAACAAGCCCAGCCAACTGCCGTTGAGATTGAAAAACGCCACACTGGGCGGGCTGTCGATTTTCGGCAGACCCAGCCCATCGTGATAGAAGGCCACCGCGCGTGGCAGGTCTTTGACGCCAAGGGTGATCATGCTGATGCGCGGCTTCATATCTGTCTCCATGGATCTGGAAACAGACTGGAACATATAGCGAACATCGTCAAGTCTTAGTCGCCGAACACCCGCGCGAAAATCGTGTCCACATGTTTGGTGTGATAGCCCAGGTCGAACTTCTCTTCGATCTCGGCGGGGCTGAGCGCGGCGGTGACCTCCGCATCGCCAAGAAGCTCGGTTTTGAAATCCTTGCCCTCTTCCCAGACCTTCATCGCGTTGCGCTGCACCAGGCGATAGGCATCTTCCCGGCTCACCCCGGCTTGGGTCAGCGCCAGAAGCACCCGCTGGCTCATCACTAGGCCGCGGAATTTGTTCATATTGGCCAGCATATTGTCGGGATAGATCACCAGTTTCTCAATCACACCCGCCAGCCGATTCAGGGCGAAATCCAACGTCACCGTCGCATCCGGGCCAATCCCGCGCTCAACCGAAGAATGCGAGATGTCGCGCTCATGCCAAAGCGCCACATTCTCCATCGCCGGCACCACCGCCATCCGCACCAACCGCGCCAAGCCGGTCAAGTTCTCCGTCAGAACCGGATTGCGCTTATGCGGCATCGCCGAGGACCCCTTCTGACCCTTGGAGAAGAACTCTTCGGCCTCCAAAACCTCGGTCCGCTGCATATGCCGGATTTCGGTGGCGATGTTTTCGATTGAGGAGGCGATCACCCCAAGCGTGGCGAAGAACATCGCATGCCGGTCCCGCGGGATCACCTGGGTTGAGATCGGCTCTGCCCGCAGGCCAAGCTGCTCGCAAACATGCTCCTCCACCGCCGGGTCGATATTGGCAAAGGTCCCCACCGCACCGGAAATCGCCCCTGTCGCCACTTCCCAGCGGGCCTTTTCCAGCCGGTTTTTGTTGCGGTCCATCTCGGCATAAAACCGCGCGAAGGTCAGACCCATGGTGGTCGGTTCCGCATGAATGCCATGTGACCGCCCGATCCGCACATCCATCTTATGCTCCAGCGCCCGCGTCTTGAGCGCCGCCAAGAGCCGGTCCATATCGGCCAACAGAATATCCGCCGCACGCACCAGTTGGATGTTGAACGTGGTGTCGAGCACATCCGACGAGGTCATGCCTTGATGCACGAACCGGGCTTCATCATTGCCGATGATCTCGGCCAGATGCGTCAGAAACGCGATGACATCATGTTTGGTGACCGCCTCGATCTCATCGATCCGGGCCACGTCGAACTCCACATCTTTGGCTTTCCAGACCGCATCCGCGTTTTCCTGCGGGATCACGCCAAGCTTGGCCTGCGCGTCGCAGGCATGGGCCTCGATCTCATACCAAATGCGGAACTTGGTGGCGGGGTCCCAAATGGCGGTCATCTCGGGGCGGGCGTAACGGGGGATCATGGGCAGGCCTTGCTTTTCGGGGGCATTCGGCGCTCTCATATGGCGGTGAAGCCCGAGGAACAAGGCACGAGGAGGTCGCAGGAGCATGCGGAGCGTTTTGGCACTGGCGGCTTTGCTCGTTCCGGGTGTCGCTTTGGCTGACGATTGGGTCCGGCTTGATGATGCCGGGATCACCGAGATTCTGACCGCTCACGACCTGATTTACGAAAACGACGCCTTCCAGCGCTTCCTGCCCTCCGGCCGCACGCTTTACCGCTATGGTGAGACCTCTTGGGGCTATTGGCGGGCGGACGACGACCGCTATTGCAGCCAATGGCCGCCTGGCGACGAATGGGATTGCTATGATGTCGAGTATGACGGCGCCACCGCGCTCCGCTTCATCGACGATTGGGGCAATGTCTCAACCGGGGTGTTTGCCGAGTGATTTCTCTGGCCGCGCTCGAGGGTGTCTGGCGGCTCGAGCGCCAGATCGAGGATCGCCGGGCGAAGCTGACCGGGCACCTGACCGGCGAAGCACGTTGGGTGCCGGACCGTGACGGGCTTCTCCAGATCGAAACCGGCCTGCTCCACTATGGCGATGCCCCGCCGATGCAGGCCGAGCGGCGCTATCTTTGGCGCGATGGGACCCATGGGCTTGAGGTGTCCTTCGAGGACGGCTGCCCATTCCATAAGGTCGATCCGACAACGCCCGAAGCCGACCATTTCTGCGCGCCGGACAGCTATCGTGTGCGCTATGAGCTTGCCGACTGGCCGAGATGGTCCAGCCGATGGCGGGTGACCGGCCCGCACAAGGACGCGGTGATTTTCAGTCGATATAGTCGATAGGTTCTCAGTTTCTCTGCTGATGAACGACCAGAATGAATGTCATGACCTGTTGTTGATGAGATATAGAGCTGCCGCGAGCTACTCTTGAGGTTTCCAAATGTATAAATGCCCAAAGAGACCATATACGGTGATAACGTTTGGATGTGATCCAATTCCGATCTCTAGAATATTCTGATCAACGAAGAGCCCGCATCGGGAATACGTGATCGCGTCGATAGCAGACGTATCAACTCTCGGGCGAGGAGAGTAATTGTGCCTTTCGCACTCATCATAAAGCGAATTAAAGCGGCGATCTATCTCAGCCCAATATGGAGATGTCCTATCATCAATCGTAGCCATCGCTGGCCGACGAGGTGGAGTGTCGAAATATTGGGAAACCAGTGAAACACTGCAACCAAGTTGCAAGTCGTCTATCGTTAGTCGCCTTTCCTCAGATTCAAAATGAATCATATAACGAGAGTTATCGAAGGAAAGCTCGCCAATCACAAGAGTTCCAAATTCGAAGAGATCCGGCCTTTCCAAAGGAGATGCGCATTGAATATCATCGTCAATCGCTAATCCATCTTGTATCTGAACCCTTGGCGTTTGAGATTCGAAACTGCAAGATACCAGCACAAAAATCATCAATATCGAAAGAGCAAACTTCATATGACCACGCTCCTCAAACCCCGATATCCGTAGCGATCTAACCGTCCATCAAAGAGCTTCTCTGTTTAAACGGGTCGTGGATTCCTTAACTATCTACGATCTCGACTGACGGTGTTTCGTGACACCCGGCGATCACCGAACGGTCGGACGGCTCGAAAAGAGTCACATCGCTCAGTTTCGTCGGAACAATCTCCTCAACACTGTTTGAATTATGGCCGGAACCCCAACCAACACATTGATTATGATCAAACCGCCCGAGGAGATCAGATGTCAGACAGAACCGTCGCCAAGCCTACAGATCCCCGTCGCTTTGGATGCTCTTAAGCAAACACCCACGCCCGCGTCCGGTTGATCGCGCTATTCGCCCGCTGCCACCCAAGCCGTGTGTTGGAGAAATCCGCCATCGCTCGTATTAATGGTGCCGCCGATTGGCTCGGCGGCCATCGGTTTCTTCGAATGCTCTTTGCTCCCACCCATTTCTCGAGGAATCTCCAACGCCGTTAGGCATGTCGCCGCCAGCGCCATCGATATAAGATGCAGTTTGGTATCTCGGTCGCGCTCGTTTGAACGCCATCGGCATCAAGGGCGCGGCCCCGTTTCCTTGCCGCGCCCTCCCTTCAATCAGACATCGACGCCTGCTTGATCAGCAAATGAACCAAAAGACGTCCATCTCGGCGACATCAGTGATCCCGTCCAGTGTTAGCGCGTCGCCATCACCGAAATCGACAACCGCATTGCCATCGACCACTTCGGCGGCATCGGAGAAGGCTGCTTCGAGAGCGATGCCAAGATTAACAAGGAACGCATCAAGGACCAGGACATCTTCGCCAATGGCAAAGTCGGTGATCCTGTCATTGCCACCGATGAAATGGAAGATATCTTCACCTAATCCGCCGGTCATGATGTCGTCACCGGCGCCTCCGACGAGATAATCCATCCCCTCGCCGCCGTCCAAAGCATCGTTGCCCTCACCCCCGATCAGAGCGTCGTCCCCCTGCTCGCCTGTCAATGCGTCGTCACCTGCCTCGCCATCAAGATAGTCGTGACCGTCCGACCCCGTGACCGTGTCATTGCCAGCATCTGCGAAGACCATCGCCCAATCGTCTTTGGCCGTGATCTCATCATCGCCGGTCGTCCCAAATTGCACATCCGTGTCTTCGCAACCGACCATATCTGGCTCTGGTGTCGGGGTGGGTGTGGGATCTGGTTGTGGCTCGGGCTCTGGCGTTGGGGCCAGATCGGGGGTCGGCTCTGGGGTCGGGTCTGGTGCCGGGGCCGGATCTGGCTCAGGTGTTGGCACGGGCTCTGGCGCGGCATCGGGTTCGACGGACCCAGAGGTATCGCCATCGGTCCGCGCAAAGTTCTGTGTCACAACAACCGAGTCGAAGCCCTCCATGTCGCCACGTTCGATGCCAATCCCGATCTCGGTGAAGTCGGGGTTGAGAATGTTTGCGCGATGCGCGGGGCTTTCCATCAATCCTTGGTGCAGTTGGATCACATCATCCGCAATCCCATCTGCGCCACGTTCGGACTGCCAGGCGATGTTCTCGCCAGACGCCCACGAGCCTTCAAACGGATAGTTTGCGGCCTGCATACGATCCGTGGCCGATGATCCCCCTGTCCGGTATGGGAGAATGTGTCGGTGTTGATCATCCAGGTGCTGTGATCCTCGCTGGACTGGTTGAGGAGAGTGTTCAGTTTCAACGGGTTCAAACCGGCATTGGCCCTCTCCACATTGATCAGATCAAGCATCTGTCGTTCAGTTTCGCTCGCAAGTGACATAGGTCTGCCTTTCTTTGCCTAAGGTTGGAAGGCCAACCAACTGCGCCGACCGCTACAGGCGCAATCACCGGCAAAACTGCGCCTGCAAACCAGCCAGCAAATGCCAAAAACGGCGCGAGACCATCGCAGGACCTCGCTGAGAATTTTTCTGCTGGGATTATGCGGAATGCCGCCGAGCGGCCCGCATTGGCGCTACTCTTTCAGGCCGCAAGGGGTGGCACTCTGGCTCAATTCGTTTGGACCTATAGCTGTCAGCGTCGGCGCTGGCACTACTGCCACGCAACGCCCCGCAAAGCCCGTATCTCCTGGAACTGAAATGGGTCGCTGATTTCGGCGGGCACCATCATGCGCCCCCCTGAGACCTGCCGGTCCGCAGATTTCATCCGGTGGCGGCACCCCCACCTGACCCCTTCATCAACCGATCCGCCTTTTTACGCACCAAGACGCTGCGCAGATCATGCATCGCAAGCAAGAGCCGGTCTGTCACATCCTCTAGGTCCTCATCAGAGGCTCGGCTTTGCGCCCAATGCGTCGTCAGGTTCAGATAGTCGACTGCCCGATGGATATCGTCGATGTCGCGATCCGCTAGGACCGCGCGGCGCTCCTCCATCCACTCGGCAATCACGGATTGCTCTTCGTCGGTCAGAACGTGCTCGCCATGGGGCTTCACATTGCCGTTGCGGATATTCACCGCGGCAATCTCCTGCATCTCGATCCGGCGTTGGCGGTTCTCGGTATCGACCCGAAACACCGCCGCGCCGTTTTCGCGGATGCGGAAATAATACTCTGGTAGCTCTGACATCGCCTGCACCCTGCCCGTTTTCGCCAAACTATGGAGCGGCGCGAGCGGTGTCAAAGGCCGATGAGGTTCAACGGTCCGGTTTCCGGGCCACCACAAAGCGGCTGATTCCACCGGTCGGATGGGTGTCGGTCTCGACCAGTTCGAACCCAGCCCCTGCGATCACATGCTCCACATCTGCCCCCGACAGGAAGGCGACAAACGGCGCCTTACCGATAGCTTGCATCGCCCAGATCACCGGGCGCAGATACCATTTCCCACGCAAGCACACGGTTTTGGAGATGAAATACCCGCCGGGTTTCAGTTGCGCATAGGCCTGCGTCACGCCAGCGTTCATGTCCTCCAGCAGATGCAACAGATTGTAGGCCAAAACCGCATCATAGGGTGGTGTGCCAATTGTGTCTGCATCCGCCTCGGCTTGGACCACGTCGAGATTTTTCAGACCCGCGTTCCAGACCTTCTCGCGGCCGATACCGACCATCTCAGCCGAGATATCGCTGGCGGTGTACTGAGCGACCAAAGGCGCCAGAAGGATCGCGGTCGACGACGTACCGGCGCCAATCTCCAACACATGATCACCCTCACGCAGATAGCTGCGGGTCCGCGCCATCGTGTGCTCATAGGCTTCCATATTTTTGATCGGGGATTTCGCATAGCGCGCGGCGGTACGGTCCCAAAATGTCATACTGTCCATAATGTGCTCCTTTCGGCGCCACCTACCCAGGTTCCCATTCAAAAGAAATTGCATATTTTTGTACTTATTATATGCATTTTTGCATGGATTGGCGATCGATCTCCTTCGACTGGAACCAGGTCCGGGCGTTTCTGGCCACGGTCGAAGAAGGCTCGCTGTCCGCCGCAGCCCGTGTTTTGGGTCAGGCGCAACCAACTCTTGGCCGCCAAGTCACCGCGTTGGAAGAGGCGCTTGGTGTGACCCTTTTTGATCGGGTCGGCAAAAGCTTGGTCCTCACACCCTCCGGTGTCGATCTTCTCGACCATGTGCGTGACATGGGCGAGGCCGCGACCCGGATATCTCTTGCCGCCGCCGGACAGTCGCAAGAGATCGCGGGCGATGTGCGGATCTCGGCCGCCGACTCCACTGCGGCCTATATCCTGCCCGACATTCTGGCAGACCTGCGCGCGCAAGCGCCCGCGATCCGCATCGAAATCAGCGTTTCCAATGAAATCAGCGACCTGCGTCGTCGAGAGGCCGATATCGCGATCCGTCATGTCCCCCCAAAGGAGCCCGATCTGGTGGCGCGTAAATTACCGGGCAGCATGGGTCATCTATATGCTGCGCCGTCTTATCTGGCGCGTTATGGCCGCCCGCAGACCGTCGATGATCTGATCGATCACATCTTTATCGGGGTCGACCAGACCGACCGCATGATTGAGGTCTTGCGCCAACACGGGTTGAACCTCGGCCACACCAATTTCCCCCTTCTCTCCTCGAACACCGTCGCGATTTGGGAAATGGTCCGAAAGGGCCTCGGAATCGGGATCATGTCCGAGCAGATTGCCAGCAGAACCGAGTCTGTCGAAAAGATCGACCCGCCGGGATTTCTGCCAATCCCAGTGCCCGTCTGGCTCACCACGCACCAAGAGCTGCATACCAGCCGCCGCATTCGCCTTGTCTTTGATTTCCTTGTGGAGAGGCTTTCGGCCTAATCACATGCGGGGGACATGGTTGCGTGTCGGCGCCTCGCGCCCCCGAGTGTCATGAGGCGGAAGCGCAAATCGGCTGCTGCAGCCCCAAAAGACCTGATACCATCCAAGATGGGACCCGATTCCTCGCGCCGTGGCGCCCGACATATCTTGAGAAAGGGAGACCTCACGCCATGTATCGCGCCTTTCTATTGGCAGTCGCAGTCGGCCTGCCGGGTCAGGCTCTCGCGGTCGGTCCAGATGATAGCCCGCCAACCCCGACCGAAACGACGATGACCTGCGATGAAGGGTTTATCTGGGATGGTGTGATCGGTCGCTGCGTGGTGATCCGCGAAAGCCGGTTGGGCGATGAGGCTCTTTACGAGGCCGCCCGCGAGTTGGCCTATGCCGCGCGCTATGGCGATGCCATCGCCGCGCTAAACCAAATGTCGAACCAAGACGATAGCCATGTGCTGACCATGCTCGGGTTCACCCACCGCCAAGCCGGGCGTGTGGCTCTTGGGCTGGCCTATTATGACCGGGCCATAGACGTCGACCCGGATAACCTTTTGGCGCGATCATATCTTGGCCAGGCGCATGTGCTGGCCGGGCGTTACAATCTGGCGCGGCAAGAACTGGACCAGATTCGCAATCGAAATGGCGCCGGCACATGGGCAGAAACCACACTGGCCCAAGCCATCGCCACCGGCCAAACCACAGATTACTAGGGAAATTCTCTATAAATCTGGCCGATTTCCACGCTGCTGAGGAAACCTGGGCTTAACCCTGAAACGGGATGCTGCATCATAGGTGGGACAATGGGGTAATGGGGCAATGCAATGCTGCGGGATTCCGATTTGATAGATGACCCGGTCGCCGAAGGGGTCGGCGGGCGGTTGAGAGTGCGAAAGTTGAGCTCCGGACAAAAGGCGGCCGTGATCGTTCGGCTGCTTCTGTCCGAAGATGTGGCATTGGCGTTGGACCGGTTGACCCCGCAACAACAAGAACGCCTCGCGCGATATATGGCCACGCTCAGCCATATCGATCGCGTGACATTGGCCAGTGTCGTGCAGGAGTTCACATCCGCGCTCGACAATCTCGCGCTCACATTTCCGGACGGTCTGCCGGACGCGCTCGCTTTGTTGGAGCCATATCTCTCCTCCAACGCCCGCGACGGCTTGCTGGCCGAGGCGAACGCCAATGCTCCGGCTGATCCGTGGGCCCAACTCGCGGAGCTGGATGATGAGGAGCTCACACCGCTCATCGCCCAAGAAAGTGCCGAAGTGTGCTCAATCTTGCTCTCAAAGCTCGACGTCGCGCGCGCCGCGACCCTGCTTGGCAAGATGCCCGAGGATCGGGCCGAAGTGATTGCCCATGCCGTTTCGCTCACCGGCACAGTCTCCCCCGAAATGGTGGACCGGATCGGCGCGACCTTACTTACCCAGCTTGAAAACAAACCCAAGGCCGCCTTTAACGACAGCGCTGTCGACCGGATCGGCGCAATCTTGAATGCCGCTTCAGGCTCGATCCGCGACGCCATCATGGACGGGCTTGAAACGCGCGACGCCAGCTTTGCCGAAGCCGTTCGCAAGGCGATCTTTACCTTTGACCATATTCCAAAGCGCCTGAAACCGACGGATGTGCCCAAGGTTTTGCGCCAGATCGACCCGGAAAGAACCGTCGTCGCCTTCGCTTCGGGCATGGTGGAATCCCCCATCGCCGTCGAGTTCCTGTTCGAAAACATGTCAAAACGGATGGCCGAACAACTGCGCGAAGAGGCCGAAACATTCGGCACGCCCCGGCTTAGAGAGGGCGAGGCGGCGATGGCCGAAATTGTCACTGCGATCCGCGAATTGCAGGAGGCCGGTGTAATCACATTGATCCCGCAGGACGAGGAAGAGGAGTAGCCGCCGCCCGTCTCGCGCCCTATCTTGGATCGGGCAACGGAAAGGCAGCGCATGGTCCTCACCTTCACCGATCGTGGCATCTACTGCCCGGCAGGCGATTTCTATATCGACCCCTGGCGACCGGTGGAGCGCGCCTTGATCACCCATGGCCATGCCGATCATGCGCGCGCCGGTCACCAAGCCTACCTGGCAACCAAGAGCGCAGCCCCGGTTCTGCGCCACCGGTTGGGTGATATTCCCTTAAAAACAATCACCTATGGCGAGACCCGCCAGATCGGCGGCGCAACCGTCAGCTTTCACCCCGCCGGCCATGTCCCGGGCTCGGCCCAGATCCGTGTCGAGGTGGCGGGCGAGGTTTGGGTCGCGTCGGGTGATTACAAAACCATTGATGACGGGCTGTCGGAACCGTTCGAGCCCGTCCGCTGCCACACATTCATCACTGAAAGCACCTTTGGACTGCCGATCTATAGCTGGCCCGACCAAGCCAGCTTGGCGCAAGAAATCAACGCCTGGTGGGCGGAAAATGCCGCCGCCGGGCGCGCCTCCTTCTTGGGATGTTATTCCCTTGGCAAGGCGCAGCGGGTCTTGCGCCTGCTGGACCCGGCCATCGCCCCGATCCTGACCCATGGCGCGATTGAGGCGACCAATCAGGTGATCCGCGCCCAGGGCCTGTCTCTGCCGGAGACGACCCATGTCACCCCCGATCTCGACGCGAAAGCCTCTCCCGGCGCGATGGTCATCGCCCCGCCCTCGGCGCTCGGCTCGGCCTGGATGCGCCGCTTTGGGGCGGCTTCGACCGGCTTCGCCTCGGGCTGGATGCGGCTTCGCGGTGTGCGCCGCCGCCGCGCCGCCGACAGGGGCTTTGTGATCTCGGATCATGCTGACTGGAATGGGCTGAACGCCGCCGTTGAAGCCACTGGTGCAGAACGGGTTTTTGTCACCCACGGCTATACCGCTCAGTTCTCTCGTTGGCTGACCGAACAAGGTTATGACGCGGGCATTGTTGAGACCGATTACGGCGGTGAAACGCTTGATGACACACAGGATGCGGAGGTCACCGAATGATCCGGCAATTCGGCCTCGCCCTGACCCTGATGGTCACCGCAGCCCCCGCACTCGCACAAGAGTTCTGCTTCTGCCTGCGCTGCACCATCGGCACCCATCGCAGCTTCTCCCCGGAAACCGAGGCGATGTCGCCCACCGTGCCCCGCGGCCTCTGCACCGTGTCTGAACGCATCTTCCCCGGCGCGGCCGACCCGCAGCTTGGCGACGTGATCCTCTACACCCATCAGACCCAAGGCCGGATCGAGATGGCGCGTGTCATCGCCCTGCCCGGCCAGACCGTTCAGATGATCGGCGGCCTTCTCCATATCGACGCCACGCCAGTGACGACAACGCCCCTCCCGCCACTCACCATCCAGCGCCGAGCGGACGCCACCGGTGCCTTGCCCACCTGCCCTGCCGAGACACCTGACACCGCTCCAACATGTGACATCCCGCAAAACCTGGAAACGCTGCCCAACGGTGCCAGCTATCCGATTCTGAACCTGACCGAGGGGCATCGCTTCGATGATACACCCCTGCTCACCGTCCCAGAGGATCACGTCTTCACCCTTGGCGATCATCGCGACCTCGCGCGCGACAGTCGGGTCAGCCTCTCGCGCGGTGGGCCCGGCTTCATCGGTCTGCATCTGATCCTCGGCACGTTGGAGACCCCCGTGCCCTATCAGACAGCGCCCGAATGAACCGTTTCGCCGCCCTCTTCACCGCGCTGGACCAAACCACCAAAACCAGCGTCAAGACTGCGGCCCTCGCCGCCTATTTCCGCGACGCGCCCGATGATGACAAACTCTGGACCATCGCGCTGCTCTCTGGCCGCCGACCACGCCGAACCGTGACCACAACCAAACTCCGCGAATGGGCCGCAGAAGTGGCCGACATCCCGCTATGGCTGTTCGAGGAGTGTTACCCCGTCGTGGGCGATCTCAGCGAGACCATCGCGCTCGTGCTGCCCCCCGCGACCCAGACCAGCGACCACTCGCTCACCCATTGGATCACCACCCTCCGCAGCCTCGACAAGGCGGAGGAAGAGGAGAAAAAGGCCGGGATCACAGCGGCTTGGGATCAGCTGCCGCCAACAGAGCGTTTTGTGTTCAACAAACTGATCACCGGCGGTTGGCGCATGGGGGTGAGCCAGAAACTGATGACCCGGGCGCTGGCCCAGGCCACGGGTATGGATGAACCCGATCTGACCCATCGGCTGATGGGCAATTGGACGCCCGAGACCACCAGCTATCACGCCTTGATCGAGACGCCGGACCCGAACGCCGATCTCTCCCGCCCCTACCCGTTCTACCTGGCCTATCAACTGGATGGCGCGCCCGAAGCCCTCGGCCCGGTCAGCGATTGGCTGGCCGAGCGGAAATGGGATGGTATTCGCGGCCAGTTCATCTTGCGCGAAGGACAGCATTTCCTCTGGTCGCGCGGCGAAGAGCTGATGACCGATCGCTTTCCGGAATTGGCGCAACTGAAGGACTTCCTACCTGATGGCACGGTGATCGATGCAGAGGTCTTGGCCTTCGCCGATGAAAAACCGCTGCCCTTTGCCCGGCTGCAACCCCGGATCGGCCGCAAAACCGTGCCGAAAAAACTGCTGGCCGAGGTCCCGGTGATCCTGATGGCCTATGACCTCTTGGAAAAAGACGGCGTCGATATCCGCGCGCAGCCCTTGGCGGATCGCCGCGCCGCGCTGGAGACGATCATCGCCGATCTGCCGCCTGGGTCGCCGCTGCGCCTCTCCGCAGCTGTGCCGGCAACCGACTGGCCCGATCTGACCGCCGCGCGCGAGATCAGCCGCGAGGTGGGCGCCGAGGGTCTGATGCTGAAGCGCCTATCCGCGCCCTATCTCTCGGGCCGAAAGAAAGGCGATTGGTGGAAATGGAAAGTCGATCCGCTGACCATCGACGCGGTGATGATCTATGCCCAAGCCGGATCGGGCCGCCGCGCGACGCTTTACACCGATTTCACCTTCGCGGTCTGGAAGGGTAATGATCTGGTGCCTTTCACCAAGGCCTATTCCGGCCTAACCGACGCCGAGTTTCGCGAAATCACAGCTTGGGTGCGCAAAAACACCCTGGAACGGTTTGGCCCGGTCCGCGCGGTCACCCCGCAACATGTGTTCGAGATCGCGTTTGAGGGCATTCAGGCCAGCCCGCGGCACAAATCCGGCGTCGCGCTCCGCTTCCCCCGCATGGCCCGCTGGCGCAAGGATAAGCCCGTGCAAGAGGCCAATACCTTCGAGGATTTGCAAGAGATGTTGCGGCTCTACGGCTAGCGTCTCAACCCCCAAGCCGAGATCGGCAAAGACACGCTGGCAACCGCACGCCTTGCCCGAAACCCCCAAAACTATGCTACACTGAATCCCCGAGGGACCTTCTCAACACCAAAACAGGAGGAGAGACCAATGAAGATGAACGAAATCATCGCTTATGCCCGCTCACTCTATCGCGCCCATGGCGACAGAGCGGAAGCCGAGGCGGCGCAGCGGGTTCTGGTCGAGGAAGCCGCCGGTCGCGCAGACCAGGCCGAAACCTGGCGTCGCATTCGCCGCGCGATTCATGAGGCCAGAGGGCCCCGCGCCACCTAACCGGCCAAGGCGTCGCGGATTTTCTCCGCATGCGCCGCGATCACCGCGTGGTCGCCCATCTTGCCCGGCGGGCGCAGCGACACGCCCGCGTGGCGGGGTAAGATATGGAAATGCAGGTGGAACACCTCCTGCCCGCCTGCCGCCTCATTGAACTGCTGCAGGGTCACGCCCTCGGCCTCGAACGCCGCCATGACCGCATGGCTGATCTTCTGAACCGTCGCCATGCAGGCCGCCAATTGCTCCGGCGTGGCATCAAGGATATTCCGCGCCGCGCTGCGCGGGATCACCAAGACATGCCCATCTGCGCGCGGCATGATATCCATCAAAGCGACGGTGTCGTCATCTTCATAGACCCGCTCGGATGGCAGATCGCCGCTGAGGATTTTCGCAAAAACATTGTCTGGATCATAGGTCATTCATGCAGCCCTCGATGTTCAAGCCTCGGCCCAATCCGACCGTTTGGCTCAGACATAAACCAACGATAGAGCTTAGGCCACATCCGCGACCGAAACCGGGCGGCGCCCCGCCGCCCAAGCCGCCGCCGCCGCGCCAAACGCCTCGAACAAGGGGCGCGAGACCGGGTCTTCGGCGGCGCGATATTCCGGATGCCACTGCACCGACAGTGTGAAACCCGGCGCATCTGCCACATAGATCGCCTCGGGCGTGCCATCATCGGCATGGCCATCAATGATCACCCGAGAGCCGGCCGTCTTGATCCCCTGCCCATGTAGCGTGTTGGTCATCACCTCACGTGCGCCCATCAAGCGATGGAACGGGCCACCTTCCGTAAAGGTCACTTTGTGGCGGATCTCGAATTTCTCATCGAGCGTCCCGTCGGGTGGCATCCGATGGTTCATCCGCCCCGGCAAATCCCGGATCTCTGGGTAAAGCGTGCCGCCCAAGGCCACATTGACCTCCTGGAACCCGCGACAGACGCCCAAAATCGGCTGTCCGCACGCGACACACGCCCGGATCAGCGGCAAGGCCACGGCATCCCGCGCCCTGTCGAACGCGCCATGGGCTTCGGTCTCTGCCTCGCCATATTCCTCCGGGTGCACATTGGGCCGCCCGCCGGTGAACAGAAACCCGTCACAGGTCTCCATCAACTCCTCGGTCGAGACAAAGCGCGGATCGGCCGGGATCAACATCGGCATGCCGCAGGAGACCTCGGCAATCGCGGCGGAGTTCATCGTCCCACCCGCATGGGTCGGATATTCATCATTGATCAGGTGATGATTGCCGATGATGCCAATCACTGGGCGGGCCATGGTACCTCCGTCGCGCGTTGGCCTTCTATATAAGCCATCGACGCGTGAGGAAACCCGCAGCCGTCGCAGATTCCGCTGTGCATCTGCGCACCTGCCCGCAAATTGGGCACTTACGGCAGCCGTGCGGTGACTTCGATCTCGATTTTCATCCGCGCGTCCTGAAGGCCCGCAATGATCATCGTCGCCGCTGGCCGCGCCGCCCCCAGCCAAGCGCGGGTGACCGGCCAACAGGCCTCCCAATCACTGCCATCGGGCAAGATGTAATTGACCCGCACCACATCCGCCATTGAGGCGCCGGCCTCCGTTAACGCCTTGTCGATATTGCGGAAACACTGTTCGGACTGCACCGCAACATCGTCACTGATCTCCATCGTGGCATAATCAAAGCCGGTGGTTCCGGCGACGAAGACCCACCCGTCACAGACAACCGCCCGCGAATAGCCGATCTCCGCCTCAAATGCCGACCCTGAGGAGATCCGCCGCTTCACGCAGCGCCCTCAAGACCCGCCGCTGCGATGCCCGCCAGGGCCGCTTCTGCGTCATTGTCCGAAGTGTCACCTGTCACGCCAACGGCACCAATCACCGCGCCAGCGCCGTCTTTCACCAAAACACCGCCTGGTACCGGGATCATTTTGCCGCCCAATGCGCCATTGGCCGCCGCGATGAAATAGGCCTGTTCCTCGGCCCGCGCCATCTGCGCAGACCCCGGCATGCCCAACATCACCGCGCCATAAGCCTTCCCGCGCGCAATCTCAAACCGCCCCGGGCTCGCACCATCTTCGCGCTCAAACGCCAACACATGACCGCCCGCATCCAGCACCGCCACCGACAGGGGCTTCAACCCCATCGCACGGCCCTTCTCCAACGTACCGCGCACCACCGCCCGCGCCTGGTCCAGTGAAATCATCATCTCATCTCCTTCAAGGTCGTCTCAGACGCCCTGCCTTCTCTGCTTCATAAATATCCCCGCCGGAGGCAGCCGGTCAAAGACCGGCCAGCGCCTGCCAAGGGCTCCCGAATGGGGGCACGCGGCGGGCGCTCCCCCGCTCAGGCCGCTTTCTTCTGCAACCGCCGGGCATGCAGCACCGGCTCGGTATAGCCGCTCGGCTGGACCCGGCCCTTGAAGACCAAATCACACGCCGCGGCAAACGCCACGCCATCGAACCCCGGGGCCATCGGCTCATAGAGCGCATCACCGGCATTCTGACGGTCAACCACCTCGGCCATCTTACGCATGCCCGCCATCACCTGCTCTTCGGACACAACCCCATGATGCAGCCAGTTCGACAGGGCTTGCGAACTGATCCGGCAAGTCGCGCGATCCTCCATCAACCCGACATCATGAATATCCGGCACTTTCGAACAGCCAACGCCCTGATCCACCCAGCGCACCACATAGCCCAGAATGCCCTGAGCGTTGTTTTCGATCTCCTGGGCAATTTCATCTGCGCTCAAGTTCCGCCCATCCATCACCGGAATGGTCAACAGGTCGCTCAAACTGCCCCGCGCACCGCCAGATTTGATCTGATCCTGCACCGCAAACACGTCCACCTGATGATAATGCGTCGCGTGCAAGGTCGCCGCCGTCGGGCTCGGCACCCAGGCGCAGTTCGCGCCGGCTTTCGGGTGGCCAACCTTCTGTTCCAGCATCGCCGCCATCAAATCGGGCATCGCCCACATGCCTTTGCCGATCTGGGCTTTGCCCTGCAACCCGCAGGCCAGCCCGATATCGACATTCCGATCCTCATAAGAGCTGATCCAAGCCGTTGATTTCATGTCACCCTTCGGCAACATCGGTCCGGCTTCCATCGAGCTGTGAATCTCATCGCCCGTCCGGTCCAGGAACCCGGTATTGATGAAGGCCACCCGGTGTTTCGCCGCCCGGATACACTCCTTGAGATTCGACGAGGTGCGCCGCTCTTCATCCATGATCCCGAGTTTCACTGTATGCTGCGGCAGACCCAAAGCCGCCTCCACCCGCGTGAAAATCTCATCGGCAAAGGCCACTTCCTCCGGCCCATGCATCTTCGGCTTCACCACGTAGACCGACCCTTTGACCGAATTCCGCGCGCCCTCGGTTTTCTGCAGGTCATGGCGCGCAATCAGCGTGGTGATCATCGCATCCATCAGCCCTTCGAACACCTCATGGCCATCGCCGTCCAGGATCGCCGGATTGGTCATCAAATGCCCGACATTCCGGATCAGCATCAGCGACCGGCCTTTGAGCGTGACCGTTTCGCCCGCCTTCACGCAGGTGCGATCTGCATTCAAAGCCCGGGTGAAGCTTTTGCCGCCCTTTTCAACGGTTTCGGTCAGGTCGCCCCGCATCAATCCGAGCCAGTTGCGATAGGCCACAACCTTGTCGGCGGCGTCGACACAGGCCACCGAGTCCTCGCAATCCATAATCGTCGACAGCGCCGCCTCCAGCAGCACATCGTTCACGCCTGCCGGATCGACTTTCCCGATCGCGCCATTCCGGTCGATCTGCACCGCGATATGGAGCCCATTATGACGCAGCACCAGCTCGGTCAGCGTTCCATCCTCGGCGTGGTTGGCGCCGACGAACTGCGCCGGGTCGGCCAGCGCCGGGGTCATGGCATCGCCCGCAACCGCATAGCCCGTCACATCCGCATGGCTGCCATCGGCCAAGGGCGCGGCCTGATCTAAGAAGCCTTTCGCCCAGGCGATCACGCGATCCCCCCGCGCCGGGTCATAGCCACCGGCCTGCGGCAGATCCCCCATCGCATCGGTGCCATAAAGCGCATCATAAAGGCTGCCCCACCGCGCATTGGCAGCGTTCAGCGCATAACGCGCATTGGTGATCGGAACGACCAATTGCGGCCCGGCGATCTCTGCAATCTCCGGATCGGTATTGCCAGTCTCGATGGCAAACTCCGCCCCCTCGGGCACCAGATACCCGATCTCGCGCAGAAACGCCTCATAAGCCGCCGCATCATGGCCCTGCCCGCGCCGCTCACGGTGCCAGGCATCGAGTTGCTCTTGCAAGGTCTCACGGGTCTCGAGAAGGGCGCGGTTTTTCGGCGTTCCCCAAGCCCAAAGCCCGGCAAACCCCTCCCAGAACGCCTCTGGCGCAACACCTGTCCCCGGCAGCGCCTCGGCCTCCAGGAAATCCACCAATTCAGCCGCAATCTGCAGCCCAGCGCGTTCAACCCGCTCGGTCATGCTGTCCCCTCTCTTCGCAATGCATCTCGGTTTCCGCGCACTTAGCGCGAAACCCACCCAGAGGCAAGAAAACCGGTCAACTCCTTTTACCAATACGAGAAAACATCGCCGACATACGGTGCTGGACGCCGCCCCGGCGCTGGCCTACCGTCCGCCAAAACCGCTCAAACAAGGACGTCCCGTGACAGACGCTGCCCCGCAACCGATCCATCTTTCCGACTATCGCCCGCCCAATCATCTGGTCGATGAAGTGGCGTTGACCTTTCGTCTCGATCCTAAAGCGACGCGCGTGCGGGCCCGGATCGCCTTTCGCGCCAACCCGGACGGCGTTGATGGGGCCGACCTGACCCTTGATGGCGAAGATCTGAAACTGATCTCGGCGGCCATCGACGGGACGCCGCTCGATGCCGCACAGTATGTTCAAACCGAGACTGGCCTAACGGTACCTGCCGCCCATTTGCCGGGCCCGGCCTTCATCTGGGAAGCCGAGGTGGAGATTGCGCCCGAGGCGAATACCGCCCTCGAAGGGCTCTATATGTCCAACGGGATGTATTGCACGCAATGCGAGGCAGAGGGCTTTCGCAAAATCACCTATTACCCGGATCGGCCCGACGTCATGGCGCCCTTCACCGTCACAATTGAAAGCGATCTCCCGGTGATGCTGTCCAATGGCAACCCGGGTGATGCGGATTTTTCGAAAAATCCGGCTGGAAACCGAGCGGTTTCCAGCACCACGTGGCACGACCCATGGCCCAAACCCGCCTATCTCTTCGCCCTGGTCGCGGGTGATCTGATCGCTGTTTCGGACACCTTCACCACGATGGAGGGCCGCGACGTTGCGCTCAACATCTGGGTCCGGCCCGGCGATGAAGATCGCTGCGATTACGCGATGGACGCGCTGAAACGGTCGATGATCTGGGATGAACAGGTCTATGGCCGCGCCTATGACTTGGATATTTTCAACATTGTTGCCGTTGATGACTTCAATATGGGCGCAATGGAGAACAAAGGCTTGAACATATTCAACTCTAAATATGTCCTGGCCTCGCCCGAAACCGCCACAGATCGCGACTTCGACTTCATCGAACGGATCATCGCGCATGAGTATTTCCACAACTGGACGGGCAACCGGATCACGTGCCGAGATTGGTTTCAGCTTTGCCTGAAAGAAGGCCTCACCGTCTTCCGCGACCAACAATTCACCGCCGATATGCGCTCAGCCCCCGTGAAGCGGATCGAAGACGTCCTGACGCTGCGCGCGCGGCAGTTCCGCGAAGATGCTGGCCCTCTGGCCCATAATGTCCGCCCGGAAAGCTATATCGAAATCAACAACTTCTACACCGCGACGGTTTATGAGAAAGGCGCGGAGGTGATCCGCATGCTGCGCCTCCTCGTCGGGCCAGAGGCCTATGATGCCGCGCTGAACCTCTATTTCGACCGGCATGATGGCCAAGCCTGCACCATCGAGGATTGGCTCAAGGTGTTCGAAGACGCCACGGGCCGCGATCTCGGCCAGTTCAAACGCTGGTACACCCAAGCGGGCACGCCGCGGATCCATGTCAGCGACCGATTTAAAGACGGCACCTATACGCTCCACCTTCGGCAAGAGGTGCCGCCCACGCCGGACCAACCGGAGAAATCCCCGGCGGTGATCCCGGTCGCATTTGGCCTTTTGGCACCCGATGGCACGGAAACACACCCGACCCAGGTGATCGAACTGGCTGAAGCGGAGGCCGAGATTGTGGTTGACGGGCTTGATGCCCGCCCCATCCCGTCGATCCTGCGGGGCTTCTCTGCGCCGGTGATCTTGGATCATCAGCCAAGTTTCGAGGATCGCGCGCTGCTTTTGGCGTTCGACACCGACCCGTTCAACCGGTGGGAGGCCGGGCGCAGCCTGGCGCGCGAGACGCTATTGGGCATGTTGGCCGATGGTGCAACGCCACAACCGACCTTCCTGGATGGGTTGGCGCGCCTGGCCGCCGATGACAGCCTCGATCCCGATTTCCGGGCATTGGCTTTGGCCCTTCCTTCAGAGGATGACCTTGCGCAAGGCGCCGTCGATGCCGGGATCGTGCCAGACCCGCTGGCGATCCACAGCACGCGCAAGACCCTGCGCCAGGCGATCGGGTCGCATCTACAGCCAGTGCTCGATACCCTTTACGCCGAAATGGACCCTGGCCCCAACTATAGCCCCGAGGCCAGCCAAGCGGGCAAACGCGCCCTCCGCAACACGGCTCTGGCGCTCACCGCGCATCTGGATGGCGGGGCCCGCGCAAAGGCCCATTACGATGCGGCCAGCAACATGACCGATCAACTGGCCGGGTTCGCCAGCCTATTGGAGCTTGGCGACGCCGAGATTGCCACGCGGTTCCATGATCAATGGCAAGGTGACCGGCTGGTGATGGACAAATGGTTCACCTTGCAAGTGAGCCTCGCCGCTCCGGATCAGGCCGTGGCCATCGCCGAAACCCTCACCGCGCATCCGCTTTTTGACTGGAAAAACCCCAACCGGTTCCGCGCTTTGGTCAGTGGGCTGGCCGCCGGCAACCCGGCGGGGTTCCATGACCCCTCCGGCGCAGGCTATGTCTTCCTGACCGACTGGCTCATCCGGCTTGATCATCTCAACCCGCAAACCGCCGCGCGGATGTCCACCGCCTTTGAGACCTGGCGCCGCTATGACGCCGATCGGCAGGCCCTGATCCAGGGCCAACTCGCGCGGATCGCCGACACTGAAGGCCTCAGCCCCGATCTCTCGGAAATGGTCGCGCGGATGCGCGGCTAGCGGATCACCTGGGTCACCAGCCACAGCCCAGAGATCAGCACCGGCTGGTGGACCAAGTACAAGATCAGCGAATGCCGCCCCGGCCACGCCAAGAACCGGGCGGTGTGCCCCGGCACATGCGGGCGCGGCATCCAGCCCGAACGATCGACAAACCGCGTCATCGCCAGGCCAACCAAAAACGGCGCCAGCCACGGAAACACCGGCTCATAGTCAATCGTCGGTGGCCAACTCGTGCCCAGCCCGGTCCAATAGAACCAGGGCGCATTGAACATCTCGAACCGCACATATTGCGGCAGGAAAAACACGCCGATTGCCACCGCAAGAGTGACCAAAACCGGCAGCCGCAGAAACGCCAAACCGATCACGCTGCACAGCGCGATGGAATGCAAAATGCCAAAGAAAACAAAACTCTGCGGCATAACCACATAGGTCGCCACAGAGATCAATGCCGCCGCGCCGCCAACCATCGCAATCCGCCGCCAGAACGCAGGCCAGCGGATGCCGCGCCCATGCGCCAACCACAGGCTTACCCCCGCCAGGAACAAAAAACTGCCCGCAACCAGCTTGGCAAAGAGCGCCCAGCCGCCAGTGACCGCCGTCTCTGGCGGCACATAGCCGAACAGCGCCAGATCGAAGGTGAAATGATAGATCACCATGCCCGCGAGCGCCGCCGTGCGGGCCAAATCCAAGGCCACGATCCGGCCTGGAACGCTGATTTCCGATTGTGCTGTCATCTCATCTCGCTCTTGCGCGCCCTACTCTAGCGGCCCGTCAACGATCCGCCACCCTATATCCGCTGATCGCCGCTCACGGGGCTCTATCGTCATGGCCGCGTCATACAAAGGGTGTTTTTGCGCCTTATGACCATCGCGGCTCGCACCGATCCTTTGATTGCCGAACGGGCACCTTGGCTGTTCTCCGACAGGCCCGGGACGCGGCACGTGCGCGCCGTGCTGAACATGCTTTTGGCCTACAATCGCACCTTGGATTTGGGCGAGACACTGAGCCCTTTGCCGATGCCAGAGATCATGGCTCGTTTGGCCGATCTGATCGCGCAGGATGTCACCGTTCGGGGCTCGCCCATATCCCGACGGTGGGGCCCGCGCTGATCGTCGCGAACCACCCGACCGGGATTGCCGATGGGATTATCCTGCACCATCTCATCGCCCGGCGCCGCAATGACAGCTTCATCATGGCAAATGCGGATATCCTGCGCGTCTTACCACAGATGGCCGATCTCATCCTCCCGGTGGAATGGCGCACTGAGAAACGGTGTTATGCCAAAACCCGCGCGACGATGCACGGGCTGCATCGCGCGCTGGACGCGGGGCGGATCGGCGTGATCTTCCCCTCGGGGCGGCTCGCCAAACGCCACGGTTTGCGCCTGCAGGAGCGCCCGTGGATGGGTTCAGCGGCAATGATCGCCCGGAGATTCGAGCTTCCGGTGATCCCGGTTCACATCTGCGCCCGCAACTCCGCCTTGTTTTACGCCTTCGATGCGCTGCACCCCAGCTTGCGCGACATCACGCTCTTTCATGAAACGCTGAACAAGGCCCGCCAACCGTTTCGCATCAATATAGGCGCGGCCATCCCGCCCAGCGCCTTAGCTGCCGATGGCCCATCCGCGATCGAGATGCTGCGCGCCCGAACCCTGGCGTTGGGCGGGCGTGAGCGGACTCACGGGTTTTCTCTGCTGCGGGCCAGCCGCCCCATCTTTGGCCAAGGTTGGGCCTAAGCTTTCCCCAGACACGCCACATTGCAGGCTCAATACTTTCTTATGCAACGGCCATGACCAGTGACTTTGAATATCGTGCCCGTCCGGGCAATCTTGCCTTGAGTGCCACGGCCTTTGGAGTCCTGGTATTATTGACCGCTTTTCTATGGCAGTCCGTGCCGGGGTTAGTGCTGTTGTTGCTGATCCCCGCGCTCTGCGTCTGCTTCTGGCAAATCGTTGTAACCCCGGTTTATGGGCTGCATTTATCCCCCGAGTGCTGGCATATCTTTGAAGGTCCGCGCGACCGCAGCCTGCCCGCGCGATCGATCGCGCATCTGCGTGTCTGCGACCGCGATGGCCCGACGCGATGCACCATCGTGATGACCGATGGGACCGAGGTGAAGCTGCATCACATGGCTGTGCCCGACCCGACCGTGTTGATCCGTGAAGCCACCAATCGCGGGGTCCCCGTGCGCGAGGGTTAACCCGCTTCTGCAAGACCCGCGAAAGGTTCAGGTCGCCGCATCGGCAAAACTGGCTCTGGCACCAGCCCGACCGGTCGGATTTGCGGCCGTGTTGGTGGACGGCAATAATCTTGCTGACGCACCCAATTCCGCATCTCTTCGCGCTTCCGCCGCGAATGAAACGGCCCCCAATCCGCCGCCACACCGCGCATCCCTTCCGAGACCACCCCGTCGCGCGGCACAGTGATGGCCATGATCCGAATGCCACACCGCAGATTGGCTGCGCCATCCAGCAGCGCCTGGCCCGACCGCACCTCGCAATTGCGCCAGCGCGCCGTGCCGGGCGCGATCTGCACCAGGCCGAACCAGCGCCCGCCGCCGCCGACCGCTCGCGGCCGATGGGTGCTTTCATGAAAGGCCAGCGTCGACGTAAGCCCGGCCCAAAAGGCCGCGCGCTGCGCCCGATCCGCCGTTTCATAGGCCGGGCACCAGGCCTCGATATCTTCGGGCACCACATCCATAAGACCGGCGCCATGCCCTCTGAGCGCGCCCATGACGGCAAGACTCCATCGTGCACCACGCGGGTGGCCATCCCACATCATATCGGGCATCGCCCATTCCGGTCGCGATAGCGGCCGCAGGCTCACCCGTGGCGCTTGGGTCTCGGGTTCGACCGGTTCAAGAAACTCGGATTGCGGCGTCAAAGTCATCGCGCCAACCGTGACAGTTGGCCCGGCCTGAGCCGCCGCCATGCCTGGCAACAACCCGAAAACAAGAACGTAACAAGTGTCGCGTAAGCGCATAACCTGGCCCCCTCCAGATAACACGGACCTCAGGGTGACGATGCGTTAGCCATTGCGCAAGCCCGTGAGTTGCCCGATTCGGGAAACAATCCACAGGGCTGTGGATTACTCCTGGCAGTAGCTTTGCTGCGACACCCAGGCCCGCATTTCCTCGCGCTTGTTGCGCATGACCATTGGCCCCCAATCAGCGGCAACACCACCGCCGCCAGCGGAGATCACACCGTCGCGCGGCACGGTCGTGGACCAGATGCGCAGGGCACATTGCAAATTGGCCTCGCCATCTTGCAGCGCAGCTCCACTGCCCGCGCCGCAGCCATAGCCGCGCGCGGTCGCCGGCGCGATCTGAACCAGGCCAAACCAACGGCCCCCACCGCCCACCGCTTCCAGGCCGCCACGTGCTTTCATGCTTGGCCAAAGCGGACAAAAGTCCGGTCCAAAACGCCGCGCGCTCCTGCACGCTGGCCTCTGGGTAAGCGGGGCACCAGGATTGGATGTCGCCCGGTACGGTTTCTGTCAAAACAGCCGCGTCTGTGGCCAGCATTTGCAGCGATGCATCGGTCCACAATCGCCCCTCCGGTCGGAAGTCCCACCGCATCGGGGGCGGCATATCAGTTGTTGAAACGTCCGGCGTGGCCGACACGCAGCCCGACAGGCCGACACAGGCCAGCAAAACCATAGCAAAGACACGCACTAGATTGGACCCCAAACGGAAACAATGAGCAGGCCGACTAATCTGCCCGGTCGGGCAGAGTGGCACAAGGGGCTTTGCAGATTTGGGCCAATATCCGCCGGGACAAGGGCGGAACGCGGTCGGTTCCGCGGGTCGGCTCTGGCACATCTCACCTTTAATTGTGGACCAGACCAGCGGACCTCATTTGTCTTGATCATCGACTGTCCGAAAACTCTAGACGGACCCTTGCAAATGACCAACAACCGTCGGCGCGCGGCGCTCAAAGACCTGACCGTGATCTGTCGCCGCGCGGCCAACACATCCAACCGCCCCTTGCCCGTCTCGCCCGGCTCGCTTAAACCCGCTTCGACCGATGCGGAGGCCCCCCATGCTCGACCTGACCTACGAGACCCCGAAACCCAAAGTGATCCCCGGCGCCAAGCAGGACTGGGAACTGGTCATTGGGATGGAAGTGCATGCCCAGGTCTCGTCTAACGCGAAGCTGTTTTCCGGCGCGTCCACATCTTTCGGTGCGGAACCCAACTCCAACGTCGCTTTCGTCGACGCGGGCATGCCGGGCATGCTGCCAGTGATCAATGAATTCTGCGTCGAACAGGCCGTCCGCACCGGTCTGGGCCTCAAAGCGGAAATCCATCTGACCTCCGCCTTTGACCGCAAGAATTATTTCTACCCCGACCTGCCCCAGGGCTATCAGATCAGCCAGCTTTACCACCCGATCGTCGGCGAGGGTGAAGTGCTGGTCGAGATGGGCGACGGCACCGCGCGGCTTGTCCGCATCGAGCGCATCCACCTGGAGCAAGATGCGGGCAAATCGATCCATGACATGGACCCGGCGATGTCCTTTGTCGATCTCAACCGCACCGGTGTGGCGCTGATGGAGATCGTCTCCCGCCCCGATATCCGGGGTCCCGAAGAGGCCGCGGCGTACGTCACCAAACTGCGCCAGATCCTGCGCTATCTCGGCACCTGCGACGGCAATATGCAGAACGGCAACCTGCGCGCGGACGTCAATGTCTCCGTCTGCCCGCCCGGCCAGTACGAGAAATATCAGGCGACCCAGGATTTCAGCCATCTGGGCACGCGCTGCGAGATCAAGAACATGAACTCCCTGCGGTTCATACAGCAAGCCATTGATTTCGAGGCCAAACGCCAGATTGGCATCCTGGAAGCGGGCGGAGAGATCGACCAGGAAACCCGCCTCTATGACCCCGACAAAGGCGAAACCCGTTCCATGCGCTCGAAAGAAGAGGCGCATGATTACCGCTATTTCCCCTGCCCCGACCTCCTGCCGCTGGAGATCGAACAGGCCTGGGTCGACGGTATCGCCGATACGCTGCCCGAGCTGCCCGATGCAAAGAAGGCCCGCTTCATCGGCGATTTCGGCCTATCGGATTATGACGCTTCGGTGCTTACCGCCGATACGGACTCAGCGGCCTATTTCGAAGCCGTCGCCTCGGAAACCGATGGCAAACTCGCCGCCAACTGGGTGATCAACGAACTCTTCGGACGCCTGAAGAAAGAAGACCACGACATCACCGAAACGCCGGTCACGCCCACCCAGCTCTCTGGCATCATCAAACTAATCCAGTCCGGCGATATCTCCGGCAAAATCGCCAAGGACCTGTTCGAGATCGTCTATACCGAAGGCGGCGACCCGGCAGAGATCGTCGAGGCGCGCGGCATGAAGCAGGTCACCGACACCGGCGCCATCGAAGCCGCCGTAGATGTGATCATCGCCGCCAACCCCGACCAGGTTGAGAAGGCGAAACAGAACCCGAAACTCGCCGGCTGGTTCGTCGGCCAGGTGATGAAAGCGACGGGTGGCAAGGCCAATCCGAAGGCCGTGAATGAGATCGTGTCCGGCAAGCTTGGACTTTGAAAGCTTGGCCAAGCAGAACGCGAGCGCTCGTGCACGTTGCTAACTGGTCAATTTGAGGCCAGCCCAAAACTGATTTGAGGGCATTATGATCCGATATGAATACAAAGTGGTGCCTGCGCCAGATAAAAGCTTGAAGACCAAGGGGATAAAGGCCAATGCCGACCGGTTCGCGCATACCCTTGAAACCCTGATGAACGAGGTCGGCGCAGATGGTTGGGAGTATGTCCGCGCCGACACCCTGCCCGTGACCGAACGCGCGGGCCTGACCAGCAGTCAGACCGTCTATCGCAACGTTTTGGTTTTCCGTAGACCCCTTGAGGAGAAGGTCGCTGAGCCCGCACCGGAGCCGGTCTTGATCGAAGCGCAGCCCGAGCCGGAGCCAACCAATCTTATCGAAGAAGACAGCGCCCCAAACCTCGACACGCCCGAGGCCGTCGAGGAAGAGACCGTCACGACCGACAGAGGCTAGCTGCGGATATCCAGAGACAGCGCGTGAATCTCTGCCATCAGTTCCTTACCCAAAGCGTCATGCACCGCGCGGTGCTGCGCGATCCGGCTCAGGCCTTTGAAGGCATCGCTTTGAATAGCCACGTTAAAATGGCTCTCTCCGCCTTCCTGATACCCGGCATGACCGCGATGGCTTTCGCTGTCATCAACCACTTCAAGCAGGACAGGATCAAACGCCTCGCTCAGCCGTGACTGGATTTTCTCGGTTCGCGTCATTATTTTCGCCTGCTCCCTCTTCACCTCACCGACCAAAACTCTAAACTGGCTGCTCCGAGTCGAAAAGGCACTTCCGATGACCGACAAAGACCCGTTCAATTTCGACCTCCGCGTCTCGACCGACAAAAAGAAACGTCGGGGCGGCCGTCGGGGTATGTCTGGCGCGTTTGAGACGTCGCAGCGGGTTTGTGAACACCCGGGCTGTGAAGAACCGGGGCAATATCGCGCGCCCAAATCGCCCGATGTGCTCGACGATTTCCTGTGGTTCTGCCGGGAACATGTGCGGGAATACAACTTGAAGTGGAACTTCTTTGACGGCACGACCGAAGCCGAGATGGAAGCGCAGCTTGACCGGGATCGCGTGTGGGATCGGCCCACAAAGCCGTTCAAGCAATCGGCCGAAGAACGGGCATGGGCGCGGCTCGGTATCGATGATGCGCATCAGGTTCTGGGCGGCAACGCCACGCAAAACCGCGGCAAATCGATCACCGGGACGCGAAAGCTTCCGCCGACGGAGCGTCGGGCCCTCGATATTCTTGAGGCCAAGGACCATTGGGCCAAGGCGGAGATCCGCAAGAGCTACAAAGCCCTGATCAAAATCTTGCACCCTGACATGAATGGCGGTGACCGGACCGACGAAGACCGGTTGCAAGAGGTCGTCTGGGCCTGGGACCAGATCAAAGAAAGCCGGAATTTCAAAGACTAACGGCACCTCGCGCTCGCTGTATCTTTGCTTCATACCCCTCGCCGGAGACGTCGACCGTTGCTGCAAGACATGACCATGCAATGAGCGCGAAACACGTCAAAACGCTTATCTTAGGAGCAGGCGCCGCCGGGCTTTTATGCGCGACATATGCAGGCCCGGACACATTGGTTATCGACCACGCCAAGGCGCCGGGCGAGAAGATCCGCATCTCGGGCGGCGGCCGGTGTAACTTCACAAATATGGGCTGCGCGGCAGAGAATTTTCTGTCGGAGAACCCACATTTCGCCAAGTCTGCGCTGAGCCGGTATACCCAATGGGATTTCCTTGATCTCGTTGGGCGGCACCAAATCCCTTGGCATGAGAAAACCCTGGGGCAGCTCTTCTGCGACCGATCGGCCAAGGACATCATCCAGATGCTCCTGGCGGAAATGCAACCTGCCGAGCTTTGGCTGCGGACCTCTGTGGGCGAGGTCGCGCATGACGGGATCGCGTTTCGAGTGTCATTGATCAGGGACGGCAAGCCGATCACCGTGACCGCAGAAAATCTCGTGGTTGCCACCGGCGGCAAATCGATCCCGAAAATGGGGGCCAGCAGTCTTGGGTACCAGATTGCGGAACAATTCGGTCACCGGCTGACGGAAACCCGGCCCGCCCTTGTGCCGCTCACCTTCAATGAGCCAGCCAAGACGGAGTTCGCGGCGCTCTCCGGCACGGCGGTCAACACCCGGATTAGCTGCAACGGCACCGCTTTCGAGGAGGCGATGCTCTTCACGCATCGCGGGCTATCCGGCCCGGCGATCCTGCAAATCTCGTCCTACTGGCGCGAGGGGGACCGGCTATCGGTCCATCTTTTGCCGGACCAGGACCTATTTGCTCATCTGCGGGCGCGCCGCACGACGGCGGGCGGCAAAGCAATCGGAACCTGTTTGGCCGAATTGCTGCCGCAGAAATTGGCGCGTCATCTGACAACGGAATGGGGCCTCGGCGGCAATCTGGCCGATATGTCGGACACCGCTCTGCAGACCCTCGCAAAGGCCCTAGCCCAATGGGACCTGACGCCGACCTCGTCGGAAGGCTATCGCACGGCTGAGGTGACCCTTGGCGGCGTCGCAACGGATCAGGTCAGCTCCAAAACCCTGGAATCCGCTCTCATCCCTGGCCTTTACCTTATCGGTGAAGTGATGGACGTGACCGGTTGGCTTGGGGGGTACAACTTCCAATGGGCTTGGTCATCCGGCGTCGCGGCGGGGCGTGCGATCACCGCCAAGCAGTAGCCGTTTTCCGGCCAAACCTCTTGCGAGGTCCAGGACTCACCCGCGCCAAAACGCAGCAGTGAACAACACAAAAACCGCCATCAGCTCCAGACGCCCGATCAGCATCGCGGCGGAGAGAACCCATTTCGCGGTGTCATTCAACTCGGCAAAGGTGCCCGCCGGGCCGATCACCGGGCCAAGACCCGGGCCGATATTGCCCAGCGCCGTGGCCGCGCCGGAGATCGCGGTAATGAAATCGAGTCCGGTCAATCCGAGCAGAATCGCCACCACGCCCAATGTCACAAAGAACAAGACGAAAAACGCCATAACCGAGTTCAGGACATCTTCGGCCACCGGGCGCCCCTGATATCGCGGCTCAAAAACACCATGCGGTGCATAGAGCCGCCGCACCTGGGTCGAGATCGACGTCATCAGCAGCTGATAGCGGAAGACTTTGATCGAGCAGGAGGTCGAGCCCGCACAACCACCAATCAAGCCAGCGAAGAAGAACAGCACGACAGCAAAGGCGCCCCATTGCATATAATCCGCGCTGGCATATCCCGTGCCTGTCACGATGGAGACTGTGTTAAAAAGGGCTTTGCGCAGAGCAATCTCCTGCGCCTGCCCTTCGCCCATCACAAGCCATGTGCCCATAACGGCCGTGAGGATGGCCACCGTGGCAAAAAACGCCCGAATCTGACTGTCTTGCCAGAATGGGCGGGCCGATCCGGCGATCAATTGCACATAGCGCACGAAGGGCAGCGCCGCGAGCAGCATGAAGATGACGGCCGCATATTCGACGCCCGGCGCAACATCGGCAAAGGATGTGTCCGAATTGGCAAATCCGCCAGTCGCCACCGTCGTCATCGCATGAACGATGGCGTCGAAGACCCCCATGCCCAGAACGGAATATGCCCCCGCGCAGGCCAGGGTGAGCGCGATATAGATGACCGAAATCCGACTGGCGATCTCCGTTGCGCGAGGCAGGATTTTCCCAAAGGTATCAAAGCCTTCCGAGCGGAATATTTGCATCCCGCCGACCCGAAGCTCCGGTAGAAACACCATCGCAACAACGATGATCCCGATGCCGCCAAACCATTGCAGAAGACCGCGCCAGAGCAAAAGGCCCTCGGGCAAAGCGTCCAACCCGGTGAACACGGTCGAGCCCGTCGTCGTTAACCCCGACATCGCCTCAAAAAACGCATCGACATATTGTGCTTCTGTGGCCCCGAAGACGAAAGGTAGCGCGCCAAAAATCGGCAAGACCAGCCAGACACCAGTGGTCAGCACAAAGGTCTGCTGCAAGCTCAAGCCCTTGGTCACCGCATTGGCGCAGGCCAGCGTTAGCAATCCGCCGATCACCATGGTCACCAACGCGCTTTCCGCGAAGATCAACCAGTGACCGTTTTGCAGATAAAGATCCACCGCCATGGGCAGCAACATCGTTGCGCCCAGCACCGACACCAAAAGTCCCAGAACGTAGCCGACAGGGCGCAGGTCAAACATGAGGCCGAGCGTTGGCGCGCCGACGCTGGCCTGTCAAGCAGGACCAGAGGCGATGCAACCGCAGCGTGAAAACATGGCACCATTCCCGCTATTCCTATTGAGTTGATAGGGCAAGCAAGCTAGCCTGCCGCTAAGTCAGTATATTTTTGTTCTTTTTTTGGCGGGATGTCCGCCCGCAACTCATCATAGCCGGCAGATATCTGTGCTGCCTTTCGCCATTGGGAGTGTATTATGAGCGATAAAGACGACAAGAAACCATCCCTTTCCGATAGCGATATTATCACCTCCGTCAGCCGACGCGGCATGATGCGTGGTGCTGGAACTGCGGCGCTTGGCGCGACGATCGTTGGTGTCAGCGCAGGAACTGCCGAGGCGGGCACGGATAACGATAATGGCGCGATCACTGATCCCGGCGGTCGTGGCCGTGGCTACTGCCGCGCCTATGGTTCTGGCGTGACAGACCAAGACAATGGCACCTGGCGCGATCCGGGCGGCAATGGCCGCGGCGATGGCCGTCAACAGCGTGCAGGGTATACCGACCGCGACAACGGCTCCTGGACCGATCCGGGCGGCGCCGGCCGCGGCAACCCGCGCAACGCCGCCAGCGGCATCACCGATGCGGACGGCGGCAATTGCTCTGATCCGGGCGGCAACGGCCGCGGGTGAGCGACGACAGAGGCACATCTGAGGTCGCACTCGACCCGTCCCTTTTTGCGTTCTGACGAGGGACGGCGACCCGGTTGGCCTTAGCTTCGGCAGCAATAGCCAGAGGTGGAACGATGAAAGACGGCAAAGAAGACAAGACTCCCAAGCCGACCAGCTTGGACGATGATCAGATTGAAACACGGCGCGGCCTCAGCAGACGCCGCATCCTGCAGGGGTTTGGCATCGGTTCGGTCGGCCTTGGGCTGAGCGGCTGTGTCGTTGTGCCAGCCACGATTGGCACCGGCGTCACAGATAGGGATAATGGCCCGATCACTGATCCGGGCGGCGTCGGACGCGGAGGATTGCGCTCCTCCAGAACCGGGTTGACCGATGCCGACAACGGCCCGATCACTGATCCGGGCGGGTTTGGTCGCGGCGGCGGCAACGGCAGCTTTACCCCGATCCGGTCGGGCATCACCGATGCGGATAACGGACCGATCACCGATCCGGTGGGCAATGGCCGCGGCGGGCGGCGCAGCTTCCGTACCGGGATCACCGATCGGGATAATGGCCCAATCACCGATCCGGTCGGGTTTGGCCGCGGCAGCTAACCACCGCGCACCGCTAAGCGTGTATTTTTAGGCGCTCCCGGCCCAGGGCGCGCCACTCAGGACATCGAGCATCGAATAGTTCGGCGTATCGGCACGGGTGGTGTTGGTTTGGAAAAGCTGCGCAGCTGTGTCTGTTGAGCCATCGAAGAACGCTTCCGACAGGGCGTCTAGCCCAAGATGCGCCAAGTAACGCCCTAACATATCCGGGTCGAACCCCGCCTCCGGCTGCTCTGCAGCTTCGAAACGAAGAGGCGTCCCGCGCTCCGCAAAATGCCACACGCCCTCCTCTTTCCAAGCTCGCAGACTCCGCCGGAACCCCGTGTCATCGCCGCCAAGTTGTTTCGGCGTATAAATCTCCAACGCAGTCTCGGGCGCAGTGAATTGCCCGGACTTGCGGCAAATTCTATACGCCCGAACGCGCAGCTTGCGCGCCAACGAACGCATCGTCATCGCTGGTGCGGAGCCATCAAACCCGTTCTGAAAAAATGCCGTTCGATTGCCGGCGCAAGGCACCAAAATCCGGCGGTCTAGCCGCGTGTTGAGCGGGAACAACGCCTCCAAAGCCGCGCCGAGCCCTCCCCGAACATCCTGGCGTGTCGCGGGTTTGCCGGTCAGCGACCACCAACTCATATAGGCGGCGGTCACGTCGTTGATCGGCGCGTCGATCACCCCGAAATCCTGGGTAATCGGCCAATACTGATCCAAATAGTTCGGCACATGCGTCATCCGCGCAGCCTAGCACGGACCCGCCTATCCGCCAGCGGCTTTAACCGACGTGAAAGAGCGTTGCGAACAGCTTTGGATCCAGACTATCGGCTGCGAAGCTGTCCCCTTCGGTCAAAACGCTCACCGCATCATGGCTGTGCAGGCTTTCTTGATGGCTGGCCACCACACGGAAATCCTTGATCCGCGCATCCGCTTGGAATTGCTCGGCAAAGAGCCGCGCCGCGTCTTCGACAAAGATTGGATTGGCCGCGTTCAACTCGGCAAAGGCCTGCTCATCTTCGCGCTTGACCATCACCTGAGTTTCGGTCGGCACGGCGGTGCGGGCCATGTCGATGATGTCTTCGAACCACAGGCAGTTCTCGGCGCAATTCACCTCCACCGACAGTCGCGCAACTGAGCGCTGCGAATGTGGTGTGGCGAGTTGGTTCCGGGTCGTCCTGGCATGTTCGGCAAGTTCGAGAGAACAGGGACAAGTCGAAGAATACACATAGTCCAAATGGACGATCTTCTTGCGCACCCCGGCCTTCTCAACCAGTTCCAGGGCAATATCGTAATACTGATAACCGGCGAGGCCGGAGCGCAGGCTTTCGACCTTCATCGGAAAGCTCAGGCGCATTTGAATGCGGGCATCGAAGCTTTCCAGATCGGCCTTGTAGTCATCCAGCGCGGCCTCGATCACCTCAAAACTGAAGGTGCGCTCCGCATGGGCATAGAAGGACCGCATGATGCGGCTCATATTGATGCCCTTCTTCTCCGCCTCCAGGCTCACCGTGCCAGTGACCGAGGTTTCGAGAGTCAGGTCGCCATTATCCCGCGTGTGATACCGAAGCGGCAGGCGGAAATTCGAAATCCCCACATGCTGGATTTGCCGGTTCGCCCCTTTGATGAGCGAGGCTGGGCCGTTCTGAAGATCCGGCAGCGATGCTTTGTAAGCGGCATCCACTTTGAAATCGGCCGGATAGTCACGCGCAAAATCGGGATAGCCCTCGGATGTCAGAAGCTCTGCCGCCGCAGGATGCAGGGCCGCCACTTCTTCCTTCCCCGCGGTCTCGGCCCAGGCTTTCAACACGCGAAGCGCGTCAGCGGCCTCCTCGCGGCTTGGTCCATCCGAGGTCGGTGTGACAAAGACATTCATGTGAGGCCCCTTTGCGCCCTGCTCCGGCCTCAGCATATGGGCCAAATGCAGAATTATTCAAATACTTGATCTCAAGAAAGGATACGCAGGCCGGGGCAAGCCGGATCATCGCGCCGCGAAAAAACTGGCTCAGGGCGCGGGTTTAGCCGCGATATCGCGTCACAAAGGCGTGCAGCATCTTTTCCGGCACCGTTACATCCTCAGCCCGGCACGCGGCCTTCAATGCCTCTGCCTCATCCGGCGCGAAATAGCCCCGATCTTTGTAAATCTCGATCCGCGTGGCGAAGCTTTCGCCATTGGCTTCGGGGTGGAATTGCGTGGCATAGACATTTTGACCCGCCCGGATCATCTGAAACGGGCATGGGCCAGAGCTGGCCAGATGTGCCGCGCCGGGCGGAAGGGCTTGCACGGCCTCTTTGTGACCAACGAAGGCTTTGAACGAACGTGGTAAATCCGTCATGAGCGGGTCGCTCACTCCGTCCACGGTCAGCGCGCAGTCGACCGCGCCAATCGGCTCACCATAGCGCGCTTTGCTGACCTCGCCGCCCAGATGTTTTGCCAAGATGCCTAGACCATAGCAGCAGCCCATAAACGGCATGTCGCGGGCCGTGATCTCGGGCATGAGCGATAGGATATCCGCCTCGATCCGCGCTTCCAGCGGGTCTTTTCCTCGGGCGCGTCGCTAACGCAGCCCGGGCCACCGCCGACAATCACGCCGCTGTAATCCTCAAGCTGCATCGCCGGAAGTGTCTGCTGATCCAGCCGGATGCGTCGGGTCTCCGCTTCGGCGATCCCACCACGCGCCAGAAGCGCGTGATATTCTTCATCCGCAGCCTCGTCTTCAGGGCGGAGTTGGATGACCAGAAACGGTTTCATACACGCTCTATGGCTTGGGTGAGATCGTCGAGCAAGTCTTGCACATCTTCTAACCCGACACTCAGACGCAAAACCCCATCGCTGATCCCGAGGGCGGCGCGTTGCTCTTCTGTCAACCGTTGATGGGTCGTGGTCGCGGGATGGGTGATGATCGATTTGGCATCGCCCAGATTGTTGGAAATGGTCACAATCTCCAGCGCGTTCAGCAACCGGAACGCCGCCTCACGCCCCCTTCAACCTCCAGAGCAAGGACGGTGCCGCCCTGCTCCATCTGCCGACTGGCCAGCGCATGTTGCGGATGGCTGGCAAGCCCGGGGTAGAGCACCCGTTTCAAGCCCGGCATGCCTTCGAGGCCTTTTGCAAGGGCCAAGGCGCTGGCGGCCTGCGCACGGCAACGGAGGTCGACGGTTTCAAGCGATTTCAGCATCACCCAGGCGTTGAACGGCGACATCGAGCCGCCGGTATGTTTCAGATAGGGTTCCGCCGTTTTGCGGATGAACTCACGACTGCCACAGATCACGCCGCCCAGAACCCGGCCCTGCCCGTCGATATGTTTGGTCGCGGAATAGACGACGACATCGGCGCCAAGACCCACGGTGTCTTGGAACACCGGCGTGGCAAAGACATTATCGACGATCACCAAAGCCCCGGCCGCATGGGCGATCTCGGCCACGGCGGCGATGTCGATCACTTCCAAAACCGGGTTCGAGATCGACTCGAAAAACACCGCTTTCGTCTCGGGCCGGACGGCGGCTTTCCACTGATCCAGATCGGTGCCGTCAACGAAGGTCACCTCGACGCCATAGCGCGTCAGAACCTCCTCAAGGATGTAAAGACAAGAGCCAAACAGCGCCCGTGCGCTGACCACGTGATCGCCCGCCTTCAACATCGAGGTGATTGCGCCGTTGACCGCCGCCATGCCGCTGGCCGTCGCAAAGGCGTCTTCGGTGCCTTCCAGCGCGGCGATCCGCTCTTCAAACATCCGGACCGTCGGGTTGCCATAGCGGGCATAGATGAATTCATCCTCGCCCGCCTCGATAAACCGCGCCTCGGCTTGTTCGGCGGTCTCGTAAACGAAGCCTTGGGTCAGGAACAGCGCCTCACTAACCTCGCCATATTGGCTGCGCCGGGTGCCGGCATGCACGGCGCGGGTTCGGGGGGTCCAACGGCGCCCTGTGGTGTCTTTCATCGTCTCATCTCCATGCGCGTCCGGGCATAAAAAGACCCCGGACCTGGGGTGGCCGGGGCGCGCATCTCATCAAAAGCACCTTCGACCTCTTTAGCGGGATGTTTTACGTGGCCCGCAATCCGGTAAACAAATCGCCACGACAGGTGGATTAGGCCGCACCAACGGTTTGGTCAAGCCGCAATCCACGGGCTGTCATCTTGGCTTCATGTGGGCGTCACTCATCTGTCGCTTCGATGTCACCTAAATGTTGCGGACAGGTTTTATCCACACCCCAAACCTTGTGGGGGGTCGTGCCATGCCCGTTCTCGCTTTGAATGCTCAGGATGCCCAGATAGACTCGCCGGATGCGCTCCAGTCCACCTTGGCAGATCGGGCTACGAACGAGACTGTCACCCTCATGGTGCATGGCTATCGGTTCTGTCCGTTCAGCGCCCGGGACAATCCGCATCATCATATTCTGTCGCTGACACCCCAGGCCACGTGTTGGAAGGCCGTAAGTTGGCCACGACATTTGCATCTCAATCGGCCCGGCGCGGGGCTGGGCATCGCTTTCGGCTGGCCGGCGCGGGGGCGTCTGGCGGAAGTCGCAGCTCATGCGTTTCTGGCCGGCGACGCTCTTGCCCAGGCCATTCGTATCATCCGGGATGTCCGGCCCGACCTGAAAATCAACCTGATGGCTCATTCGCTCGGCGCGCGGGTTGCTCTGGCGGCATTGGCGGCATCGGCACCCGGCGCTGTCCGGCAAATGGTCCTGCTCTCAGGCGCGGAGTATCGCAGCATTGCTGCCGCCGCCATCGCGGGCAAAGGCGCGCGGATTTTGAATGTCGCGAGCGGCGAAAACGCAATGTTTGATGCTTTGTTTCGCGCCTTGATCCGCGCCCCAAGCTGGACCGATCGGCCTTTGGCTGCGGGGCTTGATCGGCCCACGCCGCGCTGGATTGATCTGGCGATTGATGCAACCGACCATCGCGCCGTGCTGACCCAGTTGGGCTTCGCCACCCGTTCGCCCAGCACCCGGATCTGCCATTGGTCGGGGTATCTCCGGCCTGGCCTGTTTCCCCTCTATCGCGGGCTCTTCGACCCGGCCAAAGATGGGCTCTTCGATCAACTTGGCGACGCCCTGCCGTCCCGCAAAACCCGGTACCGGCCGCAACTCTACGGACTTGCCAATCCCTGGCGCGGCACGGCCCGACCCTAGACCCTTGTTCCGTCAGACATTCTGGTTGATGCTGCCGAGCGCGCAGCAAAGGACAAGTCCATGACAGCCCCAATTGATCTCTATTTCTGGCCCACGCCAAATGGCTGGAAAGTCGCTATCGCCCTGGAGGAGATGGACCTGCCCTATAAGCTGAACCTCATCGACATTGGCGCGGGCGATCAATTTGCGCCGGAGTTCCTCAAAATCTCGCCAAACAATCGTATGCCCGCGATTGTCGATCCAGATGGTCCCGACGGTGCGCCAATCTCGATCTTCGAGTCTGGCGCAATCCTGCAATATCTGGCCCGCAAAACCGGCCGGTTCGGCGGCCCGACCGAGCGCGACCGGATCACCGTCGATCAATGGCTGATGTGGCAGATGGGTGGCGTCGGGCCGATGGCGGGCCAGGCGCATCATTTTCTGAAATACGCGCCCAATATGGAGCCGCCGAACGACCTGCCTTATGCAAAAAACCGATATCGCGGCGAAACGGGGCGCCTCTATCGTGTCCTGAACACACAACTGGCTGATAATGAATTTGTCGCGGGCGATTTCTATTCCATCGCGGATATGGCGATTTGGCCTTGGGCCAGCCTATGGGAAGGCCAGCAGCAAACGCTGGACGACAAACCACACATGGCGCGATGGCTCGACATGATGGCCGCGCGTCCTGGCGTGCAACGCGGGCGGGCGCTTGCCGCAGAGAAGCGCGGCGAGACCCATGACAAGGCCGCGCAAGACAGGCTTTTCAAACAGAAGTGACGGGGAAAATGCGCGCGCCACTCCCCACCGATAAGCGCCCAAGCCCAATCCCTGTTGAGGTTACCACGCGGCAGTGCGGCGTTTGCGGTCACAGGATCACCGGTCATGTCTAGTTTTTGTCATGCGAAATGCCTATTCTGTTGATCGAAAGGGGTCTTTTATGAGCCTAGAAACCATACGCGGCGTGGCCTTTGCGGCCTTGTTGATCATCATCGTGATGTCCGTCTTTGGCGGGTTTGGAGGGCTGTAGATGGCCAAGCGTTACGGTGGAGAGTTCAGCCCACAGGGCGAGAGCAGCCGCGAGAGCGTGACTGCGCCGCCTGCGCGCCCGCTGGAGGCGAGCTTCAAAGGCCGTGCGCCTGCCCGGCACGGCGCTAAGATCAATCTGCTGTTTATCGCGCCGCTTGGCGTGTTTCTCACCGCGTTCTTTCAACCGACTGTTGCGATGGTCACCGATCTGGCGGGCGGCGCCGTCTTGCTTTTGGCGGCGTGGTTGCTGCGCGACGGCATCCGCGCCGAAGATGCCTATAATGAGCGCAAAGTTGCGCGGCGTCCCGCGATCCCCCGGAAAATCTTCGCCAGCATTCTGACGGGCGTCGGCGTCGGGCTTTTGGTCTTTGGTGGTCAATGGAATCTCGCAACAGCACTGATTGCGGGAGCTATCTCCAGCGCGCTTCATCTGTTCATCTTCCAGCCCGATCCGATGAAAGACAAAGGGCTAGACGGGGTCGATCAGTTCCAGACCAACCGGGTCGCCCGCAAGATCGAAGAGGCCGAGACCGTGCTGGAAGCGATGAAAGATGCCATCCACCGCGCCCGGGATCGACAGTTGGAGGCCCGCGTCGATGGGTTTCAGGCCACCGTGCGCGAGATGTTTCGCACGGTCGAAGACGATCCGCGCGATTTGACCGGGGCCCGCAAATATCTCGGCGTCTATCTGCAAGGCGCCCGCGATGCGACAGTGAAGTTTGCCGATATCTATGGCCGCGGGCGCGACCCGCAGGTGCGTGCCGATTACGTGACGTTGTTAGACGATTTGGAAACCAATTTTTCCGCCCGCACTCAGAGGATGCTGCTTGATGATCGCAGTGATCTGGATGTGGAAATTGAGGTCCTCAGGGACCGCTTGAACCGCGACAATCTAATTCATGAGCGAGGACAGACCCATGAGTGACACCATCCGGCAACAAGCGAAGCGGCGGCCAAAATGGTCGATGAGATCAACGCGACCGTATTGCCCGAACCCTCAACCGAGTTGGTGCCTCTGGCTGAGGCCGAACCACCGACCGCTGAAGAGATCCGCACCCGGATGGCCGAGATCGACATGAGCGACACGAACTCCATCGTGAGTTTCGGCTCCAACGCGCAGGCCGAGTTGCAAACGATCTCTCAGGCCATGTTGCAAGGAGTGAAAAACAAAGACGTTGGCCCGGCGGGCAACAGCCTGCGCGATATTGTGGGCACGATCCGCGGCTTCTCGGTTGATGAGTTGGACCCGAACCGTAAGCAAAGCTGGTGGGAGCGGCTTTTTGGTAAGGCCAAGCCAATCCATGATTTCATGGCAAAATACGAAGATGTGCAGGGCCAGATCGACAAGATCACCGATGAGTTGCTCGCCCATGAGCACACCCTGATGAAAGACATCAAATCACTCGACCAACTCTATGACAAAACGCTCGCCTTCTATGATGAGTTGGCGCTCTACATCACCGCGGGTGAGGAAAAGCTGAAGGTCCTGGATGAGGAAGAGATTCCCGCCAAGGAGGCCGAGGTTCAGGCCGCACCCGAGAACGATCAGGTGATGAAGGCGCAGGAGTTGCGCGATCTGCGCGCCGCCCGCGACGACCTGGAACGCCGGGTGCATGACCTGAAACTGACCCGTCAGGTAACGATGCAGTCCCTGCCCTCGATCCGGCTGGTGCAGGAGAATGACAAATCGCTGGTGACCAAGATCAACTCGACACTCGTTAACACCGTGCCGCTTTGGGAAACCCAATTGGCGCAAGCCGTGACGATCCAGCGCTCGACAGAGGCCGCCAAAGCGGTGCGCGAGGCCAATGACCTGACCAATGAACTTCTGACGTCCAATGCCGCGAACCTGCGCGAGAGCAATCGCATGGTGCGCGAAGAGATGGAGCGCGGTGTCTTCGACATCGAAGCGGTGAAACAGGCCAATGCCGAATTGATCGCGACGATTGAGGAAAGCCTCGCCATCGCCGATGAAGGCAAAGCGCGCCGTGCCGCCGCCGAGGTGGAAATGCAGAAGATGGAGAGCGAACTGCGCGATACGCTTGCCGCCGCCAGCGCGCGGGGCGATGGCACCGGCAGCAATGTGGGCGGTGCCGTAAACCCAGCGGGCTAAGAGCCCAACGACAGGCATAGGAACGGGGCATGGCGATAGGTAACGGCCGAATCTGGACCGGGATGGTTGCAGCGCTCGCTTTGGCGGGGTGCGACCTCTTGGACCCGGGCGAGCCACCGCAGCGCCCCGTTCCGCGCGACGTGTCCGAGGCAGCCCAGATCCCCGAGCCCTCGCCCGAGAGCCAGTCTTTCGCGCGCTACTATGCCAGCGTGCAGCAACGGCTGGTTTCCGACGGTCTTTTGCGCACCGACGGTGGCGGCCCCGACACACCAATCACCACCCGCAATCTGGTGGCGAATTTCGAGCGCATCGCCCTTTTTGACGAATATACGCTCACCAATGGGCGCTTCATACAGCAGCAAACGCCGTCGCAACTGCGCCGTTGGCAGGGGCCTGTTCGTTTGCAAGCGCATTTCGGCGCCTCGGTCCCCGAAGCCACGCGCGACCGAGATCGGTCGATCTTGGGCACCTATGCCACACGGCTGGCGCGGGTCACCGGGCATCCGATCCGCCAAGTTTCAACTGGCGGCAATTTCCACGTCCTCTATCTCAATCGCGATGAGCAACGCGCCGCTGGCCCGGTACTCCGGCAGATTCTGCCCAGCATTGGCGATGAGACCGTGAATGAGATCACCAGCCTGCCGCGCTTCACCTTCTGCTCGGTCTATGCTTTCTCGCAAGCGGGCGACAATCCGACCTATGTGACGGCCATCGCGATCATCCGCACCGAACATCCCGACCTTCTGCGCCGATCCTGCGTACATGAAGAGGTTGCCCAAGGTCTCGGCCTGCCCAATGACAGCCCTGTCGCGCGGCCCTCAATCTTCAATGACGATGAAGAATTTGCGCTGTTAACCCGGCATGACGAATTGCTGCTCGAAATGCTCTATGACGACCGTCTGCGCCCCGGCATGTTGCCAGCCGAAGCCCGCCCTATTCTGCGGACCCTGGCCGATGAGCTACTTGGCGGGCCGAGTTGAGCCGCCTAAATTGATTTCAAAGGAGACCGCTTATGCCGATTTTCGATTTTCTCTCCGGCCAGTTCATCGACGTCATCGAATGGACCGATGATACCCGCGACACGATGGTCTATCGCTTTGAGCGCCACGGCCACGAGATCAAATACGGTGCCAAGCTGACCGTGCGCGAAGGCCAAATGGCGGTCTTCATTCATGAGGGCCAATTGGCAGATGTGTTCACGCCCGGGCTCTACATGCTTGAGACGAACAATATGCCGATCATGACCTCGCTTCAGCACTGGGATCACGGCTTCAAATCGCCCTTCAAATCCGAGATCTATTTCGTTTCAACCAACCGCTTCACGGATCGAAATGGGGGACGAAAAACCCGATCATGCTGCGCGACCCGGAATTTGGGCCGACCCGCATTCGCGCCTTTGGCACCTACACGGTCAAGGTCAAAGATGCCGCGCGCTTCATGACCGAGATTGTCGGCACCGATGGCGAGTTCACAAAGGATGAGGTGACCTTCCAAATCCGCAACATCATCGTGCAGCAGTTTAGCCAGACGGTCGCGGGTTCCGGCATCCCCGTGCTCGATATGGCGGCCAATACCGGCGAATTCGGGGGCCTTATCGCGCAGAAGATTTCCGAGACGATCGATCAATACGGGCTGACCCTGCCCGAGCTGTATATCGAGAACATCTCTCTGCCCCCGGCGGTGGAGGAAGCGCTCGACAAACGCACCTCCATGGGCGTGGTCGGTGATCTGAACAAATATCAGCAATTCCAGACCGCAGAAGCGATGCGCGCGGCGGCAGAAAACCCAAGCGGCGGCGGCGGTATGGGCGCCGGGCTTGGCATGGGAATGGGCATGGCCATGGCCAATCAGATGGCCCAATCCGGCCCTTGGGGCGCACAGCCGCAACCCCAGGCCGCACCTGCCGCGCCGCCCCCGCCGCCGGTGGAACATGTCTGGCACATCGCCGAGAACGGCGCGACCAAAGGCCCGTTTTCCAAAGCCGCCCTTGGTCGTATGGCGCAGGAGGGCGGCCTGACCCGCGAAACGCTGGTCTGGACCCAGGGGCAAGACGGTTGGATGAAAGCCGACGATGTGCAGGAACTGGCACAACTCTTCACCGTGCTACCGCCACCACCTCCGCCACCGCCGCCCGCGGGCTAATCGACCCCGGGGGCCCGCAGTCCGCCCCCAACTTTAGGAAACCACCAAACCCGCCCGAGGCACGACCCCATGGCAGACGGCCCGCCCCCGCCCCGCCGACCGAGGAACATCGGTTTCCCTGCGACAATTGCGGCGCCGACTTCCGCTTTGACCCGGAAGCCGGGCGGCTTGTCTGCGACCATTGCGGCAATGAGCAAGAGATCGAGGGGCCGGGCGGCCCCTGGGACAATGGCGCGATCCGCGAGTTGGATTTCCGCGACGCGATAGAGAACCAGCTTCCGGCGCAGGAGATGGAGGAAACCCGGGTTCTGCAATGCCCCAATTGCGGTGCGCAGGTCGAGTTCAGCGCCGATATCCACGCCAAAGAATGCCCGTTTTGCGCGACACCCGTCGTCACCGATACCGGGACGCATCGGCATATCAAGCCCAAAGGTGTCATCCCGTTCAAACTGGACGAAGAGGCCGCGCGCGATGCCATGACCACATGGCTGGGCAAGCTCTGGTTCGCGCCAAATGGGCTTAAGGAATATGCCCGTAAGGGCCGCAAACTCGACGGTATCTACAGCCCCTATTGGACCTTCGATGCCGATACGAACACACGTTATTCTGGCCGACGCGGCACCTATTATTATGTCTCGGTGCCCGATGGCAAAGGCGGCACCAGGCGCGAACGGCGTGTCCGTTGGCGCCCGGTTTCGGGCCGCGTCAGCCGGTTTTTCGACGATGTGCTGGTCCTTGCCTCGCGCAGCTTGCCGAAACGCTACACCGACCGTTTGGCCCCTTGGAACCTCTCCGAGCTTGACGCTTATGCCCCTGAATTCCTGGCCGGGTTTCGGGCCGAGGGGTACACGGTCGACCTGCAAGAGGGCAAAGACGAAGCCAAAGAGATCATGGAGCAGACGATCCGCCAGGATATCCGCCGCGATATTGGCGGCGATCTGCAACAGATCACTCAGATGCACGCGCAGCTGAGCCGCGTCACTTTCAAACACATCCTCCTGCCGGTTTGGCTTGCTGCCTACAAATACCGCGAGAAAAGCTATCGCTTCGTGGTCAATGGACAGACCGGCAAGGTGCAGGGCGAGCGCCCCTATTCCGCTTGGAAAATCGCCTTTGCCGTGCTGATCGCCCTGATCCTCATCGCGGGCGGCGCGTATCTTTATAGCGTCTATGGCGAAGGGGGCAGCGGGCAGCTTTTGCCCGCTGGCGGTCTCAGTCTCGAGACCAAATAAGCGGTGGCGCCTTAGCCGCGCTTGATCGTGACTTTTTGCGTGCCCTCATCAGGGACCGGCGCGATCTTCTGCACTGTAATGGTCAGAACACCATCCTTAAGATCGGCCGAAACGCCGCCGGAATCCGCATCGGGCGGCAGGCGAAAGCTCCGCGAAAACGCCCCGTATTCCCGTTCGCTGAAATACCAGGTCTCGCCCTTCTCTTCGCGCTGCGATTTCTTCTCGCCCTTCACGGTGATGACGCCATCAGCGACAGAGAGGTCTATGTCACTGTCATCGACCCCTGGCAGTTCCATGACGATCTTGTAGGCATCGCCATTGGTCGCGGCCTCCGATGCGGGCGCAAACCAATCCGCTACTCGCGCGCCCATTGTGCGAAAAGGATCATAAAGTGAGGGCCAAAAACCTGTGGTGTGAGATTTCTCGACCATGATCGCCTCCTCAGTTCGGTCAAACTCTCTGTACGCGAAAGTCATAGGCGTTCTGTCTCGCCCCCTCATTGACGTGCGTCAAATCAGGCTGGCCCGGACGGTCACTTGCCGTTAGGCAATACGGCAGAGCTTTGAAGGAGCCCTGCGATGATCCTGTGTTGTGGCGAAGCGCTGATCGACATGTTGCCGCGCAAAACCGAGGAGGGGGAGGCGAGCTTCGCCCCTTACCCTGGCGGCGCGGTGTTCAATACCGCCGTGGCGCTGGCGCGGTTAGGCGTGGGAACCGGGCTTTTTACCGGGCTATCTCGCGATCTTTTTGGCGCGCGGCTGGAGGCCGTCTTGCAACTCAACGGCGTGGAAAGCGGGCTTGCCGCCCGATCGGATCGGCCCACAACTCTTGCCTTCGTCACGCTGACCGACGGCCAAGCCGAATACGCGTTTTACGATGAGAACACCGCCGGGCGGATGCTCAGCACCAGCGATTTGCCCGATGATCTGAGCGGCATCGACGCGCTGTTTTTCGGCGGGATCAGCCTTGCGATGGAACCTTGCGCCGAGGCGTATGAGGCGCTTTGCTTGCGGGACCCGAACGGCCGGCTGATCATGATCGACCCCAATATCCGCCCCGATTTCATCGCCGATGCTGATCGCTATCGCGCGCGCCTGGCGCGGATGATCGCGGTGGCGGATATCGTGAAGCTGTCCGACGAAGATCTGCATTGGCTGGAAGGCGCGGGTGAGATCAGCGATCTGGCGCAAGGCCTGTTGGCCAAAGGCCCGAAACTGGTGCTGATCACCGAAGGCAGAGCCGGGGTCACGGCCCATTCGGCCAAGGGCCATGTCCATGTGCCCGCTGAGCTGGTCGAAGTTGTTGATACGGTCGGCGCGGGTGACACGTTTAATGCGGGGTTCCTTGCGGGTCTGTCCGATGCGAGCTGCCTGACGAAGTCGGCGCTGGCGATTGGATTGGATGATGCGGTTCTGACCGCCGCCCTCACCCTCGGCGTGAAAGCCGCCGCTGTCACGGTGTCGCGCGCGGGGGCGAACCCACCGATGCGGGCGGACCTGTCATGAGGGCGCTGATCCAACGCGTCGCCGAGGCCAATGTCAAAGTCGATGATGACATGATCGGTCAGACCGGTCCTGGCTTGCTGATCCTGGTCTGCGCGATGCAGGGCGATGGCGAGACCGAGGCCGAAACCCTCGCGTCGAAAATCTCCAAACTCCGGATTTTCAAGGACGACGCGGGCAAAATGAACCGCAGCCTGATCGACACCGGCGGCAGTGCGCTTGTGGTCAGCCAGTTCACGCTGGCCGCCGACACCTCACGCGGCAACCGCCCCGGTTTCTCAAGCGCGGCTCCGCCCGCGGACGGCGAGCGGCTTTATCTGCATTTCGCCGCGGCCTTGCGGGGGCTGGGCCTCACCGTCGAAACCGGCGCATTCGGGGCCGATATGGCCGTGAGCCTCGTCAATGACGGGCCGGTCACGATTTGGCTCGACACGGGGCAATCTGCCTAATTATTGGGCGAAACTGGCGGAATCCCTTGGAAAAACAGGGCAAAAGCCCGCCAGTGATGCAAATAGTTGCAGTCCGGGATTCAGCCGATAGGCTGTATATCCATGACGGAAGGGCCTGTTTTCTTCGATGAAATGAGCGGCGGCGCAGACGCCGCACGTGCGCCTTACCAGCCATATGAAGCCTGGTTTCAAAACGAAGACCTACGTGAGCTACGCAAGAAATCCATCGAGGCCGAACGGTTTTTCCGCCGCACCGGCATCACCTTCAATGTCTATGGCCAGGACGAGGCCGATGAGCGCCTGATCCCCTTCGATATCGTGCCCCGGATCATCTCGGGCCGCGAATGGGCGCGTCTGACCAAGGGCATCGAGCAACGTGTCCGTGCGATTAATGCTTTCCTCTATGACATCTATCACCGGCAGGAGATCTTGCGCGCGGGCCGTGTGCCGAAAGAACTGATCGCGCGCAACGATGCTTTCCTGCCGCAGATGATCGGTGTCGCGCCGCCCGGCAACATCTACACCCATATCGTTGGGGTCGATCTGGTGCGCACGGGCGAGGATGAGTTCTATGTCCTCGAAGACAACGCCCGCACACCCTCCGGCGTTTCCTACATGCTGGAGAACCGCGAGACGATGCTACAGATGTTCCCGGAACTGTTCAGCCGGATCAAAGTCCGCGAGGTGCAGGACTATCCGGTGCAGTTGCGCCGGTCATTGGCCGCCTGCGCGCCACCAGCCGCCGCGGGTGGCTGTACCGTCGCCGTTCTGACCCCCGGTATCCACAACTCAGCCTATTTCGAACATGCGTTTTTGGCCGACCATATGGGTGTGGAGCTGGTCGAAGGCAGCGATCTGCGTGTCATCGATGGGCGGATCGCGATGCGCACAACCCAGGGCTATAAACCCATCGATGTGCTTTATCGCCGGGTCGATGATGATTTCCTCGACCCGTTGAATTTCAACCCGGAGTCGATGCTGGGCGTGCCCGGCATCATGGATGTCTATCGCGCGGGTGGGATCACGATTGCCAATGCGCCCGGCACCGGGATTGCCGATGACAAAGCGATCTACAGCTATATGCCTGATATCGTGGAGTTCTATACCGGTGAGAAGGCGATCTTGCAGAACGTGCCGACGCATCGCTGCTCGGAACCTGACGCGCTCGCCTATGTGCTCGACCATCTCAGCGAGTTGGTCGTGAAAGAGGTCCATGGCTCGGGTGGCTATGGCATGTTGGTGGGTCCCGCCGCCTCGAAGAAGGAACTCGCGGCGTTCCGCACCAAGCTCGAAGCAAAACCGGGCAACTATATCGCGCAGCCCACGCTTGCGCTCTCCACTGTGCCCATCCTGACACAGAAGGGCCTCGCGCCCCGGCATGTGGATCTGCGGCCCTTCGTTCTGGTTGCCCCGGATCGGATCAATATCACGCCCGGCGGGCTGACGCGGGTGGCGCTCAAGAAGGGCTCTTTGGTGGTGAACTCGTCGCAAGGCGGCGGCACCAAAGACACCTGGGTCTTGGAGGAATAGGCCGATGCTGGGCAAAACCGCAGGGGGCCTGTTTTGGATGTTCCGCTATCTGGAGCGTTCGGAAAACACCGCGCGGTTGCTTGAGGCCGGATTTCGTATCGCGCTCACCCGCCCGGACGGGGCCGATGATGAATGGGCCAGCATATTGCAAACCGCCGGGGTGACGGATCTCTATGCCAGCCGTCATGACGGGATCGATGCGGCGCGGGTGATCGATTTTCTGCTGCGCGACACCGCCAACCCCTCCTCGGTTCTCTCCGCAATTTCCGCCGCACGGCAGAATGCAAGGCTGGTCCGCACCGCGATCACTCGCGAGGTCTGGGAGGCGGTGAATGACACCTATATGACCTTGAAGCAGACTCTCGCCCGACCCGTCGCGCCCCGAAATCTACCGGCGATACTCGGCATGGTTCGGCAGCATTCGGCCCTGGTCCGCGGCGCGATGCATGGCACGATGCTCCGCAATGATGTGTTTGATTTCTGCCGGATCGGCACGTTCTTGGAACGCGCGGACAACACAGCCCGTATTCTGGACGTCAAATACTATGTGCTCTTGCCCTCGATCAGTCAGATCGGCTCCAGCCTGGACAACGTGCAGTGGGAGACGATCTTGCGCTCGGTCGCCGGGCAACGGGCCTATCGTTGGATCAGCGGCGGGGAATCGAGCCCAATCGGGATCGCGAATTTCCTTATTTTCGACGGCCGCATGCCGCGCAGCCTGCGCTTCACGGTTGGCAAATTGACCAACAATCTGAGCTACCTTGAGCGAGAATATGGTGACCGGCATCTCTGCCAGGATTTGGCCGATCAGTTGGCGGCGCAGCTGACGACAACCACGATTGAGCAGGTGTTTGATGACGGCTTGCATGAGTTCATTATCGAATTCCTGCGCGATCTGGGGCAATTGGGCGCCCAGATCGACCGCGATTATCGGTTTTTGGGATAGCGGATATGCGGCTCACCATCCTTCACACCACGACCTATCATTTTGATCATCCGGTGCCTTACGGGCTGCAACAGTTGCGGTTGATCCCGAAGAGCCGCGCCGGGCAGCAGGTGATGAGCTGGGAAATGGAGATCGAAGGCGGTCGGGCGCAGACCGAATTCAACGATCATCATCTGAACCGGGTGTCCTTGATTTCCTTCGATCCAGATGCAACCTCGATCGTTGTACATTGCCGCGGCGAGGTAGAAACCGCCGATGAGGGCGGTGTGATCGGCAAACATGGCGGTTTCGCGCCGCTTTGGCTGTTCCAACAATCGACCGAGCTGACCCGCGCCGGTGCCCATGTGCGCCGCTTGGCTAAGGGGTTGAAAGACGAATACGAGGAGGACATCCCCAGGCTCCATGCCCTCTCGGCCCGCGTTCTGGATGCGGTGCCGTATGAGATTGGCCCGACCCATGCCGCGACCAGCGCCGAGGAAGCGATCGAGCATGGCGGGGGCGTGTGCCAGGATCACGCCCATATCTTCATCGCCGCCGCCCGCGCTCTGGGATATCCGGCGCGCTACGTCTCGGGGTATCTGATGATGGATGACCGCGTGCACCAAGACGCCAGCCACGCTTGGGCCGAGGTGCATGTGCCGATCTTGGGCTGGGTTGGGTTTGACATCTCAAACGGCATTTCACCTGATCCGCGCTATGTCAGGGTGGCCACAGGGCTTGATTACACCGAGGCGGCCCCGATCTCGGGCCTGCGGTTCGGCACCGCTGGCGAAGCGATGATGGTCGATATACAAGTGCAGCAGCAGTGATGGCGCGGGCAGGCGCGCAAGCGTAAGGGACGAACAGGCATGACCTATTGCGTGGGCCTCAGGTTGAACCGCGGGCTTGTGATGATGTCGGACACGCGGACCAATGCCGGTGTCGATAATATCAGCGTTTTCAAGAAGATGTTCCTTTGGGAAACCGAGGGGGAACGGTCGATCACATTGATGACGGCGGGCAACCTCGCGACCACCCAGGCCGTGGTCAGCCTGTTGAACGAGCGCGCAAAGCCAGCCGAGGAGCGTGGACAACCCTCGATTTTGGAAGCGCCCTCGATGTTTCAAGTGGCGCGTTTGGTGGGTGAGACCCTGCGCGAGGTGATTGTGGATCAAGCTGGCGAGGGTGGGCCCGCGAGTGAGAGCACCTTTGGCGCCTCGATGATTTTGGGCGGACAGGTGAAGGGCGGCGATCCGCGGCTTTTCATGATCTATCCGGAAGGAAATTTTGTTGAGGCCAGCAGCGATACGCCATTTTTCCAGATCGGCGAGACCAAATATGGCAGGCCGATCCTGGTCCGGGCCTATGACTCAGAGATGAGTTTTGAAGAGGCGGTGAAGCTTTTGATGGTGAGTTTCGATTCGACCATCAAAGCGAACCTGTCCGTGGGATTGCCGCTCGATATGCATCTCTATGAGGCCGATACGTTCCGGCATGGGCGGCAAGGACGGATCGAGCGCGACGATGCATATTTCGAGATGATCTCATCTCGGTGGGGTGCCGCCCTGCGGGAGGCGTTTCAGAGCCTGCCGTCTTATTCGATGGAGTAAGAGTGGCGGCGGCTCGGCTCAGGCCCCCTAGCGGGAGCCATCGCCGCGCCGCGTTGCCACGGCCATATGGCGACGCTCGTCTGACGTAACAAGGCAAGGACGATCATTGAGATCTCGGGTGCCTCCGGCGGGGATATCTTTGAAGCAGAGAAGGCAGGCTGTCAGCCGTTGGTGACGTCATGGCCATAGAGCCATTCGAATTGGTTCGACGCCATCTGCGGTGCAAAACGACCGGCCAGACGCAGAGCCGTATGCGCGGCAGTGCGGTAGGGGCCGGGCCGCAGGTGGTAGTTCTCAGCATTCTTTGAGGCCGCGTCGACAATCCGCGCGCATCGGGGGCGGCGTGTGGCGGCGTAGCGAGCGAAGCCGGTAGCGAGATCATCCTCTTTGGCCAAGCTGTCCGCCAATACCCAAGCGTCCTCAAGCGCCATGTTCGCGCCCTGCGCCAGGAAGGGCAGCGTCGGATGAGCGGCATCGCCGAGGAGTGCGGCATGGTCATTGTGCCAGGTTTTGGCCAGCGGATGACGGAAGAGACCCCAGAGGAAGACGTCATCGGCCCGCGCCAACATCTCGCGAATCTCGGGCGCGAAATCTCGGAACGCGCGGCGGAGATTGGCCGGGTCATCTCGATGGTTCCACCCTTCCTCCGCCCATCCGTCACGTTCTTCGACAGCCACAACATTCATCTCCGCGCCATGGCGGAGCGGATAGCGCACCAGGTGACGCCCAGGGCCCATGAAGACCTGCGCCTCGGCTGGTATGTCGGGCGCATCCATTGGGATCGTGCACCGCCACGCCACCTGCCCGGTGAAAAACGGCTGAGTCTTGGGATTGAGCGCGGCGCGGGTCGGCGAATGCAGCCCGTCGGCAGCAATCAGACAGGTCACGATCTCGGTTTCACCTGTGGCGAAATGGAGTTCCATGCCACCGGGGGCCCGGTCACCGCCGCTATCGCGCGGCCCAGTTCGACTTTGACGCCCGCCGAGACAGCAGCCTGGCGCAGCATCTCAATCAAATCGGCGCGGTGCATAAGGTGATAGGGCCGGTCGGGGCGCGAGAGCAGCAGGTGAAACACCTCGGCACCGCGGCGGAAATCCCGCAACCGCACCGCTTGCGCCAGGGGCGCCGCCTGCGACAACGCCTCGCCCAGACCAAGCGCCTTCAAGACAACCGCTCCGTTTGGACTGATCTGGAGGCCCGCGCCAACTTCGGTGATGCGGTCGCTCTGTTCCAGCACGCGGACCTGTGCACCGCGTTGGGCAAGCGCTGTGGCAACGGCCAACCCTGCGATCCCTGCCCCCAGAACCGTGATCTCGCGTCCGATCAGCATGATGCCTCCAAAGAGAAAGGGCAGCGCCTGTGCAGCCCTGCCCTCTCAATAGATTTATCCGTTCATGTCCGCGCGCGGTTAGTCGTCGCGGTGGACCTTCTCACGCCGCTCGTGACGCTCTTGCGCCTCGAGGCTCATCGTCGCGATCGGGCGGGCATCCAGCCGTTTCAGCGAGATCGGCTCGCCCGTGTCTTCGCAATAGCCGTATTCGCCTTCTTCGATCCGGCGCAGCGCCGAATCGATCTTGGCGATCAACTTGCGTTGACGGTCACGTGTCCGCAACTCAAGCGCCCGGTCGGTTTCTTCCGATGCCCGGTCGGCGACATCCGGAATATTGCGCGTGCCGTCTTGCAGGCCCGCAACCGTATCCCGGCTTCCGGCCAGGAGGTCTTCTTTCCAGGAAATCAGCTTGCGGCGGAAATACTCCACCTGGCGCTCGTTCATAAACGGTTCGTCCTCTGCGGGACGATAATCTTCAGGCAGAAAGACTTCGACTTTCATGTCACTCCCCTTGTCGGGGCCGGATTGCTCAATCATGTCTTGTGTCGCGCCCATCCGGCTACTCCCCGGGGTCCGATTATCGGAATGTCTCTTGCTTGTCACGCACCTAATGTGCCGCTATGGCGAAAGAAAGGCTGACGTCGGTCAGAAACGCGTGAAGCGCCATTTTTTTGAGGGGGTTGCATGAAATTTAGCGGCACAAAAGACTATGTGGCGACCGAAGATTTGACCGTTGCGGTAAATGCCGCCGTGACATTGGAACGCCCGCTTCTGGTCAAAGGCGAACCCGGCACCGGCAAGACCGAGCTGGCGCGGCAAGTGGCTGGCGCTTTGGGCCTGCCGATCCTCGAATGGCATATCAAGTCGACAACGCGGGCGCAGCAGGGCCTTTACGAATATGACGCCGTCAGCCGGTTGCGCGACAGCCAGTTGGGCGATGAGCGGGTCAATGATGTGGCCAATTACATCAAGCGCGGGAAGCTCTGGCAGGCCTTCGCCGCCGATGAACGCGTGGTCTTGTTGATCGACGAGATCGATAAGGCGGATATCGAATTCCCGAACGATCTTCTACAAGAACTCGACCGTATGGAGTTCTTTGTCTATGAAACCGGCGAGACGGTGACAGCCCGCCAGCGGCCCATCGTCATCATCACCTCGAACAACGAAAAAGAACTGCCGGACGCGTTTTTGCGCCGCTGTTTCTTCCACTACATCCGCTTCCCCGAGATGGAGGTGATGAAACAGATTGTCGAGGTGCATCATCCGGGCATCAAACAGGCGCTTTTGACCACGGCTCTGACGCAGTTCTATGAGATCCGCGACCAACAGGGGTTGAAGAAGAAACCCTCAACATCTGAGGTTCTCGACTGGCTGAAACTGCTGTTGGCCGAAGATCTGGACCCGGAAGATCTACGCCGCGACGGGGCCAATGCGCTGCCGAAACTACATGGCGCGCTCCTCAAAAACGAACAAGACGTCGCCCTGTTTGAACGACTGGCCTTCATGGCGCGCGGACAGCGCTAGTGCTGCAAACACTTGCAGACCCGATTCTACCGGTCTTTCTGGCGCTGGTGACGGGGTATGCTCTGCGCAAGGGCGGCGTGATGGAGGCCGCCCATGCCGCCGCGATCAACAAATTCGCCTTCTATCTGGCGGTGCCTGCGCTGATCGTCTCGGTGGTTGGGAAGGCACCCATCGGAGACTTTGAATGGGCGGCTGTCGGCGTCTATTTCGCGGTGCAGATGACGCTCTATCTGGGCACATTTGCGCTGCTGAAAATCGTCCTGCGCCTGCCAACGGCTGAGGCGCTTTTGCTCGGCATGGCGGCCAGCTTCGTCAACCATGTCTTCTTTGTTTTACCCATTGCCGAACGCTTGGTTGGCCCGGATGCTGGCGTGCCGATGGCCGGGTTGGTCATGCTGGATGCGGGCGTGATCTTTCCGGCCACCGTTCTGGCCACGGCCCTTCTGACAGCCAAGGGTGAGACCAGATCCGGCATGGCGGGCCTGATCCTGAAGAACCCATTTGTCTATGCCTCGCCCATCGGCATCGCCTTGGGCCTGTTGGGCGATGCGGCCCCATCGGGCATTATGACCTTCGCGGAGTTTGCCGGGGCATCGGCGGCGCCCGTGTTGCTCTTTACCCTTGGGGTCACGCTTGCGGGCTCCTCCCTCGCCCGCATCGGTCCCGAGGTTTGGATCGTGACAGCGGTGAAACTGTTGGTGCATCCGGCCTTAGTCGGGGGCCTCCTGACCCTGGTGACGGTCAGCCAATTCACGACCGACATCACGCTTTTGGTGGCCGCCGGCCCCTGCGGCGCGATGCCGTTCGTGATCGCCACGCAATACGGTGTTCGCACCGAGGCGATTGCGAAGGCGGTTCTGATCTCGACCGTGCTTTCGATCCTGTCGCTTGCAGTTTTAACCGCTTAGGAAACAATCCGTTTTTGGCAACCGACCAAATTTGTGCCACATTTGAACCATAGCTCAACACCTCCACCACGGACCGAATGGGACAGTTTTCCAGTGACATCTGACATTTCCATTCGCCCGCTTTCATCAGATGACAAGGCGGTCTGGGTTAACCTGTGGCGGGACTATCTGGCGTTCTACGACACCACCCTCCCATCGGAGATCTATGACCTGACGTTCGCGCGCTACACCGATGCCACCCGAAAAGACATGCGCGCCTGGCTCGCTTGGGATACAACAATGGCGGTCGGTCTGGTTCACGCAATCGCGCATCCGCATGGCTGGAAGGCCGAGCCCGTCACCTATCTGCAAGACCTCTTCACCACGCCTGCGGCGCGCGGCAAAGGTGTGGCGCGGGCGCTGATCGAAACCGTCTATGCCGATGCGGATGCCGCAGGGCGCCCATCGGTCTATTGGCTTACACAGATCGGCAACACACCGGCCCGCGCGCTTTATGATCGCGTCGCGACCCCGACGGATTTTATGAAATATCAAAGGACCAATTAGTGTTTCGATTGTCTCTTCTCGCTGCTTGCGTCGCGCTTTGCGGTTGTGTGCCTGCGGCGGTCTCTGACTTGCCCGAACGTCGCGATGCCACACTGCCGACCGCGCTGCCCCCGATGGCGCAATTCTCGCTCCGCGCGGCGGCGGCTCCGAGACGGTCGAATATCGAGATTGCCCGCGATTTTCTGGAGCTCAGCTTCGAGATGGAAAGCGGTCGGCACATCGACCGGATCAGCCGGTTCGAAGGCCCAATTACGGTGGCCGTCGCCCCGGGGGCACCCACCTCGCTTGGCCCAGATCTCGACCGGCTTCTGGCGCGCCTGCGCCGCGAGGCCGATATCAACATCTCCCGAGTGCAACGCGGCACAGGGCCTGCGTCGATCACGATCGAAACCCTGCCGCGTGCCCAGATGCAGCGGATCGTGCCACAAGCGGCCTGTTTCGTGGTGCCCCGGGTATCAAGCTGGCAAGAATTCCGCCGCGCCCGCACGTCGCGCGATCTGGATTGGACAACGCTTGCCACCCGCGAGCAGGTGGCGGTGTTCATCCCCTCCGACGTTTCACCGCAAGAGATACGCGACTGCCTACATGAAGAAGTGAGCCAAGCGATCGGCCCGCTCAACGACCTCTATCGCCTGTCCGATAGCATCTTCAACGATGACAATTTCAATGCGGTCTTGACCGGGTTCGATATGCTGGTCCTCCGCGCTTATTACGATGACAGCTTGCGGTCGGGGATGACCCGCGCCGAGGTGGCCAATCGCCTGCCCAGCCTGCTGTCGCGCCTGAACCCGCGCGGCAATCGCAGCGCGGGCCCCGCCGCGCCACGCAGCCCGGATGCCTGGATCAACGCCATCGAAACCGCCCTTGGCACTGGAACCAGTGGCCCGCGCCGACTATTCGCCGCGCAGCAAGCGGTGGCTTTGGCACAATCCGCCGGCCTCCGCGACGGTCGCCTGGCGTTTTCCTATTTCGCTTTGGGCCGCCTGACGCTGGCCCGGGATCCAGACCTGTCCCTCACCTCTTTTTTGAATGCTGGGCGTCTCTATCGCGAGATTGACCCAAATGGCATCCAGTTGGCGCATGTGGATATGCAACTGGCGGCATTCGCTCTCTCCTCTGGCCGGATCGACCAAACGCTCGCCTTGACCGGGGGTGCGATGCCCGCCGCCACACGGGCCCAAAACGCCAGTCTCTTGGCCACGCTCTTGATGATCCGCGCCGAAGCATTGGATGCGGCCGGGCGCGCGTCAGAGGCCCGTGCGGTTCGGCTCGACAGTCTTGCCTGGGGCCGTTATGGCTTCGGCCGGACCGAGGCCGTGCAGGCCCGGCTAGCCGAGGTGGCCGGGCTCAGCCCGCCAGCCTGATCGGGCGCAGAAGGGGGCGACTATGTTGAATTTTATCGGCTTGGCGGTTGGGGCAGCCCTCGGGTTTTGGACCGCGCGGCGCCGTGGCGGCAACCGGTTGGATATGCTCCATTATGCGGCGATCTATGGGTTGATTGGCTTCATCATCGGTGCCTTCGCAATGCTTGTGATCCCCGCCCCTGCGTGACAGGCTGGCGCCTATGTTCCTGCCGTTTTTTGAAACCCTGCGCATGGCGCGCATCCCGGTCTCCCTAAGGGAGTATCTTGGGTTTCTAGAAGGTGTCTCCGCCGGTTTGGTGACCTATGATGTGGACGGGTTTTACTATCTCGCCCGCGCCGCGATGGTGAAAGACGAGCGCCATCTGGATCGGTTCGACCGCGCCTTTGCCCATGCTTTTGGCGGGCTGGAGCAGATCACCCCCGAACAGGTTCTTGAGGCCACAGAAATCCCGCAAGACTGGTTGGAGAAACTGGCCGAGAAGCACCTGACCGAAGAAGAACGCGCCGAGATTGAAGCGCTTGGCGGATTCGACAAGCTGATGGAAACGCTCCGCGAGCGGTTGAAAGAGCAAGAGGGCCGGCACCAAGGCGGCAATAAATGGATCGGCACCGCAGGCACCTCGCCGTTCGGAGCCTATGGCTACAACCCCGAGGGCGTGCGCATCGGACAGCACGAGTCGCGCCATCGTCGCGCCGTCAAGGTCTGGGACAAGCGCGACTTCAAAAACCTCGACGGTGATGTGGAGCTTGGCACCCGCAACATCAAAGTTGCGTTGAAACGTTT